>CAXTFY010000155.1:0-11211 GCA_964243265.1 uncultured Acetobacteraceae bacterium | reverse complement strand
GGCTACGAACCTTTCCGCCATAGGCATTTGCCTGGAACTCCCCTGCGCCAGGAGACTGTATGACGTGAGTGTTTAAGCAATAGTTGATGACGACCCTCTTTGATGAGAGAACGCGGAGCTTTCAGGAAAGTGAACAGCATGCCACCGCCTGTTAATCTGGACCTGCAAGGCTTCTAGACCTGACGCGCCGGCTGCATGCAAAGACCCCGGCAAGCTGCGGTTGCCGGACCTGGAGTCTGAGGACAAGTTCTCTCGGGTGGCCACGGGGTGGCCTCGTCCCGTGGCCTGCCTGGGTCATCATGGTGTTGCGAGCACCATACGGAGGCCTGGGCACAGACGAGCACCTCATCGAGGATGGGCTGTGGCAACGTATGCTGGCGGGGTTGTGGAGCAGGTTTACATGCATCTGTATGACCTGGGCGCGCTGTGCCGCTTCGTCAGCGCCTGCTTTGCCGTGCTGCGGCGCAACCGCACCTAAGCAGGCTTGCGCGGCTTGTCACACAGATGGCCTACAGCCGTGCCAAGCTGCGCAAGCCTGCTTAGGTTTTCATCCCTGCGCAAACCCGCAGAGGTTTGCTTAGGCCAAGCTGGCCTGCATTGTCTCATCGGCCGAAGCGTCCCGGAAATGCTTCCGGCGCTGGGCCAAGACGCGAGTCCAAGAAGCGAGTATGGAAGCGGCTGATGGCGCACTCGCAGCTGGTCGCCGGGCCGGACGTGCTGCATATCGACAGCATCGGCGATTTCGCAAAGCAAAACGCTGACATTAAATGCCACTACAAGGCGGCCGGCATCTGCGGCGGCGGGCCTGAAATGATCGGGCGTTCGCATGGCGGGCTGACGACCAAGATCCATCACGCCTCGCGCTTCGTTGTGCGAAGTCGCGGGGACAGCCTGGGCTTCGTCCACCGCCTGCTGACCTCGCCAGGGCAGCGCGGCGACTGCACCTATACGGAGGCGCTCACCGTGGGCCTGCAGCCCCTGGCCGTCGTCAGCGACAAGGGATACGACACCGACAGGCTCCGCGCTTACTGGCAGGCGCGCGGCATCGGCGTGTGCATCTGGCCTAAAAGCAATCGCCTGGTTCGGCACCGGTATGACAAGGCCCTCTACTGCACCCAGTACACGGTTGAGAACCCCTTATGCCGCTTGAAGGACCATCACCACCTCAGCCCGGGGCTAAACGAGACCAAGACTAGTTTTGGAGGATTCGCCGCAGCGCTCCTGAACGTGCGGCTCAAGATCAAACTTTGTCTCTATACCTCGAGGGAGTGGGCGGTGCTGGCGCAGGTGGTCGAGAATGGCCTCGACAAGATAATAGACCACCGCTGCCCTGCCTGAAACAGCATCGTCAGGCAGTCGGCTCACTCTTCAGTGCTGTTAACTACCTGTCCATAAATGCGGGTTATAGATAGTCGAGACAGAACGTCACGCTCATAGCTACGCGGCAATATAGGCCGTGTGTGTATTCCCTCGTGGTAGATGAGAGATTCCCGTGACAACTGTTTCAACACTGACCACCACTCAAATTGCATCGTTGTCGACGGCCGTCATTGCAGCCCTCAGCTCGGCCGAGGTCGGCAGCTTCAGCTCGGCCCAGCTCGCCGCCCTGTCCCCCGCCCAGGTCGCAGCCCTCAGCTCGGCCGACGTCGCAGCCCTGGCCTCGACCGCGCTGCCCGGCCTGAGCAGCGCCGGGATCGCCGGGCTCGGCAGCGCCGGCATCGCAGGCCTCACCACCGCCGACGCCGGCGTGCTGACCTCGGCCCAGCTGGCCGCGCTCGGCACCGCAGCCCTGGCCGCCCTCAGCTCGGCGCAGCTCGCCGGGCTGTCCACCGCCAGCCAGGCCGGCCTCGGCAGCGCCCAGGTCGCCGCCCTGTCCACCGCCGCCCTGCTCGGCGCCACCGCCCAGGTCGCAGCCCTCACCGCAGCCCAGGTCCGCGGCCTCGGCACCGCCCAGGTCGCCGCCCTCAGCTCGGCCGAGGTCGGCAGCTTCAGCTCGGCCCAGCTCGCCGCCCTGTCCCCCGCCCAGGTCGCAGCCCTCAGCTCGGCCGACGTCGCAGCCCTGGCCTCGACCGCGCTGCCCGGCCTGAGCAGCGCCGGGATCGCCGGGCTTACGGCTAACGACGTGGCGGCCATCACATCGACAAACATTGTAGGATTGACACCGATGCAGTTTGCATCGATGCAGACGGCTGCCATCGTAGGACTTACGACGGTTGTGATGCCCGTGATCGGGACGCTTCAGCTCCAGGCCCTGACTGCGGCGACATTTGCCGCACTGACATCAGGGGACATTGGAGTGCTGGCGTCCACCCAAATACAGGCTCTCACGTCCCAGGAAATTGTCGCACTGACATCAACCCAGATCAGCGCGTTGAGCACGCCACAGATGGGCTACTTCACAGCAGGTGAGACGTCTGCTTTCACTGGGCTGCAGATTGGACAGATGACGTCGGTACAGATAGACGCGCTGTTTACCCGCTAGGGTGGTATGGCGTAGGTGGTGGGATCGCGTAGTGGCGTAGTCTCTGGTTTGTAGTAACGAGCCGCGTCTTGCCCGCCAGGTGGCGGCACCGGACCTCGGCGTGGTGGGCTTGCCACCGTGCGCGGCTCTCCACGCCGGCGGCCCGTCCAGGGGCGCTGCACCGTATGAACCTTGCCTGCCGCATCCTGCTGAACCACAAGGGGCGTGATGCACCTCCTGTCCTTGCCTCCCAACGCCATCATCCGCCGGACCCGCGTGTTCGTCGCGCTCCGTAAAGGTGGGCGGATGCCGAATGGGCAAGCACCGGTCTTCCACGCCGTGACGCCCCATTGCCGCCCCGCCCTTTGTGCGGCCGAACCCGGAGCGGGGTCGAGGTGGGCCGAGCCGCCAGGCGACAAGGTCACCTGTCCGGTGTGCCTGGCGCGCCTGGCGCGGCTACCGGCGTGACGGCCGCGGCGGGCAGGCGGCCGGGCCGCCGCCGCCGAACCTCTCTTATTTGCAGGACGGCGCTGATTTTCAGAGTGCTCGCCATCTCGACTCCAGGTCTGCTGTCCAGCCCGGCGCTTGCTGACTGCCTCTATATCTGCGCTGAGCAAACGGACCCTGACGACGGGCAGGACGAATGGGCGCGCGGGCCGGTCATCCCAGCCGGAGCGGTCCTCGACCAGGCCGGGATGGTGCTGGACATCCCCGTGCAGAGCCGGCGCGACATGCGTGCGGCCAAGCGCCTGCTGGGCACGCCGCTGAACCGGGCGCCTCGTGTCCATGGTGACTGACAAGCTGGCGAGCTACGGGGCAGCCAAGTGCTGGTTGATGCCCTCGGTCGAGCACAGGAGGCACAAGGGGCTGAACAGAGGGGCGGAGACCTCGCACCAGCCCACGCGACAACGAGAGCGGCGGACGGCATGGGTCAAGTCAGCCGGACAGGCGCAGCGCTTCCTGTCCGCCCACGACGGGATCAACACCCTCTTCCTGCTCCGCCGCCACCGGGTTCCAGCCGCCCAGCACCGGGCCGCCCAGACCCAGGCCCTTCAGGTTTGGGCCGAGGTCACCGGCGTCACCACCGCGATGTAACCACGGGCACGCCGTGCTCATCGCGCGCCATCGCGACCTCGGCCCAACACGTTGACGATGCCCGCCGCTCCTAGTCGAACGGTTTGCCGTGAGATAGCGTGACAACAGCCTGACGAGGGACCGGACATGCTCGGCAAAGCCCTGCTCAACCTGTTTCGCAGCCCGTTGCCGCCCGGGGTTGCAAAGGCGGACAGCCTGCTGACCGCCGGGGATCGGGAGACGGTCATGGCGGACCTGGCCGCGGCCGACGCGGCGGAGGCCGGGCTTGGCGCGAGGCTCGCCGCCTTCGTGGTGGGGGGTGCGGAGGGCGCGGTGCTGCTGCACCTCGAAACCCTGGTGCAGCAGCCGGGGTCGCCGCTGTCCGACGCCCTGCTGCCCAGCTCCGTCGCCTATGCCCTCGCAGGTGGCGACGACAAGGTGAAGCAGGAGCGCCGGCTGGCGCTGCGCCGCCGGGTGCTGTTCGGGTTGGAGGCGTTCGACGCCGCGGCCATGCGCCGCTTCGCCCAGGTGATCGCACCGCTGCATGCCTCGCGGACCTACCGCTACGGCTTTCCCGGCAGCGACGCCTCGCCGATGTGGCTGCGCAGCCTGCTGGGAATGTGCAACGCCTATGGCCGGCACATTCCGGCCAAGGACAAGGCCCCGCACGCCATCCTGACGGCGCCGCGGCTGCGCGAGATGCTGGCGCTGGACGGCGCTTCGGTCGCGCCGCTGGTGGACTGCCTGTTCGTGGACGGCGAGGCCGGGCATTACTCCGGGCACACCGCTGGCATGCTGGGGCTGGACGGCTTGGCCGCGGTGCTGGCGGCGGAGCCGGAGGCGGTTGTTGCGGCGCTGCAGCTCCTGCCGACGGGAGCGCGGGCGGCGATGGCGGAGTTCTTTGCCCGCAGCGGCTTGCTGGAAGGGGTGCCGGCGTTCTTCGAGTTCGCGTTCCTGCTGGCCGGAAGCGGGGCGAAGGTGGCGCGGCAGGTGGCTTTGGCGGCGTTGGCGACCGCGCCGGCGGAGCGCGTGCAGGCGCGGGCGGCCCAGGCTTTGGCCTCCGCGTCCGCCGACGACCGGCTGGCGGCGGTGCACGTGCTGGCCGCTCGCGGGCCCGGGTCGCTGCCGGCCCTGGCCGCGCACGAGGCCGGGGAGGGCACGAAGCGCGTGCTGCAGGCCATCGCCACCGCACGCGCGACCCTGGAAGCGCCGCAGGCCGGTGCTGCACCCGAGGGACAGGAGGACGGGCCGGACGGCTACACCGGCATGGACGGGCGATACATCGCCGCGCCGCCCTGGACGCCGGGGCCGGACACCTGGCCGGCGGATGCGGCGGACGCCTTGCGCGGCCTGGTGCGGACCGTGAACGACATGGCGCGGCGGTCCTACGACGCGGTGCCGGTGGCCGACCATGACGACCGGACGTGTCCGAAGAGCTTCAAGCCCCCCTTCGACCCCGGCATTGCGGGGGACGCCGCGGCGGTGATGGCGGGCACGCTGCGCCCGGCGAGGGCGGACGCGGCCGTCCACCGTGCCGCCAATGGCCAGGTCGGCCATCAGCCTTACCTCGCGGAGGCGCGGGCGGCCTGCCAGAAGTCCGTGGCGGCGATCCTGGACCGGCCGGAGACGTCGCTGGCAGCCCTGGTGCGCCTGCGGCTTGCGGGGCAGTCCGCGACCGACTGGAACTACATGGTGCAGCAGATGCTGAGGCAGGCGCCGGGCCACGGACCGCTCGGCGCCGCCATCGGCAGCCGGCTGCGGGCTGGGGCGGACCTGCGCGAGGTGGCCGCAGTGGCGGAGGCCGAGGGTTTCGCCCTGGCGCCGGCGCTGGAGGTCGCGCTCGGCCGCCTCTGGGGCAGGTCGGATGACGAGGAGGGCCAGCCGCTGCTCTGGCCGTTGCTGGCGGCGCACTTTCCGCTGCTCGATGCGGCGTTCAAGCCGGGCGGCGGCGCCCGGTCGTGGGTGTCGATGTCGGTGACGGGGCTGCTCGGGCTGTTCCCGGCGGTGCCGCGGCGGTATTTTTCCTATCTGATCGACCGGGCCGCCACCGGCAACCCGGCGGCGCGCAACCAGGCCCGGGCGCTGCTGCGCGACGCCGGGGACCTGACGCCGATCATCGCCACCATGCTGGGGAGCGGCGACCAGGCCCGGCGCATCGGCGGCGCCCGCTGGATGGCCGAGCGCCGCGACCCCGCCGCCATCCCTGCCCTGCGCGCCGCGCTGGCGGCGGAGAAGGCCATCGCCGCCAAGGCCGCCCTGCTCGCGGCGCTGGCGGCGTGCGGCGACGACATCAGCGCCGAGTTCTCCGAGGAGCGGCTGCTGGCCGAGGCGGCGGCGGGGCTGCCGAAGGCCAAGGTGGATTATGGGGACCTGTTCGACGCCGCAGCCCTGCCGGTGCTGCACTGGGCCGATGGGCGGGAGGTGCCTCCACGGGTCGTGCAATGGTGGTTTGCCCGTGCCCACAAGCTGAAGCAGCCCGGCGGCGACCCGCTGCTGCACATGGCGCTGGACCGCCTGGACCGCGGCGACGCGGAGCGGCTGGGCCGGTCGGTGCTGGCCGCCTTCATCGGGTTCGACACGCGCAAGGCCGGCCTGGAGGCCGCGAACGCCTACGCCGCCGCCAATGCGCCTGGCCGCCATCAGAGCTACCTGCGTTGGAGGAAGGACTATACCGAGGCGGAGGCCTTCGCCGAGCTGCGGCGGGAGAAGCTGGGGGAGTACTTGGGCAGTGCGCTGGCGCACCAGGGATTGCTGGCGCTGGCCCGGTTCGCGCCGCCGGCGGAGGCGGTGGCGATGGTGCATCGCTACCTGCGCGACCACGGCAAGCGCGCCAGCCAGTGCCGCGCCCTGCTGGACGCCGTGGCCGCCAACCCGGTGCCGGGAGTGCTGCAACTGATCCTCGCGACGTCGCAGCGCCACAAGCAGCCGGGCACGCGCAAGTATGCCGGGGAGCTGGCGGACGCGCTGGCGGAGGACCGCGGCTGGACGGCGGCGGAGCTGGCGGACCGCACGGTGCCGACTGCCGGGCTGGACGACGAGGGGGTGCTGGAGCTGCCCATCGGAGAGCGCACCTACCGCGCCCGCATCGGGGCGACTGGCAAGGCGGCCCAGGGGAAAGCGGCTGTCGGCAAGGCGGCCAAGGACGCCGGTCTGGCCCTGGTGCTGGAGAACCCGGACGGCAAGCCCGTCGCATCGCTGCCGACCCCCGCCGATCCCGCGGAGGCCGAGGAGGCCAAGGCCGCCAAGAAGGCGCTGGCGAACGCGAAGAAGGAGCTGCAGCAGACCGTCGAGTCGCAGTCGGCCCGCCTGTATGCGGCGATGTGCGCGGGCCGGGTCTGGACGGTGGCGGACTTCGACGCCTTCCTGCTGCGCCATCCCATCGCCGGCCGCCTGCTGCGCCGCCTGGTCCTGCTGGGGTTGGACGCCGGGGGCCAGCCGCTGGCGTCGTTCCGCGCGCTGGACGATGGCACGTTCAGCGACGCCGCGGACGAGCCGGTGGCGCTGGACGGCTTTGCTGGCATCGGCATCGCCCATCGCGTGACCCTCGGCGCTGAAGCGTCGGCAGCCTGGGCCACCCACCTCGCGGACTACGAGGTGCAGCCGCTGTTCGAGCAGTTGCAGCGCCCGGTCCTGACGGCGGCGGACGCCGCGGCAACCTCGATCGGGGACCGCGTGGGTTGGATGATCGACAGCACCACCCTGCGCGCGGCGGCGACTGCCCTGGGTTACCAGCGTGGATCGATCGAGGATGCCGGGTGCTTCTATGCTTATGAGAAGCACTTCCTCGACCTGGGCTTTGCGGCGGTGCTGGGGTTCACCGGCAGCTTCGTGCCGGAGACCGAGCGCCGGGCCGGGGCGCTGCGCGAGCTGCGCTTCGTGCGGCTGCGGGGGGGCAAGGTGGGCTGGGGCGCGACTGGGCTCGGCCTGGGCAAGGTGCCTGCGGTGCTGCTCAGCGAGGCCTGGAACGACCTGCATGCCGTGGCCGCGGCGGGCACCGGGTTCGATGCGGCATGGGAGAAGAAGGCGCAATGGTAGCCGATGGCACGGCGGAGGCCACCGCGCTGCGGCCGGCGGCGGAGATGCTGCATGCGGCGGAGCTGGGCCGGCTGGCCGCCGCCGATACGGGGCCGCGTCCGCCGGGCTGGCGGCTGTCGGCGCGTGCGGTGCGGCGCTTCATCATCGGCGATGCTGCGCTGGGAGTCGGGCGCAAGTTTTACGGTGACGACGCCCTGGTGGACCGCTGCATCGTCAGCCTGATGGGCGAGCAGGGCCTGATGCTGGTCGGCGACCCCGGCACCGCCAAGTCCATGCTGTCGGAGCTGCTGACCGCCGCCGCCACGGGATCGACGGCGCTGCTGGTGCAGGGGTCCGCCGGCACGTCGGAGGACCATGTGCGCTACGGCTGGAACTACGCCCTGCTGATCGCCGAGGGGCCGAGCACGCGGGCGCTGGTGCCCTCCCCGGTGCTGCAGGCGATGCGCGACGGCACGCTGGTGCGGATCGAGGAGCTGACGCGCTGCCCGCCGGAGATCCAGGACGGGCTGATCTCGATCCTGTCGGAGAAGATGATCGCCATTCCCGAGCTGGGGCGGGATGCGGTGGTGCGGGCGGCGCCGGGGTTCAACGTGATCGCGACGGCGAACCTGCGGGACCGCGGGGTGAACGAGATGTCGAGCGCGTTGAAGCGCCGCTTCAACTTCGAGACCGTGCACCCCATCGCCGACCCGGCGTTCGAGCGCGAGCTGATCACCCGCCGCCTGGCCGACCGCCTGACCCCGGCCGGCCTCGCGGCGGAGATGCCGGCGGCGACGCTGGACGTGTTGGTCGCCACCTTCCACGAGCTGCGGACCGGCCGCACCGCGGAGGGGGTGGCGCTGTCGAAGCCAGAGGCGGTGCTGTCCACGGCGGAGGCCGTCAACGTCGCGCATGCGGCGGCGTTGGAGGCGGCGTACCTGGACGGCGGGGCCATCACCGGCGCGCACATCGCCCGGCAGATGCAGGGCGTGGTGCTGAAGGACCACCGGGAGGACGGGCGCAAGTTCAAGTCCTATGTGGACCATGTGGCGAAGGACCGGGCGCGGCGCGGCGGGGCATGGCGGGCGTTCTACGACGCCGCCCGGCTGCTGCGGCTGGATTGATGCCGTCCGCTTGCTGCTCCCTCTCCCTCCGGGAGAGGGCCGGGGTGAGGGAAGCTGGGAGGGCTAAGCCCTGCCTGATTGGGGGCCGCTTTCGTCCTCATGCTGGTAAGTTTGGTCCGGGCCGCTTCCCTCACCCCGGCCCTCTCCCGGAGGGAGAGGGAGCAGGCAGGGCGGCTGATCGGGCGTGGCAGCTTGGAGGGCGCGGCGGATAATGGCTGGCGGCATGTCCGAGGCGGATACGGCGGAGACGGACGACCGGGCGGCGATGCTGGCGTATGGGCGCCGGGTGGTGTCCGGGGCGGGCGGGGTGTTCCACTTCCCGATCCGCCACCACAGCCCCGCCTGCGCCCTGCACCTGGCCCGTGCACTGCGCGAGATCAGGCCGTGCGCCGTGGTGGTGGAGATGCCGGCGGACTTCGCGCCGGTGCTGCCGTTGATCCTGGACCCGGCCACCCGGCCACCGGTCGCCGTGGTCTCGGTGCAGGCGGAGGCGGGCGAGAGCGGGCCGTCGGTGATCGGCTACTGGCCGCTGTCGGCCACTGCGCCGGAGTGGGTGGCGTTGCAGGCCGCGGCGGCGCTCGGGGCGCGGACGGTGCTGGCGGACCTGCCGGCGCAGCGGCGGCTGGACCTGCCGGACCCCGCGGGCGGCGGCCCCGGGGCGCTGACCCCCGCGGTGCTGACAGACGAGCATCCGCTCGCCTACTCCGACTACGCCCAGGGCCTGGTGGCGCGGCTCGGCGCACGGGACTTCAACGAGGCCTGGGATCGCCTGTTCGAATCCCGGGCGGCGGAGACGGACTGGCGCGGCTTCTTCGCCGACGTGGGTGTCCATTGCGCCCTGGCCCGGCGCACGGCGTCGGCGGCGAGCATGGCGGCCGATGGCACCCTGGCGCGGGAGGCGCACATGCGCGCTGCCCTGGCCGCCGCAGTGGCGGAGGGGGGTCCCGTCGCGGTGGTCACCGGCGGCTTCCACACCCCGGCGCTGCTGGACCCGCCCGACGAAGCGCATCCGCCGGAAGCGCGCCCTCCGCCGCCGTCCCGCGCCTACCTGGTGCGCTATGCCCACGCCAGCCTGGACCGGATCAACGGCTACGGCGCTGGGATGCCCAGTCCGCGGTGGTACGAGCAGCTCCATGCCGCCGTGCAGTCCGGCACGCCGGACCCGTTCGACGCCGCCGCGCAGGAGGTGCTGCTCGCCCTGGCCGCCCGGTTGCGGCGGGAGCAGCCGGGCCTGGCCCCACCCCTGCCCGGCCTGGTCGCGGCCCTCCGTCAGGCGCGCGGCCTGGCCGAGCTGCGCGGCCTGCCCGGCCCCGGCCGGTCCGAGCTGCTGGACGCCGCCCGGTCGTGCTTTGTGAAGGATGAGGACCCCCGGGTGTCCCCGGTGATGGAGGCGCTGCACCGGGAGCTGACCGGCGAGGGCATCGGCGACGTGCCGCGCGGCGCCGGGTCGCCGCCGCTGGTGGAGGCGGTGCGTGCTCGCGCCCGCGCCCTGGGCTTCAAGGTGGACGACGGGCAGGAGCAGCGGCGGGCGCTGGACCTGCACCGCAAGGAGCGGCACCGGGCTGCCAGCCGTTTCCTGCATGCTATGGCGTTGCTGGGGGCGGGGTTGGGCAACTGGGTGTCCGGGCCGGACTGGAGCGGGGGCGGCCGTGGTGGCAACTTGCTGATCGAGACCTGGACCTATGCCTGGTCGCCGCAGGTGGAGGGCCGGCTGGTCGCGCTGTCCGGGGAAGGGGACACGCTGGACCGGGTGGCCACCTCGGTGCTGCTGCGCCGGGCGGAGGCGCTGCAGGACGCGGGGCAGGGGCGAGATGCCGATGCGGCGTCTCGGCTGGTGCTGCAGGCGGCGCAGGCGGGGGTGGCGGCGGCGCAGGGGGCGCTGACGGGGCTGCTGGCTGCTGCCGTTGCGGCCGACCCGGACCCAGTGCGTATCGTGCGCTGCCTGGGGGTGCTCGATGGGCTGTGGGGCGGGCAGCGGGTGCTGGGGTTGACGGGGGCTGCGGTGCTGGGGCCGTTGCGGGCGGCGTGCTATCGCCGGGCCATCGACCTGATGCCGGACCTGGCCACGGTGGCGCCGGAGCGGCTGCGGGAGGCCGCGGGGGTGCTGGCGGGGCTGCATCATATGCTGGAGGCTGGGGGGCTGGAAGCGGGGCGGGACGGGGAGGCCGCGCCGCTGGACCGCGAGCTGTTCGACGAGGGGGTGGCGGCGCTGCTGTCCGGTGACCTGCCGCCGCTGATCGCGGCGGTGGTGGGGGCGCTGGCGCACCTGTCGGGGCGGCTGGACGCGGCAGGGCTGGCGGCCCGCATCTGCGGCGCCCTGGCCGGCGCCGCGGCGGACCCGGCGGAGCGGTCGGCGCCGTTGGCCGGGCTGATCCTGGTGCAGCCTACCCTGCTGCGCCGCTGCGCGCCGGTGCTGGACGGGCTGGACGCGGCGTTCGAGGCGATGACCGAGGAGGCGTTCCTGCAGGTCCTGCCGCACCTGCGCCTGGCGTTGACGGCGCTGGACCCGCACGAGACCGATGACCTTGCGGCCCGCAT
>CAXTFY010000154.1:0-11260 GCA_964243265.1 uncultured Acetobacteraceae bacterium | reverse complement strand
ACGACCTCTACATGATGGGGCCGCAGCATGAGCCGCTGCGCGAGGACATGCCCCTCACGGCATACGGCGCCAAGCCGGCGATCCGTTCGGACGTGACGCGCATCTGGATGGCAGCGGCGGCGCGTGTTCGCATCGCGGCGCTGCGATGCCCGGATTTCTATGGTCCGCATGTGCCGGTCTCCCATCTGGGGTCGAGCGCCTTCGGCCCGCTCGCGCGCGGCAGGCCGGCCGTGCTTGTCGCGTCGCCCGATACGCCGCATGACTTCGCCTACGTGCCCGACATCGCCCGTGCGGTGGTCACGCTGCTCGATGCGCCCGATGACGCTTACGGCCAGGTCTGGAACATGCCCTGCGCGCCGACCCGGACTCCGCGCAGCATCCTGCGCCTGGGTGCCGAGGCGCTTGGCGTCAGGCTGCGCATCAGGGCTGTCCCGCTGAAGCTCCTGCCGTTGCTGGGCCTTGTGATGCCCTTCCTGCGTGAGGTCGCGGATGTCGGCTTCACGTGGGACCGGCCGTATGAAGTCGATGCAACGAAGTTCAAGCGCCGGTTCTGGTCCGACGTGACGCCGATGCAGGTGGGCGCCCCGGCAACGGCCCGCTCCTTCATGCCCACGGCAGGCTGATCATGACCCGGGGGGCCTGGACAAGGGCTTATCGTCGGACGTGGGGGCTGTGCCCAACATTGCCGCACGCACCACCGTGGCCGTACAGCCAGCCATCCCGGCGCAGGCCGGTCCCGCCCGCGTCAGCATCGCCGGCATAGCGGCCGGCCTTGCCCATGGCGGCGATCAAGCATCAGGCGGTGCGCGCCGCCCCGGCCCCGCTGGCCCGCAGCGCCAGGTTGGCGACGGCGGCGACAGCGATGTTCGCCACAACTGCCAGCAGCCCGACATAGATAGTGTAGCTCTCCCCACCGACGACGATGGTATGCAGCGGCTTCAGCCCGTCCGAATAGGCGATCCAGCTCCCGCCCAGAAAGCCCACCGCCCAGCCCATCAGCAGCGCCGGCGCACGGAACCAGTTGAAGAACAGCCCGAACACCACGGCCGGGAAGGTCTGCAAAATCCAGAGGCCGCCCAGCAACTGCAAGTCCAGCGCGTACTGCACCGGGGCGAACAGGATGAACAGCAGCGCGCCGCCCTTCACAGCAAGGCTGGTCAGCTTGGCCACCTGCGCCTCCCCGGCCGGGGTCACGCCGGGGTGCACGTAGGCCTTCCAGATGTTGCGGGTGAACAGGTTGGCGGCGCCGATCGACATCACGGCCGCCGGCACCAGCGCCCCGATGGCGACGGCGGCGAACGCGAACCCGGTGAACCAACTCGGGAACAGCGCCCGGAACAGCGCCGGCACCGTGTCGTTCGGCGTCGCCGGCTTCACCCCCGCGGCGTGCGCCATATAGCCCAGCAACGCAATCAGCCCGAGCAGCAGCGTGTATGCCGGCAGCAAGATGGCGTTCTTGCGGATGGTATTGGCCGACCGCGAGGCGAAGATGCCGGTCAAGGTATGCGGGTACATGAACGCCGCCAGCGCCGAGCCGAGCGCCAGCGTCGCATACGGCCAATACTGCGACGCCCGCAGCACCAGTCCGGAGGCTGGTCCCCCGGCCGGCTTGGCGGCGAATGCCTGCCCGGCCGCCTCGAACACCGCACCATAGCCGCCAAGCTTGTAGGGGATGATTGCCACCGCCACGAGCACCACGACGTAGATCATGATGTCCTTCACGAAGGCGATCAGCGCCGGCGCCCGCAGCCCGGCCGAATAGGTGTACAGCGCCAGGATGGCGAATGCCGCGATCAGCGGCAGCTCGCCCGTCAGGCCCAGCGCCTTGATGACGACCTCCATGCCCACAAGCTGCAGCGCGATGTAGGGCATGACCGCCAGCAGCCCCGTCGCCGCCACGGCCAGCTCCAACCCGCGGGAGCCGTAGCGGCCATACACCACGTCGGCGGCCGTGACGTGCCCGTGCGCCTGGGCGTAGGTCCACAGCCGCGGCATGATGGCGAACACGATGGGATACACGACGATCGTGTAGGGTAGGGCGAAGAACCCCTGCGCGCCGATGGCGAACACCTGGGCCGGCACCGCGATCACGGTGTAGGCGGTGTAGAAGTCCCCGCCGACCAGGAACCAGGTGATCCAGGTGCCGAAGTTGCGCCCGCCCAGGCCCCACTCGTCCAGGTGCGCGTGGTCCGCCGTGCCGCGTTGCCACCGGGTGGCGGCGAAGCCCATGACGGTCACGAGGGCGAAGAAGAAGATGCAGACCGACAATGCCGTCCAGTCCAGGCCGCCCGGTGCGATCATGGAGGTCATTGCTGGTCACCGCCCTGGGCGCGGTATACCACCCAGGTCAGCAACGCCGTGACCGGCACCCAGGCCAACTGGTACCAGTAGAAAAACGGGAAGCCGAACAACGCCGGCTCGGCATGGTTGTAGAACGGGACCCACAGCAGGCCGACGAACGGCAAAAGCAGCAAGACCCACATTCGGACGCCCCCGATCATTGGGGGCGGCCTGCGCCCCATCGACGTTATGTCGGTGTGGGGCGCCGGTTGCAAGCCGCTGATGCCGGCCTGGAGGCCGGCTGGAACTCGTTAGGAACGTGGCGCTTGTCCTGGGCGGTATGCTGGTCGTCGTAGCCTTCGACGCCAACCATCTCGGTGCAGGACAGTTCGCCCCCGGGCCAGGCCGTCATGCCCAGCAGGACCGACAGGGCGACGGTCAGCACGACGGCGCCAGGTCCTCCAGGGATGGCCTGGTGCTGGCAGCCACCGCGGGTCTGATTTTTGCTCCCGCGTGGCCGCAGGCGGCCTGGCCAGCTACTTCGCGAACTGCGTGTTGGCCCGCCATAGGAAGTCGCGCGCCCACTCCGGCGGCCTTGGATGCCCCAGCAGGGCACCCTGCACCCCGCCGCAGCCCAGCATGCGGAGCATCTCGCGCTCGGTGTTCTCCGTCACGCCGTCCGCCACGACATCCGCTCCCATGCCAGCAGCATCCTGCAGCAGATCCTTCACCGCCTGCAGCGCAAGCGAGTCGGACATCATGGCGCTGATCAGCGCCGCGTCGATCTTCACTGTCCGGAACAGGGCCACATCTGCCCCCACCCGGGTGGGGGTCTGGCCGGCCTCGGTCAGGATCAAGCCCACCCCATCATCGCGCAGCGCCGTCAGGGTCGCACGCACGGTCCGCGGCATGCCGATGCCGAAGTAGCTGACCGGAAACTCCAACGTCAGCCGCTCAGCGTCCAGGCCGGTCAGGTGCAGGACCTCCCTGATATGCTCCACCAGCCCGGGGTCGGCCATGCTGCCGCGTGACAGCGGCACCGACAGGTGGATTGGCATCGCCCACGTCGCGGCCTCACGGCATGCGGTTTCCAGCACCCAGTTGTCGAGGCTGCGGTCCAGCGCCACGGCTTCGCCCGGCGCGGTTCCGTCGGGCCCCAGATGCTGCGACCGTGCCACGAGGCAGCGCAGCGCACCGGTCTCGGTATCCAGGACCGGCTGGTATCCCAGCGTAATCCCGTCCGACCGGGGCGTCGGAACCAAGTTGTCGGAGCGTCGCCGCGCCCCGCGGGCAGCTGGGTCACCACCGGAATGCGAGCACAGGCGGACGCTGCGGCCCCCGGGCAGGGCGAGGTTGAGAACGTCGATGCTCCCACCGTCACGCCGGCAGTAAACGTGCATCCTGGCCTCAAGGCTGACGGTGGCGTCATCGCTCCAACCTGGGCGCGAGACGCTGTCAGGGTCGTCCTGATGGCCCTGATCGATCAGGATGTCGGCCAGGTCGGGCTGGGTCCGCACAAGGTCCGGCGTCAGTTCCAGCATAGCCATCGCCTGCGGATTGCACAGCTCGACGCGGTTCCCGGAGGAGACGAGCATCGCACCCTCCTCCATGTGCGCCAGCAGCACGTCTGCGGTCTGGCAGGCCAGGGCCAGCGCCGCCTGGTCGCGTCGCAACCTCGCCCGATGTGACAGCGACTGTGCGCCCAGGAGCAGGAGCAGGGTCACTGCGGAGGGCGCCGCGACCGCCGGATCGTTCGTCCAGCCATTCCAGACTGACGCGACCACCGCGAACAGCGTGATCGTCGCCAGGACCGCCAACAGGCGGCCGAGTCCCTTGTTCGCCGTGCTGGACTGCTGGAACCAGCCCGGAGTGGGCTTGATGCCACCGCCCTTTGCCGCAACCGTACAGGATACCGTCATCTTGACCATGGATTAGCTATGCCAGAATATGCCCAGCAATTGCAGGCGCATACGTCTAAAAATTGTTGGCGACCGTCAACGTACGTTGGCGGCAAAGTTCTTTAGACGCAGCGGCTCGGCTTACAGGCTGCGGACCAGCCGGTCGAACTCGGCCACGGTCAGCGTCTCCGCCCGCCGCTCCGGCGCGATGCCTGCCTGCTCCAGCAGTGCCTCCCCGCCTAAGCCGCGCAGGGCGCCGCGCAGCATCTTGCGCCGCTGGCCGAATGCGGCGGCGGTCAAACGCTCCATCGCGGCGAACAGGTCGGCCGGCGGCTGGGTGGGGTGCGGCACAAGGCTGACCACGGCGGACCACACCTTAGGCGCCGGGGTAAAGGCGGTCGGTGGCAGGCGAAGCAGCAACGCCGCCGTGCAGGTCCACCCCGCCAGCACGCCCAGCCGCCCATACGCGCCGGTTCCCGGGGCGGCGGTGATGCGCTCGGCCACCTCCAACTGGAACATCAGCGTCATGCGCTCCCACTCCGCCGCCTGGCGCAGCCAGCCGATCAGCAGGGGGGTGGCGACGTTGTAGGGCAGGTTGGCGGCGACCTGCCGCGGTGCCGGCACCAGCGCGGCCAAGTCCAGCCGGGTTGCGTCGGCGTCCAGCACCCGCAGCCGGCCGGGATAGGCGGCCGCCAACTCCTCGATGGCCAGGATGGCACGCCGGTCCACCTCCACCGCCAGTACCTCGGCCGCGGCGGTCTCCAGCAGCGCGCGGGTCAGGCCACCGGGACCGGGGCCAACCTCGACGACGTGCCGACCCCGCAGATCCCCGGCGAGCCGGGCGATGCGCCCCGTCAGGTTGGCGTCCAGCAGGAAATGCTGCCCCAGCTTGCGGCGAGCGTCCAAGCCGTGCCGGGCGATGACCTCGCGGAGCGGCGGAAGGCTGGACGAGGGGCTGGGAAGGCTGGAAGGCGGAAGGCCCGGAGTAGGGAGGGTGGGCGGGCTGGCTGCGATCAGGAGCGCTCGTCCAACACAGCCCGGCGGCGCAGGTCGCGCTGCAACTGGCGTGACGCCAGCTCGACCCGTTCGCCTAGCAGCCGGTTGCTGATCTCCTCCTTCGTCGGCTCCGCGGCGGTCTTGGTCTCCTTCGAGCAGACCATGAGCACTGCCACGCCCTCGTTGGCGACGACCGGCTTGCTGGCCTGGTTCGGCGCCATCCCGGACAGCAGGGTGCGCAGCGGCGCGGAGCCCACGCCCTCCAGCCGCACGTCGCCGGGGTCGGAGGGGCGGACGGCCCCGGCCTTGGTGTTGGCGGCCTCCATGTCGGGGCAGGACTTGGCGCTGGTGGACACCTTGCCGGCCTGCTCCACCGCGGCCCGCTGCGCCGGGGTGGGCGCGGCGGGGTTCAGCGGGGTGGGGAACGCAAAGAACACCTGGCGGATGTGCAGCATCGTCGATTGGTCGCGGCCGACGTCGCGCTTGCCGGCGAGCGACACGATGCTGATGCCGCCGGGCACCTTGATGGGGTTGCTGACGGCCCCCTCCGGCATCTTCGTCACGACCGACCCCACCTCGGGGTCGAGCTGGTTGGCGCGGACCCAGCCGAGATCGCCACCTTGCAGCGCGGTTTGGCTCTGGCTGAACTGCGCGGCCACGACGGGGAACGGCGCACCGGCGCGCAGTTGGGCGATCACCGTGTCGGCAAAGCGGCTGGCGTCCGCGGTGCGGGCGGGGTCCTCGATGGGGATGAAAATCTCGGCCACATGGAACTCGGGCTTGCCGATCTGCGCCTTGAACAGCTTGAGCTGCTCGGCCACGTCGGCGTCGCTGATTTGGGCTCGGGCGCCCAGCTCCTCCCGCAGCACGCGGCTCCAGCCGAGCTGCACGCGGACCTGGTCGATCAGGGTCCGCACCGCCACACCTTGGCCGGACAGGCTGCTGCCCAGCGCGCCCTTTGGCATGTTGTTGCGGGTCTCGATGTCGCCGATGGAGGCGGCGATCTCGCGGTCGCTGACGGAGATCTTGCGGCGCTGCACCTCCTGCAGCCGCAGGCGCTCGTCGATCAACTGCCGGGCCACCTGGGGGCGCAGCCGCTCCAGCACCTCGGGCGTGACCGGCAGGCCGGTGCTGAGCGCAAACAAGCGGCCGCGGTTGACCACGTCGCCAGTGGTGACCGCGTCGCCGTTCACCACGGCGATGATACGCTCCTGCCCGGCGGTGGACGCCGCGGCGGGCGGCGTCGGCGCCTCGTTGGCCGCCATGGCCGTGGGCGAGGCCGCGCGGTGCGGCTGCGCGCTGGCCGGTGCAACCAGCGCCGGGGCTGCGAGCAGGGCGGCCGCGAAGAACGGCGTCAGTGCGTGGGGGCGGTGGGTTGCCATGCGGCGGCTCCTACTTGCAATCGGCGCCGGGTCGGCCCCGGCTGGGTCAGCTAGGCACGGTCAGCTCGGATGGAAGCCGAACTGGCCCACAGTCTTAAAGGTGATCTGAATCAGGAACTGGCTCGCCCCGGCATCACCGTCCAGTGATGTATAACGCCGGTTGAACATCGCGTCGAATATGAAGCACTCGTCCTCATAGGTCCCGCGCACCCCGGCGCTGACCATTTGGTTGAGGTTCAGGTCCCGCCGCGCGTTGGCCGATAGCTTGTAGTGGCCATACTGCGTGGCGACCGTCGCCGTCGCCTCGTTGCGGTGCTGGAAGTAGCTCGCAGGCGGCGTCGCCGTGTCATAGTAGTAGTACGGGTTTACGAAATCGTAAATGTAGCCGCCCGACAGTCGCAGCAGCGGCGTGCCGGCGCTGGCGATCGCATCGGCGAAGCGGATGTTGCCCGTGTTGTGGTCCACCCGCGTGCGTCCGGTGAAGTCCAGCCAGGGACCCGGGGTGATGGTGGCGCGGGTGACGATGTCCGACGCATGCTGCTCCAGGCCCGACCCGACGGGGAAGCTGTCGTCGAGGTGCGCGCGGTAGCTTTGCCCGACCAGCGCGTCGATCGAGGAGTCGCCGACCGACCAGTTCAGGTGCAGCCCGACGTTGGCCCGCACACCGCCCTCCAGGCGGTCGATGCCCGGGAATTTGTTGAGGGAGAACAGGTTCTGGTCAGTGAACTCGAAGTCCAGGCTGTCCTCGTTCGGGATGCGCTGGCTCCGCAGGCCGCCGGTGTTGGGGGCTGCGATCACCTGGGCAATCGGCTCGATCAACTGGGTGCCGAGCTTGCCGCCGTCCCGCACCAGGGGCCAATGCACGTCGATGGCGACCTGCGGATGGTCGCGCGCCGTCTCCGCGCTGTTGGATGTGGCGTAGTTGGGGTTCTGGTTCAGGCTGGTGGCGGAGTAGCCGGCGGTGACGTTCTGCAGGGTCAGGCCGTAGACCTCGCCGAAGCTGCCGGCGAACGGGCGCTGCCAGTTCAGCACGGCGGCGGCGCGCTGCGTGTTGGTGCCGATCTCGCGCACGACGTTGAAGTCCTGCGTGGTGAAGCTCAGCCGGCCGCCAAGGGCGTCAGGCTGGCCGAAGAAGCTGTACTGGTAGCGCGGCAGGACGTAAGGCAGGCGGGCCTGCGAGATGCTGCTCACCAGGCCCTGGTAGGCGATGCTGTCCAGCCGGGTGTAGGCGCCGGTGCCGAAGCCCTCGATGAAAACGTTGCTGGTCAGCACGTCGCCACGGCCGGTGACGGAGTAGTCGCGCAAGTAGATGTCGCTGCTGGCCCGGTCGAGGTCGAAGCCGTAGCGCCAGGTGTCGTCCAGGGCGAATCGGCCGCGGGCGAAGATGTCGGCCTGGACATGGTGCTCATCGTAGCCGAGGCCGGTTTCCACCTGCAGGGTGCCATCGTTGAAGCGGCGGCGGTACTCCGTGTTCAGGTTGAGGTACTGCCTGGTGCTGAACGTCGGCGTGAACGTCGCGTCCGACTGGTCGTCCAGCACCGCGTAGTATGGAATCCGCGCAAAGGCGCCAAGGTAGGTGTCGTTGCCGAAGTCCGGCACCATGAAGCCGCTGGCCCGGCGCACCGACGGGTCGGCGTGCCAGATGTACGGGAAGTAGGCGATGGGCACGCCCAGGAAATCGACCACGGCGTCCTGGTACTCGATCCGCTTGTTCTCGGTGTCCTGCACGGCGGTGCGGGCGCGGATCTGCCAGAGCGGCGGCTTGGTCGGGTCCTTGGCGCACAGGTTGCAGGTTGAATAGACGGCGCGGGACAACTCGTTGATCTTGCCCTCGGTGCGGCGGGCGCCGTTGGCGACCAGCTTGCCATTCTCGGCCAGGATGGCGCGCAGGCCGCGCAGCACGCCGTCGCGCAGGCCCTCGGTCAGCTCGGCGTAGTCGCTGAACAGCACCTGGCCGTCGGGCTGCACCATGACGACGTGGCCGGTGGCGGCGGCGACGTTGGTGTTGCGGTCGAAGGTGATCTTGTCGGCGCGCAGCACGTTGTCGTTCTGCCAGGCCTCAACGTTGCCGGTGGCGGTGACGATGCCGTTGTCCCGATCGTATTGCACGTTGTCGGCGGTGAAGGACACTGGCTCGGTGCGGGACAGTGGCTGCGGCGCCGGGGCGCCGGGGGCACGGCGGCCGAGGCCGACCTGCGCATGGGCGGAGGCGGCCAGAAGCAGCGACAGCCCGGCGCCGGCAGCCAGGCGGCGCAGGGCGTGGCGGGCGGAGGAAGGGGGGTGCGGGCCGGCCATTCCCCCCCTTCTAGCCGGACCTGCCTTGGGACAAAAGGCCGGGGCTGCTCCTTCCGGCGGAGGAGCGGGGGGCAGTGCTCGAATGGCCACGCCTGATCGTGCCGCTTCCCTCACCCCGGCCCTCTCCCGGGAGGAGAGGAAGAAGGAGTTATCCGTCTTCCAAATGCAGCAGCAGCGAGACCGCCAGCATCAGCCCGGCCCCGGCCGGCGCCCAGGCGGCCAGGGCGGGCGGCAGGGTGCCGGACTGGCCGTACTCCGCCGCCACCTTGCTGACGACGAACAGGGCAAACCCAGCCGCAACGCCGCTGCCGATCATCCGGCCGACGCCGCCGCGCCGAGTCGCCCGCATCGAGAACCCCGCCGCCACCAGCGCCATCGTCCCCGCCAGCAGCGGCAGCGCCAGCAGCTCCTGGAAGTGCAGCCGGTGCCGAATGGCGGAGAAGCCCGACCGCTCCAGCAGCCCGATGAAGTCCGGCAAGGTCCATACCGATAAGGTGTCTGGGCTGGCAAAGCTCTCCTGCACCCGGCCCACCGTCAGATCGGTCGGAAGCTGCACGGTGCCCACTGGCTCCGGCAGGTGATCGGGCGTCATGCGGCGGGCATCCTGCAATACCCACTCGCCACCGCGGCCGGCCTTGCTTTCGACCAGCGTGGCGCGCTTGCTCTCGATGCGCGACAATTGCCGGTCCTCGCCGTCCAGCCGGAACACGCTGACGTCGTTGGCCACCAGCGACTTGCCGCGCAGGGTGACAGACTGGCCGTGCAGGAACGCCACCCCCTGCGGGTCCAGCTCGCGGTCGGATTGGCGCAGCCAAAGCTGCCCGCCGGACAGCGCCGCCGGGCCGCCGTTGGTACGCAGGTAGGCGTTGTCCAGCGCCTCCGCCCGGCCCAGCATCGCCGAGGACAACGGGCTGACCACCGCCGTCGCCGTCGCCCCCAGCAGCATGGCGCAGCCCAGCGGCGCCGCCAGGAAGCCCCAGGCCGACACGCCGGAGGCGCGGGCGACGATCAGCTCGCTGCTGCGCGTGAGGCGCCAAAACGCCAGGATGCCGCCCAGCAGCACCGCGAACGGCAGGATTTGCATGGCGATGTAGGGCAGCCGCAGCCCGGCGATCTCCGACACCAGGGCGAACGTGGCGTCGGGCTTGGTGGCCGACCGGCGCAGCAGCTCGATGAAGTCGAACAGGCCGACCAGCCCGGACAGCGCCGCCAGCATGGCCAGCACCGCGATGCTGAACCGCCGGGCGATGTAGGCGGACAAGGTCAGGGCCATGCGCCTAGGCCCGCTGCATGGCAGTTGCACGGCGGTCGCGCCATTGCGGCCCGAGCAGCAGCCAGGCGCAGATGACGCCGGGCAGGATCGCGTGCAGCCAAACCAGGGGGATCAGCAGCGGCTGCCGCGCCGCCAGGTTGGCGACCGCCAGGCCCAGCGCCAGCAGCGCCACCACCACCCCCACCGCCGCCAGCGGGCGCGCGACGCCGCCATGCCGCTGGAACGCGCCGGTCAGCACCGACAGCAGTGCCACCAGGGCGAAGCTCGCGGCGGTCAGGGGTGCGGTCAGCCGGCGGTGCGCCTCCACGCGGAACTTGCCGATGTCGCGCTGGCTGACGCCGCTGATCTCCGGCGCCAGCAGCTCGGCCAAGGACATCTCCGTCGAGTCGCGGTAGCGCTGCTCGCCGTTCTTGCTGGTTTGGCTGGCGAGGTCGAGCGTGGTCTCGGCGAAGGTCAGCACGTCCAGCCGGCCGTTGCTCTTGTCGATCTCCTGGCGGCTGCCGGACTGCAGCAGCAGGCGGGGGCTGGCGCCGCCATCGATCAGCCGCCCGCGCTCGGCCAGGATGGTGGCGCGGCTGTTCCGCTGCCGCTCGTCCTCGACCAGGATGCCGTGCAGGGTGCCATCCGGGTCGCGGCGACGGACATAGACGGTCAGGTCCTCGCTGAGCGGGGTGAACACGCCCTCCTGCAGCAGCAAGGCGGCCAGGCGGTTGCGGATCTCGAACTGGTACTCGCGGAAGGCGGTGTAACTGACCGGCACGATCCAGACGTTGAGCAGGTAGCACGTCGCCACGACCCCCGCGGCGAGGCCGAGCGCCGGCCGCGCCAGCGCCCCCTGCGACAGCCCGGCGGCGCGCATCACCGTCAGCTCTCGGTCCCCGGCCAGGCGCTGATAGACGAACTGCACGACGACGAAGGTGGTGATCGGCAGGATGACGGCGACGAAGTTGGGGATCAGCAGGCCGGTGAGGCGCAGGAACACGCCGAAGGAGAGGCCGCGGTTCACGACAAGCTCGACGAAGCGGAGGCTCTGGGTCAGCCAGATCAGCGCGACCAGGGCGCCGGTGGCGGCGAGCAGGGCGACCAGGAGCTGGCGGAAGATGTAGCGGTCGAGCTGGGTGGTGGTGGGGCGCATG
>CAXTFY010000153.1:0-11308 GCA_964243265.1 uncultured Acetobacteraceae bacterium | reverse complement strand
GACGAAAACCGGGCCGAGCACGTTGGGCAGGATGTGCGTCATCATGATGCGGACGGGGGACAGCCCGATCACCTTGGCGGCCATCACGTACTCCTTGCCGCGCTCGACCAGGGTGGACCCGCGGATGGTGCGAGCGAACTGCGGCCAGAAGCTGATGCCGATGGCGAAGATCAGCACGTAGATCTCCAGCGTCTCGTGCAGTCCGGCCGGCAGCACCGCCGACACCACGCCATCGACCAGCAGCGCGATCAGGATGGCCGGGAACGATAGCTGCACGTCCGCCACCCGCATCAGCGCGGCATCGACGGCCCCGCCGGCATAGCCCGCCACCAGCCCGACGCTGATCCCGACGACCACCGCGAACGCCACCGACGCGAACCCGACGATGAAGCTGATGCGTGCGCCGTACATGATGCCAGACAGCAGGTCCCGCCCTTGGTCGTCGGTGCCGAGCGGGTGCGCCCAGCTTCCCTCGGGGGAGAAGACCGGGGGGATGAAGCTGTCCATCAGGCTGAGGCTGGCCAGGTCGAAGGGGTCGTAGGGCGCCAGCCAGCGCGAAAACATGGATGCGATCAGCAGCACCAGCAGCACCGCCGCCGAGACGACCGCGATGGGCGACGTGCGGAAGCTGTAGGCGACGTCGCCGTCCCAGGCGCGGGCGAGCGCCCCGCTCAACGGGCGGCGCCTACCGCGGCGCGTGAGATGCGCAGGCGCGGATCGACGGCGTAGTACAGCAGGTCCACCACCAGGTTGATCAGCACGAACAGCACCGAGATCAGCATCAGGTAGGCACCCATCACCGGGATGTCGGCCACCTGGACGGATTGCACGAACAGCAGGCCCATGCCGGGCCACTGGAACACCGTCTCGGTCACGATGGAGAACGCGATGATCCCGCCGATCTGCAGCCCGGCGATGGTGATGACCGGCACCAGCGTGTTCTTCAGCGCATGGCCGAAGTTGATGGCGCGGTCCCCCAGGCCCCGCGCCCGGGCGAACTTGATGTAGTCCGACCGCAGCACCTCCAGCATCTCCGCCCGCACCAGCCGCATGACCAGCGTCATCTGGAACAGCCCCAGCGTGACCGCCGGCAGCACCAGCGCCTTCAGGCCCTTGGCGGTCAGGAACCCGGTGCTCCAGTGCGAGAAGTGCACGACGTCGCCGCGGCCGAAGCTCGGCAGCCAGCCCAGCAGCACGCTGAACACCAGGATCAGCAGGATGCCGATCAGGAACGTCGGCAGCGATACGCCCACCAGGCTGAACACCATGAACAGCCGCGAGGTGAAGGAGGTGCGGTGGATGCCGGTATAGACGCCCATCGGCACCCCCACGGCCAGCGCCAGCACGGCGGCAGTTGCGGCCAGCTCCAGCGTGGCCGGCAGGCGCTCGGCGATCAGGTCCATCACCGGGCGGGCCAGGCGGTAGCTGACGCCGAAGTTGCCGTGCAGCGCGTTCCACATGAACTTGGCGTACTGCACCAGGAACGGCTGGTCGAGGCCAAGCTGCTGCACCAGCGCCACCCGCTGCGCCTCGGTGTAGTCCTGGCCCAGCATGATGCTGACGGGGTCGCCGACGAAGGCGAACATGGCGTAGGCGATCAGCCCGACCACCAGCAGCACCGGGACGGCTTGCAGGATGCGGCTGAGGATGAAGGCGGGCATGGGCTGGGTTCCCCGGGGCTAATCCCTGGTTGCCGCGACCGGCGGCCCCGCATCTAAGGCGGGTTGGACGGGCAGGCCAAGCAATTCAGGGGCCAGCGTGCCGGGTACTAGCATACTGGGCGTCAGCGCAGCCGGGTCCGACGCATCAGGGGCCAGGTCCGGCTCGGGGGCCAGCGTATCGGCGCCGGCGAACTCCGCCACCAGGGTGAAACCGACCCCCAGCAGCACCGGCCCCAAGAAGATGCCCAGCAGCCCAAATGCCAGCGCCCCGCCCAGCACGCCCAGGATGGTCAGCAAGAACGGCAGCTGCGCGCCGCGGGAAATGAAGTATGGCTGGATCAGGTTGTAGGCCCCGGTGATGAAGAACAGCCCGTAGCACCCCAGGAAGATGCCCCAGCCCGTGTGCCCGGCCCCGAGCAGCCACAGCACCGCCGGGATCCAAACCACCGGCGCGCCGACGGGCAGCACGGACAGCAACCCGGCCACCGCCCCAAGCAGCAGCGGCCGCGGCACGCCGGACACCCACAGGCCGAAACTGGTCAGCAGCCCCTGTACCAGCGCCGTCCCCAGGATGCCGTAAACGGTGCCGCGCACCGTTGCCCCGGTCACCGCAACCAGCCGCTCGGCATGGCCGCCGGCGATGCGGTGCACGATGCGGTTGAGGTGGACCGCCATCCGGTCGCCCGACGCCCAGAAGAAGAACGCCACCAGCAGCGCCATCAGGAACTGCAGCAGGCCGCCGGCGATGCCCAGCAGCACGTCCAGCCCTTGCTCGGCGATCATGCCGAAGTATGGCTTGAAGAAGCTGACCATGGCGCTGAGGTCGGCCGCCCACTCGTTCCAGTAGTTGGCCAGGGTGGGGCCGAGCAGCGGCAGGGGGTACAGCCATGCCGGGGCGCCGGGCAGCCCGGCGTTCAGCGCGGCCTCGATGGAGATGCGGAGCTGCGCCACGTCCTCCGCCCCGGCCGGCGCCGCCAGGGCCAGCGGCAACACGATCAGCACCGTCGTCAGCGCCACCATGATCCCCGCCGCCGCGCCGCGCCGGACGTGCAGGCGCAGCCGGGTCCAGGTGAACACCGGCCACGTGGTGTAGGCCAGGATTGCCGCCCACAGGATCGCCGACAGGAATGGCCGCAGCACCAGCACGCAGCCGATGGCGATGCCGACCAGCAGCAGGCCCATCAGCAGGCGTTCGGCGAGCAGCTCGGTTGGCGGCTTCATTGCAGGGGTGCCCATGGCAGGGCCGTCCGGTAGCCAACCCGGGGCCGGATTGCAACCGGCGCCGGTTCCGGCCGATGCTCCGCCTGCCTTGATGCTCACCAAATAGAGGACACCCCATGCCCCGCCTGGCCGCCAATCTGTCGATGATGTTCAACGAAGTGCCGTTCCTCGACCGCTTCGACGCGGCGGCGAAGGCCGGGTTCACAGGCGTGGAGTTCCTGTTTCCCTACGACCATCCTGCCGCCGAAATCCGCTCCCGGCTGGACGGCGCCGGGCTGGAGTTGGCGCTATTTAACATGCCGCCAGGCGACTGGGCCGCCGGGGAGCGCGGCACCGCCTGCCTGCCCGGCCGCGAGCAGGAATTCCGCGACGGCGTGCACCGCGCCATCGACTATGCCGGCGCGTTGGGGGGCAAGCTGGTGCACTGCATGGCCGGCATCCCGCCCGCCGGCGTCGCGCATGGGACCGCGGCGGCGCTGTATGCCGCGAACCTCGCCTGGGCGGCGGAGCATACCGCGGCGTCGGGGCTGCGGATCGCGCTGGAGCCGATCAACCACCGCGACATGCCGGGGTTCTTCCTCAACACGACCGGCCAAGCTGCCGACATCATCGAGGCGCTCGGCCGCGACCGGGTAGGGTTGCAATTCGACCTGTATCACACGCAGATCACCGAGGGCGACCTGACCAAGCGGATGGCGGCGCTGCTGCCGATCATCGTCCATATGCAGGTGGCCGACGTTCCGGCCCGGCACGAGCCCGGCACGGGGGAGATCGGCTGGGACTACGTGCTGCCGCAGATCGACGCCCTCGGCTACGCCGGGTGGGTGGGCTGCGAGTATCGTCCGGCTGGGGACACCGTCGCGGGCCTAGCCTGGCGCAGTCGGTTCGGGGTGTGAAATCTGGGATCAGGGTCACCCACGGCGAAAATTCCTGCTTCCGGACGCAATAATCACACCACGCGACTCGACAAAGGTTGTAGTATCCTGACCAACGAGCAACGCGGCAGCCGGCCCGCCATTGCCGTGCATAGGGACGTGTCATGCGGTTTGCAGAGATCGGCCAGCAGTTGAGGGCCTACCGGATCGAGTCCGGGTTGCGCGCAGAGGAGATTGCGGCGCGCCTCGGCGTTTCGCGCGCTGCGCTCTATCGATACGAGAAGGGCGAGGTCATCAAGCTCGACACCGTCAAGCGGCTGGCGGAGCTGCTGAAGGTGTCGCCGCTGTCGCTGCTCGGCATCGGCGTGGAGTACTACAGCCGGTCGGTCGGCTACTTCGAGCGCATCCGGCAAATCGAGGAGAGCGCGGATCAGATCCTGCAGGTGTTCGGGCCGTTCGCCTACCTCACGACCTCGGACCAGTTCGACCGGACGATGGCCGAGGGGCTGGCGGAGACGTCGGAGCAGGCCCCGGCCGAACGGGCTGCGTCGCGGGCCGCCGCCGACCAGGTGCTGGGCATCCTGGCCGCGCGCAAGCGGATGTACCTGCAGCGCAAGCCCGGCATCATCGCACTGCTGTCGCTGTCGTCGATCCGGGCGTTCCTGGACCAGGGGCTGCTGGGTGGCCTGAAGCTGTCCGATCCGCTGCGCCAGCAGTGCCGCAAGGTGGCCGCGGCCGAGATCGAGCACATCGCCGGCCTGATGGAAACCGAGCCGATGGGCCTGCAGTTCGGCCTGCTGGCCGGCCCGGACCCCTCGGCAGCGTTCAAGATCCTGCGGTCGCGCGACCGGGCGATGCTGGCGGTGAACCCGTTCCGTGCCGACACCGCGCCGACGATGCAGACCGGCGTTGCGATGATCACCGGCGCCGACGAGGCCGTCGCCAGCCATCAGCGCGTGGCGGAGGCGATGTGGCGCGACGCCACCAAAGGAGCGACGGCGGCGTCACGGCTGCGGGCGATGCTGGGCGCCAACGCGTAGCGGAGGGTGGCCTGGCGGCGGCCGCCCCGCTAAAGGGTGGGATATGGCCGACCTGCCTCCCAATCCCGACGTCAGCATTGAATCCCATGAGACCGCGTGGTCGGGACGGTTCAAGGTGGACGTGGTCCGCTTCCGCAACCGGCGGTTCGACGGGCAGATGTCCAAGGTGCGGACCTGGGAGTTGTTCGTGCGTGGCCGGGCTGCGGCGGTGCTGCCCTATGATCCCCATACCGACCAGGTCGTGCTGATTGAGCAGTTCCGCCTGCCCGCCCTCGCCGCCGGGGTGCCGCCGGTGATGATGGAAATCCCCGCCGGCATGTGCGACGCCGGCGAGGAGCCGGCCGCCACCGTGATGCGCGAGGCCAAGGAGGAGATGGGCTTGCAGGCCGACCTGCTGGAGCCGATCGGCGACTTCGTGCTGACGCCCGGCGCGTCCGACGAGCGGTGCACCCTGTTCGCCGGCCGCATCAAGGCGCCGGCGGCCGGGCCGGATGGCTTGGTCGGCTACGGCGGACTGAAAACGGAGAACGAGGACATCCGCATCTGGCTGCGCCCGGCTGAGGCGGTGATCGCGGAGGCCGTCGCCGGGCACTACCCGAACTCGGTCACCACCATCGCGCTGCTGTGGCTGGCTGTGCGGCGCGACTGGCTGCGGGCGCGGTGGACCGCGGGATGACCGAGCGGCTGTTCCTGGACGACGCCACGCTGCGGGAGGCGGCGGCGGTCGTGCTGTCGTCACACGCGGCGGGCATCGTGCTGGACCGCACGCCGTTCTACGCCCGCGGCGGCGGCCAGCCGGGCGACAGCGGCAGGCTGCTCTGGCCCGGCGGCGAGGTGGCCGTGACGGAGGCGGTGAAGGGCGAAGGCGCCATCATCCTGCACCTCCCTGCCCCGGATGGCGTGTTGCCGCCGCCTGGCGCCGCAGTCGTGGCCAGCCTGGATTGGCCGCGCCGCTACGCCCTGATGCGGATGCACACCGCCCTGCACCTGCTGTGCAGCCTGCTGCCCGGCGCCGCTGTCACCGGCGGGCAGATCGGCGCCGAGCGGTCGCGGCTGGACTTCGACCTGCCGGAGGCGCCGGGCCGCGAGGCGCTGGAGGACGGCTTCCGCGCGCTGATTGCCGCCGCGCATCCGGTGACGACGGAGTGGGTGGATGAGGCGGTGCTGGACAGCAACCCCGGCCTGGTCCGCACCCTGTCGGGGCAGCCGCCGCGCGGCACCGGGCGGCTGCGGCTGGTCCGCATCGGCGGGGACGCCCCGGTCGATCTGCAGCCCTGCGGCGGCACCCACGTCGCCAACACGGCGGAGGTCGGCGTCGTCCGGGTGCTGAAGATCGAGAACAAGGGCCGGCAGAACCGCCGCATCGCCCTGGCACTGGAGGGGTAGCAATGGACCCGCTGGTTTCCACCGAGTGGCTTGCGGCCAACCTGCATGATCCGGACCTGCTGGTGTTCGACGCGACCAAGTACCTGCCCACGGACGGCAAGGACGGCCTGGAGGAGTTCGCCCGCGCGCACATCCCGGGCGCCGGGTTCTTCGACATCGACGTGGTCGCCGACCCCGATACGGCGCTGCCGCACATGGCGCCGACACCTGGACGGTTTGAACGGTTGATGGGCGCGCTCGGCGTGTCCAACAGCAGCCGGGTGGTGTTCTACGACCAGAAGGGCATTGCCTCGGCACCGCGGGGCTGGTGGATGATGGGATTGTTCGGGCACGATGCGGCCTTCGTGCTGGACGGCGGCCTGCCCAAATGGCTCCGGGAGGGACAGGATTGCGAGAGCGGGCCGCCGGTGGCCGTAACACCCGCCGTGTTCCAGGCGACGTTCCGCGCCACGCGGCTGCGCGGCATCGGCGACATGATGCACCTTGACCGGGATACCGTAGTTCTTGATGCCCGCAGCGCCAGCCGCTTCAACGGCACCGCGCCGGAGCCGAGGCCGGGCCTGCCCAGCGGCCACATGCCCGGCAGCCGCAGCCTGCCCTTCACGGCGTTGCTGAACCCGGACGGCACGATGCTGGACCCGGACCGCCTGCGCGCCGTCCTGGCCGAGGCTGGCGCGGATGGCGGCCGGCCTGTCGTCACCAGTTGCGGCACGGGGGTCACAGCGACCATCTTGACGTTGGCCCTGCAGCGCGCCGGCCTGCCCATGGGCGCCGTGTATGACGGATCATGGACCGAGTGGGCCAGCCGGCTCGACACCCCCAAGGAGACTACCTGATGCCCGACGACCAGTCCGGACGCACCCAGCCGCCAGGTCATGACGTGGAGCACGGCATGGGCTTCAACACCCGCCTGTCCCATGCCGGGCGGGCCGGCACGCGCGTCCATGGCTTCGTCAACCCGCCGTTGGTCCGCGGTTCCACCGTGCTGTATCCAAGCTGCGCCGACCGCAAGAGCCTGGGGGCGAAGCGGCTGGAGCAGTCGCTGATCTACGGCACGCTAGGCGGCCCGACGCATCATGCGCTGGAGGACGTGGTGGCGGAGATCGAGGGCGGCACGCGATGCCAGATCGTGTCCACCGGGCTGTCCGCCGTCACGACGCCGTTGCTGGCCTACCTGGGGGCTGGGGATCACGTGCTGGTGCCGGACAACTGCTATGGTCCGACCCGCGCCTTCTGCGACGGCCTGCTGACGCGGATGGGGGTGACCACGACGTATTATCCGCCCGAGATCGATGGCGCCGGGCTGCAGGCGCTGCTGCGGCCCAACACGAAGGTGGTTTACACGGAGTCCCCCGGCAGCCACACCTTCGAGGTGCAGGACATCCCTGCCCTCGCCGCCGTCGCCCATGCGCACGGCGCCAAGGTGCTGATGGACAACACCTGGGGCATCCACTTTTTTCAGCCGTTCCAGCATGGCGTCGATGTGTCGATCCAGGCGCTGACCAAGTATGTCGCCGGCCACTCCGACGTGCTGCTGGGCAGCATCACGACAGCGAGCGACGAGGATTGGGAGCGCGTCCGCATGACGGCGCTGGCGTTGGGCCAGTATGCCAGCCCGGATGATTGCTGGCTGGCGTTGCGGGGCGCCCGCACCATGGGCGTGCGGCTGCGGCAGCAGATGCAATCGGGGATCGAGGTTGCCGAGTGGTTCGCGTCGCGGCCGGAGATCAGGCAGGTGCTGCACCCTGCCCTGCCCGGCGGACCCGGCCATGCCCTGTGGAAGCGCGACTTCACCGGCGCGTGCAGCCTGTTCGGCGTCGAGTTCCAGCCGCGGTACAGCGACCTGGCGACGCAGGCGATGATCGACAGCCTGGAACTGTTCGGCATCGGCGCAAGCTGGGGCGGCTACGAGAGCCTGGTGCTGCCGACGACGGGGCACGTGACGCGCACGGCGGGGACGGGCCACTTCGCCGGGCCGGTCGTGCGGTTCCACATCGGGCTGGAGGACGTGGCGGACCTGGTGGCGGACCTGGATCGCGGCATGGCGGTGCTGCGTGCCCATGCAGGCTGATGCGGTGATCGCCGCGCTGCGCTTCAACGCGGACGGGCTGGTGGCGGCGGTGGCGCAGCAGCACGACACGGGGGAGGTGCTGATGCTGGCCTGGATGAACGCAGCGGCCGTGGCGGAGACGCTCGCCACCGGCCAGGCGTGCTACTGGAGCCGCGGCCGCTCCCTGCCCTGGCGCAAGGGCGAGACCAGCGGCCAGACGCAGCGCCTGGTGGAGCTGCGGGTGGACTGCGACGGCGATGCGGTGCTGCTGCTGGTCGATCAGCACGGCGTTGCCTGCCATACCGGGCGGCGTTCCTGCTTCTACCAGGCGGCGCGGGATGGGTTGCTGGTGGAGGTCGCCCAGCCGCTGGTGGACGCGGAGGCGCTGTATGCCAGCGCGTCCGCGCCAGATGTTTGATAACGGCCGTCCTGACGCTGACCGTTGCTGAGCCGTGCCGGCCTTGCGAGCCGGGCTTCGGCGCGGCCATTCAGGGGCGGTCAGCACCGTCCATGCGGCCCTGGGTTGCCATGCGGCAGGCGCGGCCCGTCGTGACGGCACGGCTACACCGGTCAGACCCGGAGCAATTGGAGTCACGGTGATGCCCCATGCCGTGCCTTAAAGCCTATCGCACTGAGCATCCAGTTTAGTTTACCCATGTTTCCTGCACGACGGAAAAGCTGCGGTGAAAGCGGAGCTGGGCCGTCCGGGACGATGGCTAGCACTTGCTTGGACAAGCAAGGAGATGCGATGCGTTTGTGCTGCGTGCCGGCGGCACACGGAACGCGTTGTGCGAGACGGAGCTGTGCTTGGCGTCGGGTTCATTTGGCTTATGCTGTGACATCGACGCAATCTAAACATTCTCCGCTCGCCTGTAGAGGCTTACAAATGATGTGTTTGACGTAGCCTGATATGTGGATATTCGAGCGTTGGGCAGAGTTCAGGATGTAAAGTCGGAGCTTACGTTGGAGAAGCTGTTCCGCAGCTTGGCACCGATCGTCGTCAGGACGGTAGCAATGGCGACAATGACGGCGGCGGCGATCATGCCGTATTCCATGACGGTCACGCCCTTGTCGTTGGCGCGGATCTGTTTGATTATGGCGAGGAGTTCGGTGATGTTCATTTTCGGGCGTTTTCTGCTTGTGATGTGAGGCTCTTTTCGCTGGATAGGCCGGTTAGAGCCGATAAAGCTGACTGAGGCGGCTGCGAAGAGGTTCGACATCGAGCGTCACAAGGGCGACTAGTGCGAGTTGGCAAAGCTGCAATGCAGGCGATGATCGACGGCCAAGTCGCGGATCAACGTAACGCGGCACTTAGCTGAATTTCAAATTGCGGCAGGCATCCTGTTCGGTTCCCTCCTGTGTGGCGATGAGGTCACTGACCTGAATTTAGTTTGAAAGGGCGCGGGTTACGACGGCGTTTACAACGCTATAAACTCTCGCAAGCGGCAAGTCCGCCCGAGTTATGGCCACGATGGCTATTACCATGCCTAGAGATGCACGAGCGATGCACCCATTATCCGATAACCGTTGCTATATGCATGGATCATCTGCAAATTTCTCACCAGAACACGGGTTCGTGATAAACGTTAATATTGTCAGGCTTTGTTAGGATGCCGGCTGCCGTTGGACCGGCACTGGGCAAAGCATCCCTAGTGTGAAGGGGGGACGGCCCCAACCCGACCGATTTACCGCGATGCCAAGCATCGTCGGCTGGACCAGCGTGGGTTGAAGCGCCCAGTGCTTACCGACAGCCAGGCCGTGCTGTTGACGCCCGTAACCGCCAGCATCAACCGCAACGACCATAAGCTGGTGCGCGACACACTGGAGGCGATTGCGCCGTCGCTTTTCAGGCTAGTACCGGGCCGCCCGTAGCACCCAACCCTGGGACGAGGACTGCGACGACGCCAAGCCGCGCGAGGTCGCAGCCGAGTTGGTTTCACCCTGTCCATGGTGGAGCGCCTCCGCGGTGGGTACAGCGGTTGCAAGGCACATCGGGGGGAGCAGGCTACGGCCAAGTGCCACGCCGGAGCCTGGACGCACCGGTTGGCCATCGAGGGCAAAAACTCCTAGCTCAACCGGTTCCGCGCCGTCCTGATCCGCTGGGAACAAGACGCCTGAAAACTGCTCTACCCTGCTCCACTCCGCCTTCGGCATCGTCGCATCGCGACAGGCCCTGCTAGGATGGGCGGTTAACGCGTTACCGTGCGCCCTGCCGCCGCCAGCAGCTTGGCACGCATCGGCATCGCTTCGAACATCCAGCCCGGATACTCCTTGGGCAGGCTGCTCAGCTGGTCGAGGGCATCGAGTTCCGCCGCCGTCAGCTCCACCTCCGTCGCGCCGATGTTGTCCTCAAGCTGGTCCAGCCGCTTGGCGCCGATGATGACGCTGCTGACCACCCGCTGGTGCAGCAGCCAGGCCAGCGCAACCTGCGCCACTGACACGCCACGGGCCTCGGCCATGGGCCGCATGGCGTCGATGCAGTCGAAGGCGCGGTCGTGCGCGACGGGCGGGAAGGGCAGAACGGCACGGCGGCTGCCGGCGATGCCCTCCTGCTCGCGGGTGTGCTTGCCGCTGAGCAGGCCGCCGGCCAGGGGGCTCCAGACCATTAGGCCCACGCCCTCGCTGCGCAGCATCGGCACGATCTCGCGCTCGAGGTCGCGGCCGGCGACGGTGTAGTAGGCTTGCAGGCTCTCGAACCGGGCCAGGCCGAGGCGCTCGGCGATGCCCAGGGCCTTCATGACCTGCCAGGCTGCCCAGTTGGACACGCCGACATAGCGGACGTGGCCGTGCTGCACGAGGGTGTCCAGGGCGCGGACGGTTTCCTCGATGGGTGTTGCCGGGTCGAAGCCGTGCACCTGGTAGAGGTCGATGTGATCGAGCTGCAGGCGCTTGAGGCTGGCCTTCACCGCACTGATGAGGTGCAGGCGCGAGTTGCCGCCGCCGTTGGGGCCGAGGCCGGTGGGGCCATATCCCTTAGTGGCGACGACGATGCTGTCGCGCGGCACCTGCAGGTTGCGGATGGCCTGGCCGGTGATTTCTTCGGATAGGCCGTCCGAGTACACGTCCGCGGTGTCG
>CAXTFY010000152.1:0-11316 GCA_964243265.1 uncultured Acetobacteraceae bacterium | reverse complement strand
CGGGGACCACAACCTCGTTGCGCCGCAGCGGCGGCAGGGTCCAGGGCGGGTCGTAGAACCAGGTCATCGCCGGCCCGGACGGCGCCCACGCGCTGCCGCCCAGCAAGCCCAGCAGCCGCGTGCGCTGCGCCGCGATCGCGCTGTCGGTGGCGATGCCGGAGAACCGCAGCACGGCCACCGTGTCCGCGGGGACCTCCACGATGCGGACCCGGCCATCCCGCGGCACCGGCGGGTCCCGCAGGTCGGCTGGCAGATAGAACTGGATGACCCAACCCTCGGGGCTTTGGGCCTGCGTCACCGGCACCGTCATGGCGATCTGCTGCCCGGCGGCGGACTGCGCCACCGGCGCCGTCATCGCGATGCGCGCCCCCCCGGCGTTGCCGCCGAAGATATAGCCCGCCAGCCGGCGGAACCCCTCGCCACGGGCCGCCTCCGCCGAGCCGGGCACGACGGTTTCCGCCGCCACCCGGGGGGCATACTCGCGCACCTCGGCCTCGCCGATGCGCTCCACCACGCGGAAGCGCGGCTCCTCGGTCCCGGTGCGGATGCCGACGACGGAGCACGCCGTGACGGCGATGGCGGAAAGCAGCGACATGGCAAGAATATAGCCGCCAGCCCGCCTGATGCCAGGCCACATCATCGAGACCACGTCATTGGGCCCAGGTCATCGGGGCGCCCACCTCAACGCCGCCGAACCCGCCGTTGCGCCAAGGCGTAGGCACACACGACCGAGCCGCCGCCCCGCGGACGGCCGGCGCGCGCCGCAAGCCGTGTGCCTCATCGCCTTCTCCAGGCGGTCCCGGCCCACAGTCGTCTGGCCCGCATAACGGCTCCTGCCCCTATCCGGCCACCAGTCTCACTCGGCGTCCCGCCCCTGTCCAGCACCCGTCGGGCGCGACTCGGCCATAACGTTTCCTACCTGCAATATTCCCTGGTGTCATGTATAAGTTTACATTATCATTGTATTCACGATTAACGATGCCCGCGAAAATCAAACAAAGGATAACACCTGATGCCCTTTGAAACCTACGCCGCACTGCTCAACCTCAAAATCGTCATCCCGTCCAACAAGTCGAATTACGTCGCCGTAGAAAAAGCCTACTGGATCGCCTCGTTCTTCCCGAAGATCGCTCAGATCGACTTGGATCAGGACTGGTATCTGCAGCACTATCCCGATGTGGCTGCTGCCATCGGCAACGACACCGTTGCCGATGCGCGTCAGCATTACTGTGAGTCCGGGTATTTCGAGCACCGAATCCCCTACCGGATCGATGTCGATGAGGCCTGGTATGTCGCCCAGTATGCCGACGTGCAGGCAGCCGTCGCCAAGCAGGTCTTCGCATCGGCGCAGGAGCACTTCGAAGCGATCGGCTACCGCGAGGGCCGCCACCCTTACGCCGGCTTCGCACTGCGCAATCGCAACGACAAGCTGCCGGCGAGACGTTAAGCCATGTTGATCCCGCTCCGGGTGCCAGCCCGCCCCGCCACCGCCAGGCCGGCCTAGCGCCATGCCCGAAGCCCCCCTGCCGGCCGACGCCTTCGAGGGCCTGTCCTTTGACGGCGATCAGGCTTTCCCGCTGCGCCATGGCTCATCGCACGCTGGCGACATCGTGGAGTTCGGCGAGCTGGCCTACCTCGCAGCCTACCCGGATGCGGCGGCGGCGGTTCAGGCCGGGGAAGCCGGATCGGCGTTCGACCACTTCACCGGTGCCGGCCAGTCGCGCCACCTGCTGCGCTCGCCGCTCTACCGCCACGCGCTGTCCGGCGGAATGGCCGAACAGGCAGGCTACAGCGCCCTGCCGTTCAACATCGACACGTCGGCCATTTCCGCCAACGGCACCGTGTTCATCGTCGGATGGTGCGACGACCGCACCAGCCCGTTGCTCAGCATATCGGTCGTACAGGACGAGGAAGGCTGGAACACCCGCGGCATCGCACGCTGCCGGCGCGAAGATGCGGAGGCCGCAGTGCAGGCCACCGGCCACCTGTTCGGCTTCTGGGTCGTCCACAAGCTCGGCTGCTTCGATGGGCGCGTCCGCAGCGGGCATGAACCCATGGTGGTGCGTGCGCGGATGGCGGACGGCCGGATCGTCGAAGCCGCGCTGAAACCCCGCCTGATATCGGACGAGGCCCTGCGGGACATGGTGCTCGACCACTTTGCCGGCCTCGCCTATTTCGGCCACCCGGCAATGGAGGCGTTCCGGCAGCTCGACACTGGGGCCGGCACCGCGGTGGTGAGCCTGAACCGGGCCGTCTCGTCAACCATCACCCAGGCGGCGCATGTGGAGCGGTTCGGCCCCGTCCGGACGCGCTTCGCCGCCTCGTTCATCACCTGCCTGTTCGGCAAGGTGGAGTTCTTCTTCGTGCAGCAGGCCCTGTTCGCCACCGGCGCCGGCGCGGCGGATGTCGAATTCATCTATGTCCTGAACAGCCCGGAGCTGGCCGAAACCCTGCAACGCGAGGCCCGCATCGCCGAGCGCATCCATGGGCTGAGCGTGACGCTGGTGACGCTGCCGGGCAATGCCGGGTTCAGCGCCGCCAACAACGCCGCCGCCTGCCACGCCCGCAGCGACCGGCTGGTGTTCATGAACCCGGACGTGTTCCCGCGCGACACCGGCTGGGCCGTCCGGCACGCGGCGATCCTGGCCGCCGCCCCGCGGAACCAGACAGCCCTGTTCGGCGTGCCGCTGTTCTACGACGACGGATCGCTGATGCACGGCGGCATGTGCTTCGAGGTCGATCAGGGCCTGTCGGTGCGGCCCGAGGGCATCACCGCCGCCGGGCTGATCCGGGTGGAGCACCTGGGCAAGGGCGCGCCGGCCCGGTCCGCCACGTACACCCGCCCGCGGCCGGTGCCGGCCGTCACCGGCGCCTTCATCTCCGCAGACCGCGGCTGGTTCGAGTCGCTGGGCGGCTTCACCGAGGACTACGTGTTCGGCCACTACGAGGACGCCGACCTCGCGATGAAAAGCCTGCAGGCCGGCGCGCCCACCTGGCTGCACGACCTGCCGCTGTGGCACCTCGAGGGCAAGGGATCGACCCGGCGCCGCCTGCACGAGGGCGGCTCGCTGGTCAACCGCTGGCTGTTCACCCGGCGCTGGGGCGGGCTGATCGAGGCCTCGCTGACCGGGCGCACCCCGTCGCACCCGCTGCTGGCCCAGCATCCGGCGCCTGCCGTCCGGACCACCCGCCCGCGCCGCGGCGCCAGCCCTTGACGCCGGCGCCGCGCCCAAGGGTCCTGCTGGTCAGCCTGTTCCATCCCGAGCTGATGCGCGGCGGCGCACAGCAGGTCTGCTACGAGCTGTTCGAAGGACTGAAGGCCCGCGGCGACTGCGACGTGACCCTGCTGGCCTCGACCGACGACCGTTACCCTGCCCTGTTCAAAAGCGGCGCCGTCATCACTGGGTTCGACGGCAAGCCCGACGAGTTCCTGTACCTGATGCGGGACTACGACTACTGGTGGCACAAGACCTCGTCCCCCGCGGCGGTGGACGCGCTGATCGACTTCCTGCAGGAGGTCGCGCCGGATGTGGTCCACTTCCACCACTTCTTCACTTATGGCATCGACGTGCTGACCCTGGTGCGGCGCGTGCTGCCGCAGGCGCGCATCGTCTTCACGTTCCATGAGTTCATGAGCATCTGCGCCGCCAACGGCCAGATGCTGCGGCTCAACGACGGGTCGCTGTGCACCCAGGCCAGCGGCGTCCGCTGCCACCAGTGCCTGCCCGAGCACCCGCCGGAGAGCTTCCTGACCCGGCGGCTATGGTTCCAGTCGCACCTCGACCGGGTGGACGCCTTCACCTGCCCCAGCCGCTTCATGATGGAGCACTACGTCCGCTGGGGCATCGCGCCGGAGCGGCTGCATTGGGTCACCAACGGCCAGCGGGAGTACGGCAGCCGCCAGCCCGCCCTGCAGGGGCCGAAAACCCGCTTCGGCTTCTTCGGGCAGTTCGTGGACAACAAGGGTGTGCAGATCCTGCTGCGCGCCGTGCGGCTGCTGCGGTCGGAGGGCTTCACGGCATTCACCGTCGATCTCAACGGCGACAACCTGCAGCACGCGAGCCAACCAGTCCGCGAGGAAATCGAGGCGTTCCTGGCCGAGGAGGCCGGACGCCCGGTGCAGGAGCGGATCGTCAGCCTGAACGGCTCCTACCACGTGAACGAGCTGGCCGGCCGGATGGCGCGGGTGGACTGGTGCGTGGTGCCCAGCATCTGGTGGGAAATCTTCGGCCTGGTGATCTCCGAGGCCTGGATGTTCGGCAAGCCCGTCATCTGCTCCAACGTCGGCGGCCCCGCGGAACGCGTCGAGGACGAGGTGTCCGGGCTACACTTCCAGGTCGGCGACGCCCGCGCCCTGGCCCGCACGATCCGCCGGGCGTGCACGGAGGACGGCTTGTGGGAACGGCTGGCGGCCGGGGTGCCGCAGCCGCCGGCCCGGTCGGCGATGGTGGACGGGTTCATGGAGCTGTACTTCCCCATGCCCGCGTTGCCCGTGCCCGCGTAAGCAGGGCGGTCACCGCATCGATGGCCGGCTCGACGGCCGCGTCGTAGTTGATGAAGAACGCCGCGTGGAACGGGTCCATCCGCAGCAGCACCTCCGCGTCGGGCCGGTCGGTGATGCCCGCGGCGTCGGCGAACTGCACCTCCGTCGGCGTCTCCATGAAGGCCGGGTCGCCGTAGATGTGGATGTCGTTCTTGTGCTTGCGGTTGAAGTTGCTGACCAGCACGTAGGCCGGCAGGTTGCAGGCCCAGCGATACTTCGCCAGCCCCGCCCCCCAGGGCGCCACGCAGGCGTCGGCGCGCAGCAGCCACGCCAGGTTGTCCAGCATGGCCATGCCCACGCAGTTGACGATCCGCACTGGCAGGCCCTGCAGCCCGGCCTGGATGCGGGCGGCCGCCTCGTGCTCGACATCGACCGGGCGCCGGGCCGCACGGTGCTCCAGGTGGCTGCTGAACATGCCGGCGGGGCTGCGGCTGTTATGGCCGTCGATGATGACCGTCAGCGGCCCCAGCCGCTCGGACAGGCCGCGGGCCAGGCCGATGTAAAACGCGGCGAGATCGACCAGCGTCCGGTTCTCGACCCGCAGGCCGAACACGACGACGGGGCCGGCGGCGGCGTTCAGGCCATCGGCGCCCAGCGTATCGGTGCCCAGGTGACGCGCCTCGGCGGCGGCAGGCGTTCGGGACGCAAGGGTTGCGATACGCCGCCGCAACCCGGCCGAAACGAAGCCGCCGCTGAACCGCACCACCTGCACGCCGTCCGCATAGGTGGCACCGAGCATGCCGGACAGGCTGGCATGATCCTGGACGATGCGCCCGGCCAATTCCGGGAATAGCAGCCGCAGCGGGCCATAGAACGCCGAACCGCCGGCCCCGCCGAGGTCGAACACCTGGGGCAACCGCGCCGGAGGCAGGTGCGCGGCCATGAACTCCAGCCCGGACAGCTCGTTCCAAAGATAGTGGCCGATATGGCCGGACGCACTGGGCCAGGTATATTGGGCGAACCCGGCAACCGGACGGCCCAGGAACCCGCGCAGCGCAGCGCCGTGGGTCATGATGTGCTCGCCCAGCAGGTCCGCCATCGCCGCGCCATCGAGGTCGTATTGGAACAGCGCACGGCGCGGCGGCACGACCAGGACCCCGGCGGAGGGAAACCAGACCCCGGACGTCTCCTGCTGGAAGTTGCCGGCCAGGATGAAGAACACCAGCCCGTGCCGGCGGTCCACGCAGCGCCACGCCTGCAGCAGCGGCGACAGCACCATGCCGCGCACCTCCAGCAGCATGGCCCCGTCCACCGGCGACGGCCAGCTCATCGTCCCGGTGCGGCAGGCCTCGAGGAGCCGGCCCTGCAGGTCGACGGCCAAGCAGGCCCGCACCGCCGCCTGCGGCAGCACCAGGCCGCCCGGCGCCGGCAAGGCGATGTCCCCGCACGCCTCGGCGCTGATGACGCGGGGCGCCGCGAGGCCGCCGCAAAGGCGGAACAGCTCTACGCGCAGATCCGGGCTGAGCCGCATGACATCGCCCGCCTCATCGGCCAGGTCGGCGGCTTGCAGGACGTCCAGCAGGCTGGCCTGGAGGGCCGGGCGAACCAGGTGCAGCAACGCCTGCCGCCCGGCCTCCGGCAAATCGGCAACCGCGCCGCCGAGCCGCTGTCCCACCGGATCCAGGACCCAGGTCGCCTGTTGCCCGCCCGTATGCTGCAGCACGAGGAAGGTGAACGGCGCAAAGGCGGTGACGGCCAGCAGCGGCGACCAGCCCGGACCCAAGACGGCCGGGGCGCCGCCGATCCGCACTAGCAGCGGCTCCGCCCCGTCCTGCGCGACCAGCAGCCCACGCGCGTCCACGAAGGCGCGGGCGCCGTGGCGATAGCCCGCGCCGTAGCTATAGCCATAGGCAGCCATCACCCGCCCGCACGCCGCCAACAGCCCGCGCCGGTCGCCCGGCGGCAGGCCAAGGCCGTCCAGGGTCCCCACCGCACCCAGCGTCCCCGTCTGCTCCGGACGGTCGGTGGCGAGCGCCATGCGGAACCGCACCGCGGCGTCCTCCGGCAGGTCCAGGAACCGCGCGATGGCTGCCGCAGCCGCCCCGCCTTCTTCGGCAAGATCAAGCTGGTCCACCTCAATCGCCGCCGGGCCGAGGCGGCTGCGCACCTGCAGCCATGCGGACAGCACGTCCACCCAATCGAGGTAATGGTTCTCCAGCGTGTCCCCAGGGAACTTGCGGCGGCGCGACTGGATGTTCTCGACGACCCGGCGCTTGAGGAAGACGAACCGCGCGTGCGGCCACATCTCCTGCATCAGCGGCGCCGCCCGGACCATCTCGGCGGTCGGCGTCTTGTCGATCCAGCGGCCCGACGGGTAGGTGGCCTGGGTGAGCTGGACGAAGCCCCGCCGCACCATGCGCTGGAACGCCGCGCCATGGGTGGCGCGCAGCCGGGTATCGGAGTTGCCGCGCGCCTCATGGCCGGCGTGGTAGGCCTCGTAGTAGCCGTCCGCCGTCGTCAGCAACTGCTTGGCGAGCGGCAGCAGGTGGCCCTCGCCATGCCCCTCGTAATGCCCGCTTTTCAGCAGCGCGAGCGCCAGGGCGCTGGTGCCGGACCGGGCGGGTCCGAGGATGAACACCGGGCGTGCCTGCATGTCGGCGAACGGGACCGCCGGGTTGGAGGCGTCGTCGGCCCGGGACTGCCCGCTGCCGTACAGGGTTTCCAGCGGGACCGCCCCGGCGCCGGCCCGCATCTGCAGCCGGGCCAGCGCCGCGGGCGGCAGCGGCGGATGGAAGTCCAGCGTGAACCCGTGGTCCCCGGTGCCGATGCCGGCCTGCAACAGGTCGGGACGCGGCCGGTCGGCCACGGCGGAGGCGACCGGCACGCCATCGAGGTGCGCGGTGACGCTGAGCCGACGGCCCGGCGCAGCGTCATCATAGGCCCAGCCGCGCGCTTCATGCTCGGCAAGCGATTCGACGAATCCCCGCATGACCAGTGCCCTGCTATAGCAAGGCTGGACCCTAGCATCCCCAGTCGGGCCGCACCCCCTCCTTCGTGGTCAAGAACGGTCAGGCGTGCCTGGACTCCCAGGACCGAAGGACGTTCAAGACAGCGGAACTTCTACCGCCGGGGCACGCAACTTGCTTGTCCCCCGGCGTAGCAACCAAGGATCGCCTGATGCCCTTAACCCGCCGCACCGCCCTCGCTGCCGGCCTGGCCCTGCCCCTCATTCGCCCGGCCCGCGCAGAGACCACGGTCGTGCGGATGGGGACGCTCAAGCTGATCCACTCCATCACCCCCTACTTCTATGAACGGTTCATGCCGGCCGGGCTGGCGGTGCAGGTCGTGCCGTTCGAAAGCCCGACCGATTGCAAGAACGCCGTCGTCACCAAGTCGGTCGATTTCGGCACCTTCGGCATCGCCGCCGCCATCCTGGGTGCCGCCGCGCATGAGCCGGTCGTAGTGGTCGGCAGCGCCTGCAACCGCGGCATGGCGGTCGTGGTGGCCAAGGACAGCCCGGTGCAGGACCTCGCGGGCCTCAGGGGCAAGCGCGTCGCCATCTGGCCCGGCAGCACGCAGGAGGTCTTCATCCTCGAACGCCTGCGCATGGAGGGCATGACGGTGCGCGACATCCAGCCCGTCCGCGTGTCGTTCAGCGAGATGCACGCCGCCTTGGCCCGCGGCGACGTGGACGCCTACGTGGGCGCGGAACCCGGACCCGCGGTGTCGGTCGCCGCCGGGATCGGCCGGGTGCTGGAATATCCGTACGGGACCGCGATGGGCAGCTTGAACATGGTGCTGGGCACCCACGCCGACACGGTGGCGGGGCGCCCGGCGCTGGTGCGGCAGATGGTGGCGGTGCAGCGCCAGGCCAGCGAGTACGCGATGGCGCACCGGGAGGAAATGGTGGCGATGACGGTGCAGAAGCTGGGCCAGAAGCGCGAGGCAGTCGAGATCAGCGTGCCGAACGTGGAGTTGAATTGGCAGATGACGCCGGAGATGGTGGCGCAGGTCCGCATCTACGCCGAGCACATGCTGGCGCTGAAGCAGATCAGGCAGTTGCCGGACTTCGCCACGTTCCTGAACACCAGCTTCTCGGACGCGGTGGCGACGGCTTAGCAAGGTCATGCTGCCCGCCCACGCAGCCCGGTCATTGCGAGCCGGCTTCGGCGCGGCAATCCAGGGACGCCAGGCCAAGGTCAGGTCCTGGTTGCCCCCTACGCCGCGCCGTAAGCACGGCTCGCAATGACGGGAAGCAAGCCGGTGCAGGAACGCAGCAGTCGAAGCCGGGGACGGCAAACGTGAGACCGGAGGCGCGCGGCATCCGTTTCACGCTGGCCCTGCTCGTCCCCGTGCTGCTGTTGGCCGGGTGGTGGGCAGCGACGCGCGGCCCCGGCTATGGGCTGATCCCGCCGCCGGGCGAGGTCGGCGCGTCGCTGCTGGACCTGGCCTGGGGCAACGAGGGCGATGCGTTCAGCGGCATGCTGCTGACCCACACACTCGCGTCGGCCGGGCGGGTGTATGGCGCGTTCCTGCTGGCCGCGGCGCTGGCCCTGCCGCTGGGGCTGATGATCGGGCGGCTGCGGCTGGTGCGGGACCTGCTGGACCCGACGCTGCAGGTGCTGCGCCCGGTGCCGGTCACGGCGTGGCTGCCGCTGAGCATGATCGTGTTCGGGCTGGGGCCGCGCAGCGCGTTCTTCCTGGTGGCGCTGGGGGCGTTCTACCCGATCCTGGTCAACACCGTGTTCGGCGTCCGCAGCGTGGAGCCGCGGCTGTTCGAGGCAGCGGCGATGCTGGGCGTCGGGCGCGGCGCGATGTTCGCCCGCGTGGTGCTGCCGGCTTCGCTGCCGGGCATCTTCACCGGGCTGCGGCTGGGGCTGGGGTTCGCCTGGGTGGTGATCGTGGTCGGCGAGATGACGGGAGTGCAGACCGGGCTGGGCGCCATGATCATGGACGCGCGGCAGCTCAGCCGGACCGACATCGTGATCGCGGGGATGGTGGTGATCGGCTTGCTGGGCTTCCTGTCCGACCAGGCGGTGGTGTGGGCCGGGCGCCGCCTGCTGCGCTGGTCCCCCCAGCATGGATGAGCCGGAGGCCGGCTTGGGCCGCACGCCCCTATGCCAGCCGGACGCCAGCTTGAGCAGCGCGGATGCACACTTGTGCAGCCCGGATGCCCACCTGGGCAGCCCGGATGCCCATCTGGGCAGCCCGCTGCTGCGGGTGCAGGGCGTGGGCAAAACCTACCCCGGCGGCACCGAAGCCCTGCGCGGCGCCACGCTAAGCATCGCTGCCGGAGAGTTCGTCTGCCTGATCGGCGCCAGCGGCTGCGGCAAAAGCACCCTGCTGCGCCTGGTCGCCGGGTTCGAGCAGCCGAGCACCGGCCAGGTGCTGATGGCGGGCCGCCCGGTGAGCGGGCCGGGGCCGGACCGCGGCATGGTGTTCCAGGACTACGGCCTGTTCCCGTGGCTGAGCGTGCGCGGCAATATCGGCTTCGGCCCGCGCAGCCGCGGGTTGCCGCGCGCCGAGGTGGCGGCGCTGGCGGAGCGGTTCATCGGCATGATCGGGCTGGAGCGGTTCGCCGACGCCTATCCGCACCAGTTATCCGGCGGCATGAAGCAGCGGGTCGCCATCGCCCGGGTGCTGGCCAACGATGCGCGCCTGGTGCTGATGGACGAGCCGTTCGGGGCGCTGGACGCGATGACGCGGGAGCGGCTGCAGGAGGAGCTGCTAGCGTTGTGGGCGCGGACGGGGCTGACGGTGGTATTCGTGACCCACTCGATCGAGGAGGCGCTGGTGCTGGCCGACCGCGTGGTGGTGATGTCGCCGGGGCCGGGGCGGATTGTGGGGGACCACCGGGTGGGGCTGGCGCGGCCGCGGGATGTCGCCGGGGCAGAGTTCAATGCGCTGCGGCGGGCGATGACGGCGGAGCTGCATGGAAGGGGTGCGTGAGAAAGCCCTCCGTTCGCGAGTACCTACCTGATTAACAAGACTATCTCAAGATTAATGACAATCCACTGCTTGATGGAAATGACCGCGAGCTTGCATTTGAGGCACTCGATTTACGGGTGTTCCAATGAAAGCTGTTTTTGTGCTTCCGCTTGCCATGCTTTCGGCCTGCGCCACCATTGTCAACGGCACAAGCCAAAGCGTAACCGTGTCCACGACGCCTCCGGCTGCGACCTGCACCCTGGACCGGGTCGGCGCGCGGATCGGTGCGGTCGCGCAAACCCCGGGCAGCGTGCGTCTGGACAAGAGCAAGAACAACCTGTCGGTAACGTGCAGCAAGCCCGGGTACCAGACCGCCACCGTCGTGCGCGAGCCATCATTCAGCAGCTGGACGCTTGGCAACCTCGTTGCTGGCGGGGTGATCGGCGCTGTGGTCGATGCCTCCTCCGGCGCGAATTACGAGTACCCCGGCGACATCCGATTGGACCTGGTGGCCAATGCGACTGCGCCGCTGCCGCCACTCGCCCTGCAGGCAGCGCCGGCCGAATCCGATTCTGAACCGCGCGTCATCCCGGCAGCAGCCCGTTACCGTCCGCAGCAGATCCGTGCTGCTGTGGCCGCAATCAAGGGTCCCGGCCTTTACTGAGCCATCCGGCTGCAACGATTGAGTTAAGGCTGTCAGGCGGCCTGGTCAGGCCGGCCCTCAGCCAACCGCAGCGAATGTCACGGGAAGCGCCTGCGAATCCAGGTAGGCCGGCCAAGCGGCAGGGCTACCCCGCCTTCCCGAACACCCGCGCCTCTACCTTGTCCCCCGGCCGCAGCCCCAGCCGCTTCGCCGCCCTGTCCACCCTGGCCGTCGCCGCCCCCATTGCCGCGCGCGCCCAGGA
>CAXTFY010000151.1:5282-11331 GCA_964243265.1 uncultured Acetobacteraceae bacterium | reverse complement strand
CTCGGCGCCGGCAAGACCACCCTGCTGAACCGCATCCTGTCTGAGGACCATGGCAAGAAGTATGCCGTCGTTATCAACGAGTTCGGCGAGCTGGGGGTGGACAACGACCTTGTTGTGGACGCCGACGAGGAGGTGTTCGAGATGAACAATGGGTGCATCTGCTGCACGGTGCGCGGCGACCTGATCCGCATCGTCGGCGGCTTGATGAAGCGCCGGGGCAAGTTCGACGGCATCATCATCGAGACGACGGGCCTTGCTAACCCGGCCCCTGTTGCGCAGACGTTCTTTGTCGATGACGGCGTGCGGGCCAAGACGCGGCTGGATGCCATCGTCACCGTCGTGGATGCCAAGAACCTGCTGGCGCGGCTGGAGGATAGCGCCGAGGCCGAGGAGCAGGTGGCGTTTGCCGACGTGATCGTGCTGAACAAGGCCGATCTGGTGACGCCCGAGGAGCTGGATGCCGTCGAGGCGCGCATCCGCACCATCAACCGCTATGCGGCCATACACCGCACCACGCGGGCGGCGCTGCCGATTGCGGACGTGCTGGACCAGGGGGCCTTTGACCTCAACCGGGTGCTGGAGCGGGAGCCGGATTTCCTGCAGGACACCGAGCATAGCCATAATGAGGACGTGAACAGCATGAGCTTCGAGGTGTCGCGGCCGATCGACCCCGAGCGGTTCAATGCCTGGATGGGCACGCTGCTGCAGGAGAAGGGCGGGGACCTGCTGCGGACCAAGGGCATCCTGGGCTACCCGGGCGAGGAGCGACGCTTTGCCTTCCAGGCGGTGCATATGATTGCCGATGGCGACTTCATCGGGCCTTGGCCGGCGGGGGCGGAGCGCCGGTCCAAGCTGGTGTTCATCGGCCGCAACCTGAACCGGCCGCAACTGCGGCGTGGGTTCGAGGCTTGCCAGGTGCCCGAGAAGGCGGCGGCGTAAGGGGATGGGCGAGACGCTGAGCCGCCGCTTCCTGCTGGACGACCGCGGGCAGCAGCAGGAGTTGGGCGCCTATGTCGTCGGCGCGCTGTTCGATCGGGACGGTGTTGCCGGGTTCGGCTTGGGGGACGGGACCGTGCGGGTTGGCGCCGGGCCGGTATGGCGCACGGTGGAGGTGCATGACGGGGCCGTGCTGTCCATCGCGGCCGGGGTGCGGGGCGGCTGGGTGACGGGGGGCGATGACGGGCGGTTCTGCCGGGTCACGGCGGAGGGGGAGGTGTCCGAGGTTGCCCGGTTCGGCTCCAAGTGGGTGGAGCAGGTGGCGTCTTGGTCCGATGCCAAGGGGGGGTCCGATGCCAAGGGGGGCGTGCTGGCCTGCGCGGTCGGGAAGGCGGCGCACCTGTTCGATCCGGCTGGCGCGGCGTTGAAGGTGCTGCAGCATCCCTCGACCGTCACCGGGCTGGCGTTCGATGGGAAGGGCAAGCGCATTGCGGCTTCGCACTATAATGGGTGCAGCCTGTGGTTCGTTGGAGCCAAGACGGATAGCCCGCGCGTGATGGAGTGGAAGGGCAGCCATACCGGCGTCATCCTGCACCCTGCCGCGGAGGCCGTCGTGACCTCGATGCAGGAGAACGCGCTGCATGGCTGGCGGCTGTCGGACGGGCAGCACATGCGGATGAGCGGATATCCGACCAAGACCGCCAGCCTGTCGTTCAGCCGCAATGGCAAGTGGCTGGCGAGTTCCGGGGCCGAGAGCGTGGTGCTGTGGCCGTTCTTTGGCGGTGGTCCCATGGGGAAGGCGCCGCTGGAGTTGGCTGGCGGTGACGGCGTGACTTGCACGCAGGTCGCTTGCCATCCGGCGCACGACATGGTGGCGGCCGGGTTCAGCGATGGGCTGGTGGTGCTGGCCGATATCGGTAGCCAGCGCATTATTCCGGTCGCGCCGCCGGGCCATGGGCCGGTGTCGGCGCTGGGGTGGGATGCGGAGGGGGTAGGCCTGGCGATGGGAACCGAGACCGGCTTCGCCGCGCTTGTCGATTTCAAGCCGCGATAGGGAGTTGTCGATGGAGCCGATCACCGTCCAAGGGATGCGTATGCCGAAGCTCGGCCTTGGCACCTGGCGCATGAAGGGGGCGGAGTGCACCGATGCCGTGCAGCGCGCCATTGGCCTGGGTTATCGCCATATCGATACTGCGGAGATGTACGGGAACGAGGAGGCGGTGGGCGAGGCGGTGGCGAATGCCGGCGTGCCTCGGGCGGACCTGCATGTCACCACCAAGGTCTGGTACGAGAATTTGGATGCAGATGCCATGCAGCGCAGCATCGATGGGTCGTTGGCCAAGCTGCGGATGGACTATGTGGACCTTTATTTGATCCATTGGCCGCAGCCCGGCATGGACCTGGCGGCGGTGCTGGCCAACCTGGTGCGGGTGAAGGAGCAGGGGAAGGCGCGGGCCATTGGGGTGTCCAACTTCCCGGTGGCCCTGCTGCGCCGGGCGGTCGAGGAGATCGGGGCGCCGGTGGCCTGCAACCAGATCGAGTATCATGTGCTGTTGGGGCAGAGTGCGGTGCTGGGGTATGCGGGGAGCCGGGATATCGCGGTGGCCGCTTACTCGCCGTTGGGGCAGGGCAAGCTGTCTGGGAACGAGGAGTTGCAGGCCATTGCCCAGAAGCACGGCGCGACACCGGCCCAGGTGGCGCTGAAGTGGCTGCTGGACCAGCACAACGTTGCGGCCATTCCGAAGGCGATGCGCGCAGAAAGCCAACAGGCCAACCTGGATGCCATGCGTCTGCAACTGGATGACGCGGACCGGGCGGCGATCTCGATGTTGCCGAAGGCGCAGCGCATGGTGAACCCCGGCTGGGCGCCGGTGTGGGATATGGCGGCTTAGAGCATGTTTGGTGCAAGTGGAGACGTCAAACACGTTCCAAGCTTTGTTTTTGCGGGTGTCTTTCTGGCTCAAGCGAAGCTGCTTGGTCCGAATATGCTCTAATGCGCCTTTCTTCCTTTTCTGGAGGGAGAGGGGTGGGGTGAGGGAACGGGCGGGCACGGGTTTGACTGAGGCGAGCGCCGTTCTGCAACGGGCTGGGGGTGGTGCTGCAAGACCCCCTCACCCCGGCCCTCTCCCGAAGGGAGAGGGGGACGGGGGGTGGCAGCGGGTTGCTACCAGCTTGGTGTTCCTGGCCAATGGGTCTGGCATCGGTGCTTGGGCGGCCAGTATCCCGGGCGTCAAGGTTGGGTTGGGGTTGACGGCTACCGCGCTGGGGTCGGCGTTGCTGATGTTGGCCGCGGGCGCGATGCTGGCGATGCCGTTCGCAGGCTGGCTTGGGGCGCGGCGTGGGCGGCTGGTGGTGCCGTGCACGCTGCTGTTTGCTGTCGCCCTGCTGCTGCCGGCGCTGGCGCGCACGTATTGGACGCTGCTGCCCGGCCTGTTCGCGGTGGGGGCGACGAGCGGCGCGCTGGATGTGCTGATGAACGCCCATGCCGCACGGGTGGAGCAGGCGCGGGGCCGGGCCATCATGTCCTCGTTCCATGCTGCCTGGAGCCTTGGTGGCTTGTTCGGGGCGGGGGCGACGGCGGCGCTGCTGTATCTGGGGCAACCGAACGCCTTGCCGTTTGCGGCGGCGTGGGTGGTGGCGCTGGCCGGGGTGGCGTGGCGGCTTGGGTTGGGCGACCGTGCTGCGGCGGGGCGACCCGGCGGGTTCGCCTGGCCCAGCCGGGCGGTCGCGGGGCTGGGGGCGCTGTGCCTGCTGGCCTTCATGACCGAGGGGGCGGTGGGCGACTGGTCCGGGGTTTTTCTGCGGACCATCACCGGGGCTTCGCCGGCGATGGCGACGGTGGGGTTCGCCGGGTTCTCGGCCGCCATGGTGCTGGGGCGGCTGACTGGGGACGGGCTGGTGCGACGGTTTGGGCCGGCCACCGTGCTGCGGGTTGGGGCGTTGCTGGCGGTGGCGGGCTTCGTGGTGGCGATGGCGGTCCCGATGGCGGCGGCGGCGGGTTTCGCGGTGGTCGGGCTGGGGGTGGCGAACATGGCGCCGGTGCTGCTGTCGGCGGCGGGACGGTCGGGGGTGGCAGCCAGCACGGGCGTCGCGGCGGTGGCGACGCTGGGCTATGCCGGGCTGCTGCTGGGGCCGCCGCTGGTTGGGGCGTTGGCGGACCAGGTTGGGCTGCGGGCGGCGATGGGGCTGCTGGTGCTGGCTGCGGCTGCGCTTGCGACGGCGAGGCTGCGGGTGACTAGGCTGCGGGGACCGTGACGCCGATCATGTCGCCCTCGCGCACCAGGGTGGCCAGTTGGGTCTCGTTCCAGCCGTCGGTGCCCGCCGGGCGGCGGGGCAGCACCATCCAGCGGTAGTCGGCCGTGCTGTCCACGACACGGATGTGCACTTCTTTGGGTAGGGTGGTGCCCCACTCCGCCATCACGCCCCGTGGGTCGCGCACGGCGCGTGCCCGGTAGCCCGGCGACTTGAACCAGAACGGCGGGTAGCCCAGCACGCCGCGCGGATAGCAACTGCATAGCGTGCAGACGACCAGGTTGTGCACCTCTGCGGTATTTTCCAAGACGCCCAGCGGCGGCAGGCCGCGCATCGGCACGCCCATTGCCTCTGCCGCTTGCGCGCCGTCGCGCAGGAGGAGGGCGCGGTATTCTGGGTCGGTCCAGGCGCGGGCCACCATGCGGGCCCCCTGGGCGGGGCTGGCGCGGTTGGTCTGCTCGATGCGTTGTGCGATCTCGTCGGGGAAGGCGAGGCCCTTCTGCTCCAGCAGGGTGCGGACGGCCAGCAGCAGGCGGTCGCCTGGGGTGTCGAGGATGGTGGTCATGCGGCCTCCAGCCAGGGTTCGTAGAGTTCGACCAGGATTTCGCCGCCGCCGGCGTCCGGCCAGACCGATTGAGGGGTGAAAGCGACGTGGTACAGCGGCAGCCGTGCGGCGGGGCGGGCGAAGGCTAGATCCTCGGGGTTCGGGAAGTCGCCGAGGTGACGCAGCACGGTGCCGGTGCGGCCGCGCAGGTAATGCGGCGTGCGGATATGGCAGGGGCCGTGCTGCTCGGGCCAGTCGTCGCGCACGCGGACCGGGGTGCCTGGCGCGAACGTCATGCTGTGTGGTCTGATGCTGTGGGGTCTGGGGCGGCACCCTCCAGGGCGGCCCGCAACTCGGCCTCAGTCACCACGCCGCGGGCCAGCAGATTGTCGGTGATCGAGCGTATCCAGCGTTCGTAATACGACAGGCGGGCGTAGTCGGCCTCCGGGATGGCCTCGATGCCGCGGCGCAGCTCATCGACGCTCATGATGCCCTTGGCGCCCAGGATGCCGCGGATGGCGTCCACCGTGCGGTCGAACTCGGTCAGCGTATGGGTCCCGGTGTCGATTGGCTCGCACAGGAACTTCGGCACGCCGCCCATGTCGTGGTGGGCGCGGGGCTGGCCTTCCGGGGGAGGCACGGTGGCGGGAGGCGGGGTGGCGGGAAGTGGGGCGGTCATTGGATCACCTCGTCCGGGGACACGCCCCATAGCTCCGCGCGCTTCATCCAGCCATGGTAGTCGCCGATCTGGGCTTGGCACCAGTCCGACTTGGCCTCGCAGCTTCGTAGGCGGACGATGACGCCGGGTTTTAGGCGGGCGACGGGGCTGGCGCCGTCCTGGGCGTCGCGGCGCAGCATCTCCTCCGTGCCGGCCGCGCCCAGGACGGCGGCGGTGCGGCGGGGGGCCAGCGTTGCCTGGTGGACCCAGCCCTTGACGCCCTCCTGGTCCTGCACGAGGCGCCAGACCTCGAACTCGCGCTCGATCTTCACCGGCAGGTCGCGGCGCTTGTAGACCCACTCGATGGGGTAGCGGGCGCCGGGGCCGCTGCGCAGGTTCACTTCGTCCGAGCGCAGGGCGGCGAAGCGGGGGAGCGGCAGGCCGGTGTTGGCGCCCTTGCCGGGTTCGGCGGACTGTTCCGGCGCCGGGTTGAGCGTGGCCGTGGGGGTGGGCGGCGCCGTCACGGCCGGGGCAGCGTGCCGGGCGGCTGGGCGAGGCCGGATGACCGGGGTGCTGACCGGGTGCTCGATGGGGTGGCTGTCAGGCGGGTGTGTGGCGGCTGGCGGGTGTGCGACGGCTGGGTGCTTGGCGTCTGGGTG
>CAXTFY010000151.1:0-5182 GCA_964243265.1 uncultured Acetobacteraceae bacterium | reverse complement strand
GGCGTCTGGGTGAGCCGTGTTTGGGTGGGGCGTGTCCGCATGGATGACGGCCGGGTGCTTCACGGCTGGATGGGTTGCGTCGGGATGCGTGGTGTCCGGGTGCGCCGGTGGCGTGGCAGGCTTTGCCAGCTCGGCCCTGGTTGCCGCCGGCAGCAGCAGCAGGGCGGCCAGGATGGTGCGGGCTGCGGGATTGGGCATGGCCCATCCCTGCCAACAACCAGGCGGGCGGGTCAAGCAGAAGCATACCTAAAGCGTGATGATTTGGCCGCCGCCCACCGCCGCTAGGAAGCTGGGTACGCCGGCTATCTCTACGCCGGGCAGCAGGCGGGCGGACGGGAGGCCGATCATGCGGAGGCCGGCGTCGCAGGCCATCAGCCGTACGCCCAACTCCAGGGCGGCGGCACGCAGTTCGCCCAGGCCGGCGACGCCGGCGGCGCGCACCTGGTCGTCGCGGGTATCGGGCGGCAGTTGGGACGCCAGCATCCGGCAGCCCTCGTTGGTGGCGAAGATCGTGACGGGCCGGCCGATGGCGGCGGCGGCGGCGGCGGTGACGAATGCGTAGTGGCCGCGTTCGTGCCCGGCGGAGATCAGCAGTATGCCCAGGGGCTGGGGCCGTGGTGACGGCGCAGGTGGTGATGGGTGGGGCGGGTCATCCGGCAAGCGCCGGCTCCGGCTGGCGGTGGGCGGATAGGTCGTGGATGGTGGCGTGGGGTCCGCAAAGCGGGCAGGCCGGGTCGGGGGGCAGGCGCACGGTGCGGATGCGGGCGGCCAAGGCGTCCCAGACCAGCAGGCGGCCGGATAGGCTCTCGCCGATGCTTAGTAATTCTTTCAGTGTCTCCGCCGCCTGCAGGCTGCCCATGACGCCGGTGACGGCACCGAGGATGCCGGCCTCGCTGCAGGTGGGGACCATGCCGTCGGGCGGTGGGGCGGGGTGCAGACAGCGGTAGCAGGGGTTGCCCCCGCCCTCGCCACGCAGGTGCGGCTTGAAGGTGGAGAGCTGGCCGTCGAAGCGCAGCACGGCGGCGGAAACCAGGGTGCGCTGTGCCAGGGCACAGGCGTCGGCGACCAGGAAGCGCGTGGGGAAGTTGTCGCTGCCGTCGCACACTAGGTCGTAGGCGCCGATCAGGGCCATCGCGTTGTCGGGGGTCAGGCGGAGCTGGTGCGGCTCGATGGCGATGGCCGGGTTGATGGCCCGGCAGGCGGCGGCGGCGGAGTGGACCTTGGGCATGCCCACGCGGTCGGTCGTGTGGGCGACCTGGCGCTGCAGGTTGGAGAGGTCCACGCGGTCATCGTCCACCAGGCCCAGCGTGCCGACACCGGCGGCCGCCAAGTAGAGCGCCAAGGGGCTGCCCAGGCCGCCGGCGCCGATGATGAGCACCCGCGCCGCGCGGAGGCGTGCCTGGCCGGCGCCGCCGACCTCGGCCAGCAGGATGTTGCGGGAGTAGCGGGTGATCTCGTCTTCGGTGAAGTCCAGGTCCATAAGGCCGACATGGGGCGGGGAGGGGCGGAAATCGATGGAGGACGGCGCACTGGTGCTGTTCAGCGGCGGGCAGGACAGCACGGCGTGCCTTGCATGGGCGTTGCAGCGGTATGCGCGGGTGGAGACGGTGGGCTTCGCCTATGGGCAGCGCCATGCGGTCGAGCTGACGTGCCGCGGGCCGGTGCGGGAGGGGCTGCGGGCGATGGCTTGGGGCGGGCGGCTTGGCCCTGATCATCTGGTGGACTTGGCGGTCTCGCTGGCTGCGCTGGGGGAGACGGCGCTGACCTCGGGCGCCGCCATCGCGATGACGGGGGAGGGGCTGCCCAATACGTTCGTGCCGGGGCGCAACCTGCTGTTCCTGACTTATGCGGCGGCGCTCGCGTATCGCCGGGGGTTGACGCGGATTGTCGGGGGCATGTGCGAGACCGACTTCAGCGGGTATCCCGATTGCCGGGATGATACGGTGAAGGCGATGCAGCTTGCGCTGAACCTGGGGATGCGGCGGCGGTTCGTGCTGGAGACGCCGTTGATGTGGCTGGACAAGGCGGCGACCTGGGCGATGGCGGACCGGCTGGGCATCCTGGAGCTGACGGTGGAGGCGACGCACACCTGCTACGTCGGCGACCGCACGCACCGGCACGATTGGGGGTGGGGCTGCGGCGGGTGCCCGGCGTGCGAGCTGCGCGCCAATGGGTGGCGGCGGTGGCGGGGGGCGGCTTGATGTTCGGCGCTGACGTGCATGACCTGGTGATGCGGTATGGTTACGGGCTGATCTCCGTGGTGATCTGCCTGGAGAGCATGGGGGCGCCGTTGCCGGGGGAGAGCCTGCTGATCGCGTCCGCGCTGTATGCGGCGGCCACGGGGAACCTCAGCATCGGCTGGGTGGTGCTTGCTGCGGCGATCGGGGCGATCGTGGGGGATAACCTGGGGTTCGTGATCGGCCGGCGGGTGGGGCCGCCGGTGCTGGCGCGGTATGGGCCGCGCATTGGGCTGACGCTGGACCGGCAGCGGCTGGGGCAATTCTTGTTTCTGCGGCATGGGGGGAAGGTGGTGTTCCTGGGGCGGTTCATCGTGTTCCTGCGGACGTTTGCCGCGATCCTGGCCGGGGCGAACCGGATGCAGTGGGACCACTTCCTGTTGTGGAATGCGCTGGGGGGGATCGCTTGGACGTGCCTTTATGGGTTTGCGCCGTACTTGCTGGGTAGCCAGGTGCATCGGCTGGTGGGGCCGTTCGGCATCCTGGTGGGAGTGGTGGCGGCGGTGGCGCTGGTGTTCCTTATCCGCTTTGTTCACCGGAATGAGCGGCGGTTGATTGCTGAGGCGAAGGTGGCGATGGCGGCGCAGGAGGGGGTGGGACGGGGTTAGGGTTCAGCCGACCCAGTTGATACCGACGGCCCTTTGCGACGACCGTTCTGCCCCTGCCTCCGCCCGTCATTGCCCCGTTTGGCATTGCCCCGTCTGGCATTGCCCCGTCTGGCATTGCGATGCGGCAATCCAGGAGCCGCCACCGGAGCGTAGCTCACGCATCCCCCTATGCCGCGCCAAAGCCGGTTCGCAATGACGATGCCGGGACGGCGGCTGATCCGATGCAGTGTCATAAGGGTCAGAGCGGAGGGCCGTTGGTATAAGCTCTCGGAGAAAGTCCGGAGTAGCTACAGCGGAGGCAACAATGTGAGCAATAAGTCCGTCCGTGACCAGCCAGCCCAGTCAAGGTCTGCTGATGGAGGAGGGTACGCCTGCCGTTACCCGTGAAGGGCCGCTAGCTCGCAACGACAAACCGGTTCGTGTAGGTCGCCGGCAGGTCGATGTTGGCCGCCGCAATCGCCGGGTCGAAGCCCGCCAGCATGCGGTGCACCGTCTGCGACATCTCCGCCGTCACTGCGCCGTCGTGCATGAAGGCGTCGTGGTTGCGGGTGAAGGCGCGGTCGCAGACGTCGCGGCCGACGCCGCACATGCCGGCTTGCAAGGCGCCGATGGCCTGGTCGGGCTCGGCAGTCTTGAGGAACGCCACGGCTTCTAGGATGGCGGCGGTGGCGGCGCGGACGGCAGGCTCGTTCTTGGGTATCCAGCCGGCTTCGGCGTATAGGCAGCCCGATGCATAGGGGCCGCCGAAGATCGCCCGGGTGCCGGCGCTGTCGCGGGCGTCGGCCAGGATGACGATCTCGTCCTTGCCCTCCAGCTCGTTCATGATGGGGTCGAATAGGCTGAGTGCGTCGATGTCGCCGCGCTCGAAGGCCGATAGGGCGGTCTGCGTGGTGCCGACGCCGATAGCCGCGGCGTCGGTCGGCTTCAGCCCGGCATGCACCAGCAACTGCATCGCGAACAGGTGCGTCGCAGACCCCGGCGCGGATACGCCGATCTTGCGGCCCTTCAGGTCGGCGGCGGTCTTGATTTCGCCCGCCAATGCCTTGCGGACGCCTAGGGCCAGGCCGCTGTTCTGGGCCTGCAGGACGAAGCATTGCAGCTTGGCGCCCTTGGCGGCCATCTGGATGGTGTGCTCGTAGTAGCCGCATACCATGTCGGACGACCCGCCCAGCAGGGCCTGCATGGCGCGGGCGCCGCCGGGGAACTGGGCGACCTCGGCGTCGATGCCGTGCTTGGCGAACAGGTTTTGCCCGATCGCGACGAAGAACGGCATGTAGCCATACAGCGCGATGCCGCCGCCGGCGAAGCGGACCCTGATGCGGGACTGCGCGATGGCGGGCGAGGGCAGGGCGGCGGCCAGGGTCGCCCCAAGCGCGGCGCGGCGTGTCAGCATGGTGCGTCGTCCTCGGTTGATTAGGTGTCTGTGGACTACGGGCTTCTGGGCTAGGTGTCTCTGGGCTGTGTGTCCCTGGGCTGTGTGTCCCTGGGCTAGGTGTCCCTGGGCGTGTCCGCCCTTGGCTGCCAGACCAGCAGGCGGTTCTCGGCCAGGCTGACGCCGGCGTCCAGCACCAGCGCGCAACCGGTCAGCACGACGATGCCCGCGAATACGGTGTCCACGTCGAATACGCCCTCGGCCTGCAGGATCAGGTAGCCTACCCCGGCGGCGCTCCCCAGGTACTCCGCGATCACCGCGCCCACGAACGCCATGCCGACCGAGACGTGCAGCGAGCTGAATACCCAGCTCAGCGCCGCCGGCAGGTAGACGTGACGCACCAACTGCCGCCGCGACGCGCCCAGCATGCGCGTGGCGTTCAGCACGGTGGGCGATACCTCGCGCACGCCCTGCAGCACGTTGAAGAAGACGATGAAGAATACCAGGGTGAAGCCCAGGGCCACCTTGCTCGCCATGCCGAGGCCGAACCACATGCTGAAGATCGGCGCCAGGATCACCCGGGGCATGGCGTTCATCGCCTTTACGTAGGGGTCGAGCACCGCCTGGGTGCGCGGGCTGAGGCCCAGCCATAAGCCGGCCAGCACGCCGCCGATGGTGCCGGCGGCGAAGGCCATCAGGGTCTCGGCGAGGGTGACGGCGAGGTGCGGCCAGATCTCGCCGGTGCGGAACCATTCGTAGATGACGGCGGCGATGCGTTCGGGCCGGCCGAAGAACAGGGGGGAGAGCACGCCGGTTGCGCTGCCGGCCTGCCATAGGGCCAGGAGCACCAGCCCGATGGCCAGGCGTCCGCCGGTGATCAGGCCGCGGCCCCGGCGCGCGGCGGCGCGCGGCGGGGCGGCCGGGCGTGGGTCTAGCGCGAGTGGGGCTGCGGATTGGACCGTCAT
>CAXTFY010000150.1:0-11341 GCA_964243265.1 uncultured Acetobacteraceae bacterium | reverse complement strand
GGCCGCTTGCCTGATCAGCACGACCTCTGCTCCCTCTCCCTTCGGGAGAGGGCCGGGGTGAGGGGGTCTTGCTAGCCTGCTTCCCATCCAGAAGCCACGAGCGCCAACTCCGGACTAGGCTGTACAAACCGAAAGGGCTACACTACAAGACCCCCTCACCCCGGCCCTCTCCCGGAGGGAGAGGGAGAAGGAGGTGTCCTCGTCACCCGCCGAACCCCTCCAGCACGATCTTGCCCTTGGCCCGCCCGCTCTCCAGCAGCGCGTGGGCGCGGCGGAGGTTGGCGGCGTTGATCGTGCCGAAGCTCTCGCCCAGCGTCGTCCGCAGTGTGCCGGCATCGACCAGCCGGGCGACCTCGTTCAGCAGCATGCCCTGCTCGCCGATGTCGGCGGTCTCGAACATCGAGCGCGTGAACATGAACTCCCAATGCACGGACACGCTTTTCTGCTTGAACGGCAGCACGTCGAGCGCCGGCGGGTCGTCGATCACCGCGAAGCGGCCCTGCGGCGCGATCAGCTTGCCGACCTCGGCCAGGTGCCGGCCGGTGTTGGTGGTCGAGAACACGAAGCCCGGCGCCCCGATCCCGAGCGCCGCCACCTCGGCCGCCAGCGGCTTCGCGTGGTCGATCACGTGGTGCGCGCCGAGCGCCTGGCTCCAGGCCCGCGTTTCCGGCCGCGAGGCGGTGGTGATGACGGTCAGGCCGGTGAGTTGCCGGGCGAGCTGCGTGGCGATGGAGCCAACGCCGCCGGCCCCGCCGATGATCAGCACGGCATCGGCGCCGGGCACGGGCCGGCGGACATCGAGGCGGTCGAACAGCGCCTCCCATGCCGTGATCGCCGTCAGCGGCAGCGCGGCGGCCTCGGTGAACGAGAGCGAGGCCGGCTTGCGCCCGGCGATGCGCTCATCGACCAGGTGGAACTCGGCATTCGTCCCGGAGCGGCCCAGCGCCCCGGCGTAGAACACCTCGTCACCCGGCCGGAACAGGGTGGCCTCGGGACCGACAGCCTCGACGGTGCCGGCCGCGTCCCATCCGAGCACCTTCCAACCCCCGGGGTCGGGCTGGGCGCGCATGCGGACCTTGGTGTCCACGGGGTTCACCGATACAGCGTGGACGGCGACCAGGATGTCGCGGCCCTGCGCCTCCGGCCGCGGCAGCTCGATGTCCACCAGCGATGCCGCGTCATCGATGGGACGCGAATGCTCATAGCCGACTGCGCGCATCAGAATTCTCCTGTGTTACGGGGCCTTTTGCGAGGTTGGGACCGACGCCACGCTCAGGCTGCCGTTGCGGCGCCCCAGCCCGGGGTTGCCGGCCCGTCCGGGCCGCGCGTGCCGATGCGACCCAGCCCCGGCAGCTTGATCGCCGGGCGGCGCAGGTCAAGCCCGGCCACCGCGCCAAGGATGTTGAGTTCGAAGCCCTCCACCCAGGCCAGGGTCACGCCGACATACCCGCCCAGCGACAGCCGGATGCCAGTACCGGAAGGGGTCCGCCGCAGCCACCGGCCGTCATAGGGATAATCCTTGCCGATCGCCGTCGGCGGCAGCGCCGCATGGATGCCGGGAACCGCGTCCAGCACGGCGGCGACGAAGGTGTTGGAATTCGGCCCCGGCCAGGCGCGGTAATCACCCTGCTTGCGCCAGGCATAGTCGCGCACCGCCGCCTGCACGCGGGGGATCATCGCCTCGGCGGCTGGGCCGTCGGCGGCGAACACCACCTCCGGCAGCCGGCCGAACCAGCGTCCGTCGGGCTCGAAGCCATTCAACCGGATCGGCTCGCCCCAGGCCGTGTAGTCGTAGCGGGTATAGGCCGAAGCGCCCGCCGGCTTGAGCACGATCCAGCTATGGGTGGCGAAGATGCCGCGCCAGAGCACGGTCTGCGCCGAGAACACCCGCACCACGGCGGCCGGGCTGCTGGCCGGCGGGGGAAGCAGGCCGGCGCTGGAGCGGTCGGCGGTCTGCCAGCCCGCCCCCGTGCCATCGAGGCGGTAGAGCGTGGCGGAGGCGGCGAGCGGCAGCAGGTAAAACAGCACGAACAGCAGGAGGCAGAGCTTGAGCATGATCATAGCCTGTCAATCTGGTGTGTTGGAGCAGAGCGCGCCATGACAGTTCGACGCAGGGCTGCTGCATTTAAGATCAAAATACCGCTTCCTGCTCCCTCTCCCTCCAGGAGAGGGTCGGGGTAGGGAAGCGGCAAGGACCTAACTCGCCCGCTTCAAGGACGGAATCCGCTTCGATACATGCCGGGTTCGGCGCTCGCGGTTTCCCTCACCCCGGCCCTCTCCCGGAGGGAGAGGGAGCAGGTGCCGTTCCCACGCCGTGCGTGATGGCCCCGCCGCCCGATGCCGGCTGACATATTTAATCGCACCCTTGCTGGGCACGCCGCGTACGGTATGTGACCATGGAACCCGTGACCAGGAGGCAGCGACAAACAGATGCACACCCCATGCCGCCTGCTGACCTAGCTGCGCCCTGGCGGTTCGGCGTGCTGTTCTCGCGCTCCGGCGTGACGGCGGCGGTCGAGACCACCCAACTCAATGCCACGACCCTCGCCGTGGAGGCGATCAACGCGGCCGGTGGCATCCGCGGCCGCCGGGTCGAGCTGGTCGCCTACGACCCAGCCTCCAACCCGAAGCAGTTCCACGCCCTGGCGGAGCGGCTGCTGGGCAGGGACGGCGTGCGGCTGATCCTGGGCTGCTATATGTCCAGCACCCGCAAGGCGGTGCTGCCGGTGGTCGAGGCCTACCGCGGCCTGCTGATGTACCCGACGCTGTACGAGGGCTTCGAGTACTCACCGAACTGCATCTACACCGGGTCTGCGCCCAACCAGAACTCGCTGCCGCTGGCCCGCTACCTGTTCGGCCGCTATGGCAAGCGCATCCTGTTCGTCGGCTCCAACTACGTCTATCCCTATGAGTCGAACCGCATCATGGCGGACCTGGCGCTGCAGGCCGGCGGCACGGTGGCCGACGAGATCTACGTCCCGCTCGACGCCGGGCCGAAGGACTTCGCCAAAGCCATCGCGCAGATCGGCCGCACCCGGCCCGACATGATCTTCTCCACTGTCGTCGGCCGCTCGACCGCGGTGTTCTATGAGGCCTACCGGCAAGCTGGCTTCGACCCGGCTCGGATGCCAATCGCCAGCCTGACCACCAGCGAGGCCGAGGTCGCCGAGATGCAGCCCGAGGCCGCCGCCGGCCACATCACCGCCGCCCCGTTCTTCAGCACCCTGCCGACGCCCGCGGCCGCGGAGTTCGTGTCGGCTTTCCGGGCGCGCTTCGGCATCGAGGCCGCGGTGACCGCAGGGGCGGAAGCCGCCTACTTCCAGGTCATGCTGCTGGCCGACGCCATCGAGCGGACCGGCACCGACGATCCCGCCCAGGTCCGCGCGGCGCTGGGCGACTTGGAGTACGACGCGCCGCAGGGACGTGTGCGGATCGACAGCGGCACCAATCACACGTTCCTGTGGCCGCGGGTTGCCAAGCTGGACGCCGCCGGGCAGTTCCAGGTCGTCTGGGACCCTGGCCGGCGGGTGAAGCCGGACCCCTACTGCGTGGACCAGCGCCTGGATAGTTGGTCCGAGCGCGCCCGGGTCGGGGATGAACAACGCGGCATTGGGCCTGGAAGCGTTGAGCCTGAAAGCACCGGGTCCGATGGCCTGCCCGCCCCGGCGCAAGCCTGACGGCGGGCGGGGACCTCGCCCGGGATGGCCATCGAAATCCTGCGCGACCTCCGCGGCCTCCGCATCGAGGTCATGCACCCGCCCGACGCCGAGGGCATCAGCCTGGTTGAGCACCTGCGCCGCATCGGCTGCGTCACCACGACCGTCTGGCCGCTGCCGGACGAAGTGGCGGCGGCGTCGGACATCGTCGTCCTCGCCGTCGAGCACGACAGCCGTGAGCCGCTGCGCCGCCTGTTCCGCGGCGGCGAGCGCCGGCAGCCCACGGTGATCGGCGTCGTGCAGTACGAGAACCCGTCCATCCTGCAGTTGGTGCTGGAGATCGGCGCCCATGCGGTGATCGAGCGCCCGGTCCGCCCGTTCGGCCTGCTGACGCAGCTTGCCATCGCGCGCAGCCTTTGGCTGCAGCAGCAGGGCGCCGGGCAGCGCGTGCAGAAGCTGGAGCGCAAGCTGGCCGGGATGCAGCGCATCCAGCGCGCCCGGCTGATCCTGATGGCCAGCCAGGGCATGACCGAGGAGGAGGCCTACCAGACGCTACGCCGCCAGGCGATGTCCAAGCGCATGAGCCTGGAGGACATGGCCGCCGCCATCATCAACGCGCACGACCTGCTGCGCGCCCGGCCGCCCTCCGACTGACGGATGGGTGCGGCCCGTCCATAGGGTCGGGTCGCGGGGCTGTCAGGTCGCGGGCCGCACGCGCGGCGGCCGCAGCAGCCCCGCCCCCATCCTGGCCGTGATGCTGCGTGGCACGAAGCGCACCGACTGCGCCATCAGCCAGTTCCGCCCGCCGACGATCCACGTCGGGCGGTTGCCGCGCAGGGCACGCATGGCGCCCTCCGCCACGTCCTCGACCCGCGCCATGCGCGAGAGGGCGGGAGCCTGACGCGCCCGGTCGTCGCCCAAGGCCGCGAAGAACGGCGTTTCCACCGCGCCTGGGCAAAGAGCCACGACATGCACGCCGCGGCCGCGGCACTCCGCCCACAGCGCCTCGCTGAAGCTCAGCACGAATGCCTTGGTCGCCGCATACACCGCCATGTACGGGCCCGGCTGGAACGCCGCCGTCGAGGCGACATTCAGGACGGCGCCATCGCCGCGCAGCAGCATCGGCGGCAGGAACGCGTGCGTCAGGCCGACGAGGGCTGCGACGTTCACCGCCACCTCGTCCTGCTCGCGGCCCGGCTCGATGTCCTCGAACGCGCCATAGGTGCCGAAGCCCGCGTTGTTGACCAGCACGTCCACGGTAATCCCCTGCGCGTCGGTGTCCCGCCGTATGGCCTCGCCGCTGCCGGGCTGGATCAGGTCCGCCAGGACGACCGCGGCGCGGATGCCGTGATCCCCGGACAACGCGGCGGCTAGCGCCCGCAGCTTGGCCTCCGACCGGGCTACCAGGACCAGGTTGGCGCCGTCCTGCGCCAGCCGGCGCGCGATGGCCTCGCCGATGCCGGAGGAGGCGCCGGTGACGAGAGCCGTCTTACCCTTCAACGTCCGCATGGCCACCTCCGCTTCATTGGTTTCGCCGGATTGTATGGTTGACGTGCCCTGGCCTGCTCGGCAAGCGCAGGTCGGTTGGCGTCACGACCTGGCGCGGCTTGCTGGGCTGTACGGCGTCAGCCTGCACGAGCGCAGCGTGGGTAAGCTGCGGCATCCGCTGCGCTTCTCCCATACCTCGACGCGTCCGCGGCACCCGAAGGCGGCCCCCCTGGCGCAGGCGTCTTTCAGAGCGGGTTCCCTACTCTTATGGCCGCAGCCCTGCCCGAAGCCACGCGGTGGGCACGACACCATCATCGAGCGGTGCTGCACCGCCTGGACCTGGCTCATGGACGGCCCCGGACCGCATCCAATCCACCATAACCACGCCCTGGACCAAAACGGTCAAGGCATAGGGCGTTCGATATATCTTCAGTCGCTGCCCGCCAGCGCGTCATCCCCCGCTGCCGGACAGCCGTGCCACTTGATCGGCAACACGGCCTTGGACCTGCTCGCCCAGCCGGCTACTCCCGCGGCAACTGCCGGGCCAGCCGGCGGGACAGCAGCCAGCCGATGATTGCCGACGCCGGGCCGCCGACGCAGATCAGCAGCAGCCCGATCGGCTGTCCGTTCACCATCAGGTCCATGCCGATGCCCAGCATCCCGCCGCCGATCAGCCCCCCGGTGACGCCGGAGGAAATGCCGAGCCAGAGGATGTCGCCGCGGTTGATCATGCCCTGGCACATGCACGCTCCCACCCGGTTTGGGTAGGGCTGCGGCGACTTTTCTTCACCTTTCCTGGTTGCCGCGGCGTCGCTCCAGGCATTGCCGGCGCCAGGTCGCGCTGGTCTAGTTCCCGGCCATGCCCGACAGCCCTCCCAGCCTCCCCGGCGGCTTGCAGCTCGGTGGTCTGCCCGCCCGTCGTGCCGTCCGGGCGCCAGCCGGGCCGCTGGGGCAGGTCGGCCTGGCGCTGGCGTGGCTGCTGGCGGCGCTGGCCGGCGCTGGCGCTGTGGGGACGCTGGCCATGCTCGCGGCGGCCAAGATCTGGCGCCAGGATCTCGAGTTCACCGACGGCGGGTTCATCTGGCCGGCCTGCGCCGCCTTCCAGCTTATCACCCTGCTGGCCGCCCTGCGCCGGGCCGGGCGGGTCGGCGCGGGCAGCCGCCGGGCCGGGGCGGGATGGCTGCCGGTGACGCGCGGCCGCCTGGTCGTGGGGCTGGCCGTGCTCGGCGCCGCCTTTAACCCGGCGCTGGCGGTGCTGGCGCAGCTCGTGCCGGCCTACCAGAACTTCGCCCGACAGAACCTGCAGGAGGCGCCGCTGGACCCGGACGGCAGCCTGGCCGGCTATGCGCTCGGCTGCATTGCGTTCTTCGCCATCGGCGCCCCGGTGACGGAGGAGCTGTTCTTCCGCGGCTGGCTCTGGGTGGCGCTGCGCCGCCGGTGGAGCGCCTGGGCGACGGGCGGCACGACCGGGCTGCTGTTCCTGCTGGCCCATGCCGCCGCCGGATGGGCGTCCTTGCTGATGCTGGTGCCGGTGGTGGTCCTGCTCACCTGGGCGCGGGAGGCCGGGGAGTCGGTCCGGGCGTCGCTGCTGGTCCACCTGGCGGTCAACGCCGTCGCGGTAGCGTTCATGGTGGTGGAGCGCTGGGCGGGCTGATCGCCCCGTTCACCGTAGGGCTTGCCGCCCCGACTGCTGGCTGTGCCGTACCGTCCTTCGGCTGTGCCGCTATAATGCGGGCGGCCCAGATGTCCCGCAGCGCCAGGAGCATGCGCGGACCAGGGCCGGCCGCCGGCGTGTCGCCCTCGCCCGTGGTCCCAGGTGCCTCCCCGGGCGGCGTCCCGTCCCGCGCCGCCGCCAGCATTGCACCGAACCGGCCGTCCTGCACCCCGGTGTCCCGCAACGCCCGCAGCAGCAGCGGGTCCAGGCCCAGGCCCGGCGTCATCGCCTGCCCGGCCAGCGCCGACAGCCGTGCCCTCAACGCCAGCCGCACTGCGGGTGGCACGTTTGGCAACGGCGCGAGCAGCAACGCCTGCGCGCCCGGATCGCCCGCGGCCAGGGCGCACAGCAGGTGGTCGGCCGCGGCGCCGGTCGCCATGGCGGCCTGCACCGGGTCCTGGTCGCGAGCGGGGATAGCGCCGCGCGGAAGGACTGGACCACGCAGGAAGGCCGGACTGCCTGCCGGACCTTGGGGGTGCGCCGGGGCTGAGGTTTGCGCCGGGGCTGTAACTTGGGAAGCTGGGGCTTGGAAGGCGGTTTGGTCCGGCGCCGGGTCCTGGACGCCTGCCATGTACAGCCGGGCCGCCGGCAGGCAACCGCGGGGGTCGGCCAGGCGGTCGGTCACCTGGTGCAGGGTGGCCAGCGCGCCCGCCGGATCGCGCGGGCCGCCGATACCGCGCGCCTGCAGGTCTGCGGCCTGCAGCAACGCCGGCGCATCGCCGGCGGCGGCCAGCACGGCGCGTGCCCCGGCAGGGTCCGCCCGCCCACCCTCGCCATGCAGCAGCATGTCGGCCAGAATCAGCCGCGCCGCATCAGCGCCTTGCCCCGCGGCCTGCATGGCCCGCAGCAGCACGGCCCGCGCCCGCGGCGCATCGCGCCCCACGCCGTCCGCCCCGGTACGCAGCAACCCGGCCAGGCGCACGGCAGCCTCCTTCGATCCCCGGCCCGCCGCCGCATCCAGTACGGCCACCGCGGCAGCGGGGTCGCGCGGCCCACCGTCGCCTTGCAGCAGCATGTCGGCCAGCGCCACCGTGGCGCCGTCCTCCGTGCCGGCCCGCAGCGTCAGCAGCACCCGTGCGGCCGGCTTGTCCTGCGCCACTCCGCGACCGGCGCGCAGGCGGGCGGCCAGGTCCAGGGCCAGGCGGGGTCCATCGGCGGCCGGGTCCTCGGCTAGCGCCCGCCAGAACAGCGCGTCGGCCTCGGCGGGATCGGCCGGCCCGCCGGTGCCGTCGGCCGCCATCGCCGCCAGGCGGCCCATCCCGGCCGGGTCGCCTGCCGCAACGGACCTGCTAAGCCACAGCCGGACGGCCGCCGGGCAGGTTGTCGGGGCGTCGTGGGCGGACCCCGGCGCACCATCCAGGTCTGCCGCGTCGCAGCCATCCGCCTGCAGCCGCATCGCATAGCGGTACCCTGCGCCGGGCAGGCCCAGCCGGGCCGCCGATCGCAACAGCGCCTTGGCGGCCGGCAGGTCGCGCGGGCCGCCCTGCCCGGCCTCGGCCATGATGCCCAACGCGAGCAGGGCGTCCGGCACACCTTGCGCCGCAGCCCGGCTCAGCAGGGTGCGGGCACGGGCATCGTCGCGCCCCTTCCCAGTTGCGCGCAGCAACGCGCGGGCCAGCGTGGCCTGCGCCGCCGCGTTCCCGGCCTCTGCGGCACGGTCCAGCAGCACCATGCCGCGCGGCATGTTGCGGGCGACGCCCTGCCCCTGAACGAGCATCCCCCCGAGGCGGCTCATCGCATCGATGCTCCCCAGGGCAGCGGCGGCATCGAGCAGGTCGGCGGCGCGAACCGGGTCCGCTGGCACGCCGTGGCCCGCCTGGTAGGCCGCGCCCAGCCCGTCCAGCAAGGCAGCGCGTTCGTATTGGCGCAGCGCCGGATTAGCTCCGCCGTACTGAACAGGGACAGGCTGGGCGACGACAGTCTGGGCGACAACAGGCTGGGCGAGGAGCAGCAGGAGCGGCATGACAGGACGAAGAGGGCGCATTCCACACCTGCGGACCATTCGGGGAACGGTAGCCGTGCAGGCATAAGGGGTCAAAACAGGGCGCTTACTGCCTTAGGGCGATCGCCTACGGCGTGAGAACACTTCCTGCCCCCTCTCCCTCCGAGAGAGGGCCGGGGTGGGGGAAGCGGCAAGGGCCTAATCTGCTCGCTTCAAGGACGAAAGCCGCTCCCAAGCATGCCAGGTTTGGCGCTTGCGGCCTCCCTCACCGCGACCCTCTCCGGGATGGAGCAGGCTGTGATTGACTCGGCCCAGGCCACGGCGTAACCCCCACGCATTGCTGGGAACGTGGACATGCCCCCTTGTGGCGTGCGCCCGCCGTATTGCTTTACGGCCTACCGGTGCAACAAGCGCCCTAACCCTCATCTCAAGAGGCGGACGCATATAGAATAGAGGAGGCCGCGCATGACCAAGCGCGCCGAAAGCAAGTACAAGATCAACCGCCGCCTAGGCGTGAACCTGTGGGGCCGCGCCAAGTCCCCGCTGAACAAGCGCGAGTACGGCCCCGGCCAGCACGGCCAGCGCCGCAAGCAGAAGCCGACCGACTTCGGCATCCAGTTGATGGCCAAGCAGAAGCTTAAGGGCTACTACGGCAACATCGGCGAGAAGCAGTTCCGCAAGTATTACGACGAGGCGGTGCGCCGCAAGGGCGACACCTCGGAGAATCTGATTGAGCTGCTGGAGCGCCGCCTGGACGCCGTGGTGTACCGGATGAAGTTCGCCATCACCCCGTTCGCGTCGCGGCAGTTCGTGAACCACGGCCACGTCACGGTGAACGGCAAGAAGGTGAACATCAGCAGCTTCCTGGTGCGCGACGGCGACGTGATCGAGGTGCGCGAGAAGTCGAAGCAGCTCGCCGTGGTGCTCGACGCCTCGCAGTCCGGCGAGCGCGACGTGCCCGACTACCTTGAGGTGGACCACCGCGCGATGAAGGGCCGCTTCGGCCGCGCGCCGAAGCTGACCGACGTGCCCTATCCCGTGACGATGGAGCCGAACCTGGTGGTGGAGTTTTACTCGCGGTAACGCGGGACCCCCGGCAGGACCGTGCGTGGCGCCGGGGCTGGACCCCGGCGCTTTGCGTTCGTGATAGGGTCGGACATGCAGGCGCCCAAAGCTCTCGGGATCAAGCGCTTGCAGCACCCAGACGGCACCGAGCTGATGTCCGACCACACCTTTGCCGCTGCAAGCGGGACCCGGCCTTGCATCCGTACTATATGGATCGAGGAGACTGCCGCTGGTCACCGCCGCTTCGTCACCGCCTACCCGGCCAACCCCCAAAGGACCACCCGATGACCCCCGCCCAGGAGATCGCCCGCCGCCGCACCTTCGCGATCATCAGCCACCCCGACGCGGGGAAGACCACCCTCACCGAGCGCCTGCTCCGCGCCGGCGGCGCCATCCAGCTCGCCGGCAACGTCCGCGCCAAGGGCGAGCGCCGCCGCACCCGCAGCGACTGGATGGGCATCGAGCGCGAGCGCGGCATCTCCGTCGTCACCAGCGTGATGACGTTCGAGTACCGCGGCTGCGTGTTCAACCTGCTCGACACTCCCGGCCACGAGGACTTCAGCGAGGACACCTACCGGACCCTCACCGCGGTGGACAGCGCCGTCATGGTGATCGACGCCGCCAAGGGCATCGAGGCCCGCACCCGCAAGCTGTTCGAGATCTGCCGCCTGCGCGACATCCCCATCCTCACCTTCATCAACAAGATGGACCGCGAGGCCCGCGACCCCTTCGAGATCGTGGACGAGGTCGCCAGCACCCTTGCATTGGACACCGCCCCCGTCACCTGGCCCATCGGCCGCGCCGCCACCTTCGCCGGCACCTACGACGTGCGCTCCCGCGACCTGCACCTGCTGGAGCCGCTGGGCCAATCGGACCCCCGCATGATCCAGCTCGGCGAGGACCTGGAACTCGTGCAGGCGGCGCTGCCGGAGTTCGACCTCGAAAGCTTCAACGCCGGGCACCTGACCCCGGTGTTCTTCGGCAGCGCCATCAAGGAGATCGGCGTCAAGGACCTGCTGGACGGCCTGGTGGATTTCGGCCCGAAGCCGCGCAGCCAGCCCGCCGACACCCGCGTCGTCGAGGCCGACGAACCCAAGCTCACCGCCCTGGTCTTCAAGATCCAGGCCAACATGGACCCCAACCACCGCGACCGCATCGCCTTCGCCCGGGTGTGCAGCGGCCGGCTGCAGCGCGGCATGCGCCTGGTGCAGGTGCGGACGGGCAAGCTGATCCCCTTGCACGCGCCGCAGTTCTTCTTCGCCCGCGACCGCCAGATCGCCGACGAGGCCTATGCCGGCGACGTCGTCGGCATCCCCAACCACGGCACCCTGCGCATCGGCGACACCCTGAGCGAGGACGAGCGGCTGAACTTCGTCGGCGTCCCCTACTTCGCCCCGGAAATCCTGCGCCGGGTGCGGCTGGACGACGCGATGAAGGCGAAGAAGCTGCGCACCGCCCTGCAGGAGCTGGCCGAGG
>CAXTFY010000149.1:0-11395 GCA_964243265.1 uncultured Acetobacteraceae bacterium | reverse complement strand
CAGCCAGCCCTGCTCAGGGCCGCCCCGCTTCTACACCACGCAGCGGGACACGATCGCTTGTTTGTCGTGCAAGCCCATCCGAATGTCGGGCAGGTTCTGGTCGTGGTTGATCGCGCTCGCCTCTCGCGTGGCTGCCTGAAGCATGTCGTGAACGCAGCCCACGCTGAGGAAGGCTCAGCAGGTTACGCAGGAACTCTACGACGCCGCGATACGAGCTGCGGCAGATCGGCGTCAGCCCGACGGTCACCCGGCGCAGCCCAGCCGCTGGCTGACCGGGTTGGCCTTATGCTGCTTTCGGAACGTGGGAGGCGTGCCAACCCGCATCATGCGGCAAGGCCCGGCGGATGCGGCACAATAGCCGTGCGCGCCATGGCAATGGTTGCCGCCCAAACGGACAGCCCGTCCTGCAGCGCGGTTTTCATCTCCAGCCAAAGCTGTCGCTTAGCCATCGAGCAGGTCCTGCAGTGCGGCGTCGATGAAGGGCCGGTCGGCCGGATTCCAGAGCGTCATGTGCCCCCAGATCGACCGGATAGGCCGGCACTCCGCATTCGGCATCCGCGCTACCTCGGCCTGGCTGTCGGCCGGGGGGAAGTAGCTGTCGTATTCGCCGGGCATGACGATCGCCCGTGCGGTGATTGCGCCCAGGGCGCGGTCGAGGTCGCCGCCATACTGCGCGCCTGCACTGATGTCGCCGTCCTCCCAGCACCGCAGCAGGGCGAGCAGGTCGTTGGCGTCAAGGTGCAGGAAGCCCGGTTCCCAGAACCGCGCGGAGAACTCGGCCGCGGTCGTGGCGCCGAACTGCCGGAAGGCCTCGGTTCGGTAGAAGGGTTCGGAAAACCCCCACCCGGCGTAGATCGTCGCAAAGGCGCGCAGGCCGCGGACCGGCGGCCTGGTGTAGAACCCGTCCTCGAAGGCCGGGTCAAGCTCGAGGGCGCGGCGTAGGGACAGCAGGAAAATCTTGTTGAAGTGCGCCGTCCGCGCCGAGCAGCACAGCGGGGCGATCGCGTCCATCATGTCCGGGTATTGCGCCCCCCACTGATAGGCCTGGCAGCCACCCATCGACCAACCGGCCACCAGCTTAATGTGCTCGATCCCGAGCGAGTCGAGTAGCATGCGCTGCAGCCGGACGTTGTCGTGCAGCGTGACACGGGGGAAGCGCCCGGCCTCGAACGGCGCCGGGGTGTTGCTGGGCGAGGAGGACACGCCGCCCGAGAGCAGGTTGGTGAACACGACGAAGTGGCGGCTGGGGTCGATGGCCCGGCCGCTGCCGACCATGCACAACTCCGCCTCGCGGTCGGTGCCGGAATACCAGGACGGGATCAGCACCACGTTGTCGCGTGCCGCCGACAGCGTGCCGAGCGTCCTGTACACAAGCTTCGCCAGGGGCAGGCCCTCGCCGCCCTGCAGTGCGAAGTCGGCGGTCTCGAAGGTTTGGCGACCGGTCATGGGACCCTCTCAGGTGCAGGTGAAGACGTAATCCAGGACAAACGCCGCGGCAGGCTTCAGCTCACGCCATCCGCGGCCTCTTCCTGCTCGACCATGCGCAGGAAGCGCCGGGTGCGCTCGTGCTTCGGGCTGTCGATGACCGATTCGGGAGGGCCTTGCTCGACCACCTGGCCCTCGTCCATGAAGATCACCCGGTCCGCGACCTCACGGGCAAAGCGGATCTCGTGCGTGACCACCACCATGGTCATCCCGGCGTCGGCCAGGCGCCGCATCACCGCCAGCACCTCGCCGACCAGCTCCGGGTCCAGCGCGGAGGTCGGTTCGTCGAACAGCATCAGCTTCGGCTGGATCGCCAAGGCGCGGACGATAGCCACCCGCTGCTGCTGGCCGCCGGACAGGCGGTGCGGCAGGTGATGGGCGTGCCGGGCCAGGCCCACGGCGGCGAGCAGGCGCAGGGCGGTCGCCTCCGCCTCGGCACGCGGCACGCCATGCACGCGGACCGGCGTTTCCGTGATGTTCTGCAACGCCGTCAGATGGGCGAACAGGTTGAAGTGCTGGAACACCATGCCGATCCTGGCCTCGGCCCGCGCACGGGCCAGGTCACGCACCGGGCGCGGTGGGCCGCCATTCGGCGGACGGTATCCTACCGGGTGCCCGCCGACGGTGATATCGCCCCAGTCCAGGGCTTCGAGATGGTTGATCATGCGCAGCAGCGTGCTTTTACCGGATCCGCTGGGACCCAGGATCACCACCACCTCGCCCTGCGCGATGCTGAAGTCGATGCCGGACAGCACTTCACGGCCGGCATAGGCCTTCTGCACGTTCCGCCCGACGACGAAGGGCTGTCCGCGCTGGCTCGGGTCGGTGCTGCCGATCAGGCTGCCGATCCAGGCTGCGTCCGGCGCCGGGGCAGGGGCGACCGGCGTGGGCGCGGCGGGGAAGCCGTTGAAGCCGAGCAGGCGCTGCAGGGCGGAGGGGCCGGGCGGCACGCGGTCCAGGTCGAAGCGCCGCTCCAGCACCGATTGCAGGGCGGTGATGGCGCTGGTCAACGCCAGGTAGATGGCTCCGGTGGCGATGAACACCTGGAAGAACTTGAAGTTCTGCCCGACGATCTGCTGCGCCCGGAAGGTCAGCTCGTTGACGAAGATCACCGAGGCGATCGATGTCAGCTTGAGCATGCTGATGGTATCGTTGATCAGCCCCGGCAGGATGGCGCGCATCGCCTGCGGCAAGATGATGCGGCGCAGCGTCAGGCCGGTGCCCATGCCGAGCGAGGCCGCTGCGATGGATTGCGTGCCGCTTACCGAGATGATGCCGCCGCGGATGATCTCGGCGCTGAACGCCGCCTCATTCAGGGCGAAGCCGATCAGCGCGGTGCTGAAGCTGTCCAGGCGCAGGCCGATGAACGGCAGCGCATCGAAGATGAAGACCAGTTGCAGCAACTGCGGCGTGCCGCGAGTCACGAAGATGTAGAACCCGGCCGCCGCCCGGATCGCCGGGATGCGCGAGATCCGCATCAGGGCTAGGCCTAGGCCCAGCAGCAGGCCGCAGGTCATGGCCGCGGCGGTGATCTCGACGGCAAGCAGCGCCCCGTTCCAAAGGAAACCGGAGGTGGCGTAGGTCGCGAAGTCGGCCAGCCACTCCTGCACGCCGTTCCCGGGCGGCGCGGCCCTGGCAGCCGTCACGCCCAGCACGAGCATGACGACCGCGTGAGCGGCGATACGCAACAGGGCTACTCCGTCTTGACGGCCGCCGAGACTTCCATGTCCGCGTCGATCTTGTACTTGGCAAAGATCGCCTTCTGCTTGCCATCGGCTTGCATGACCTGAAGCCCGTCACGGATGGCGTGCAACAGGTCCGCGTTGCCCTTCTTGACCGCTGCACCGATGTTGAACCCGGTCATGATCTTGTAGGCCCGCTCGTAGGTCTTCGGGTTGTCCGCGGCCAATTGGTCCACCACGGCCAGATCGGTCATCATGATGTCGGCGCGGCCGGATTGAAGCAGACGAAGGCCGGACGCCATATCCGGGTAGGTCATGACGGTGATGGCCGGCTTGCCCGCCGCCGCGCAGGCCGCATCCTGCTTTCTAGCCGCGACCTCCTCGACGGTGCCGAGGCCGACCGCATAGGTCGCCCCGCATGAGTTCTCAATCCCGGTGATCCCCTTGGGGTTTCCCGCCTGGGTCAGCGCGCCCGTTGCGGCTTGCATGTACATGACGAAGTCCAACTGCTTGGCCCGCTCTGGCGTATAGTAGAGGTTGTCCCAGAAAATATCGACCTGCCCACCCGCAGTCGCCGGGATCAGGCCGGACCAGCCGCCCAGGAACATCTCGTGCTTGATGCCCACGCAGTCCAGCACGGCGCTGGCCAGATCGACGTCGGAGCCGGTCACCTTGCTGAAGTCGCTTCCGTCGCGCATCGCATAGGGCGGCGTTTGCGGGTCAGCCCCGATCTTGATCGTCTTGCCGACCAAGCTCGGATACTTCTCGGCAAGCTTGCCCGGCTCACAGGCCGGCGCCGCCTGTGCGACGGTCGCGAAGACGGCCAAGCCCATCATTAAGGACGCGGCCGCGACAGTTCGGAACGTCATACGAGGTCTCCTGCGCAATGCCTCGAAGCGGAGGACGCAAGTCCCGTGCCAGCAACCGGCACATGACGGCCTGGTGCAGGGGGCCTCGGATACGCAATCCGTCAAGGAAGCTCATCCTCCAGCTTGACCCGATCCCCCCACGTGGCACTGCAAGGACTGCCGGGCTTTGCGCAGAAGCGGTGTTCAGGGAGGAGGTCGGGCGTTGCTGGAAGGGATGGGTGGACGGGTCAAGCCCGACCATAAGAACTCTCCTATTCTTGTCCGAACACGACATCCCTGCAGACTGATTGTCATCTGGAGGCTGCTTGCACGGTATGCAGGTGTGAAGCGTATTTGCGCCGGGGGGGGCAGGTCGGGGGAGCGTGGTCGCCCGGGCGCCGGGTTGCCGCATCGCCCCGCGCCGTGGCGGCTGGAACAGGTCTGGCACAGGAAGCGGTCGCTGATCCGACCCGGGAAGCCCAGCTTGCCGTAACACGCGCGCTCGCGCCGAGGCGGCCGTCGCCAGATGGAGGCAGGTGATCGGCGGCAGGCTGCGATCACGCAAGGACGAGCGCCGCACGACCGCGGGAGAGGTCGTTGTCCATGCGCTCAACCGTATGCTGGGGCGAGGACGCCCGATCCCTGTCCGCATCGCCTGGCCGCGGACCGGGGCCGGGGTAACTGCGCCCGCGTCCCTGGTCCTTGCAACGCTGCCTTCGCTTGGCAGTGCCGGCGCCACCGCGCGCAGGGCATGGGCTGGGTCACGATCCTGCTTCGGCGGCGGGCAACCTACTCCCGAGGGCAAGCATACACGATGGCGCCATGGCTCAGGCCGGCGGCCTCAACGCCGCTGGCCTGAGCCCTTGCGCGGGCGGGACCGGCCCGGCGCAGCCTTCGGCCCGCCGCTGCGGTCAGACGCCGGAACCGCCGGCTTGCCCGGGCGGCGCATCGGCTTGCCGCGGCCCAGCGCCTGCTTGCGCAGCACCTCCTCGATGAAGCCGTTCAGCCGCCGCCGCTCGGCCTGCGCCGCCTCCGTGCCGGTGTAGGCCCCCGGGAACCGCTGCGACAGCCAGCGCCAGGCCACCAACCGCTTCGCGACCTTCTCCGCATGCTCCAGGGACGGCTGCGTCGCGCGGTCCGGCGCGGGCAGGTATCCCGCCGCCGGGGGCGGGACCGGGGTGCCGGCCGCATGGTCCAGCCCCCAGCGCAGCAGCCGGTCGATGCCGTCGTCGCGCGTATCCACCGGGCACAGCGCATAGGTCCAGCGGTCCAGCAGCGACAGCCCGGTGCCGTCCATGGCGGTGGCGATGTCGATCTGCGTCCCCAGGTCCGCCAGGCGGTAGTTCGGGTCCCCCGGGCGGAGCACGGCGCGCTGGATGCGGCGCAGCGTCTCGGACAGGCTGGCGGTGCCCAGCTCCTCCGCCACCGCGGCGACGATGTCGCGGTCCGGCGACACCAGCGGGCGGCGGTCCTCGGGCGGCGCGGGATCGGTGGCCATCAGGGCGCGCAGCCGCGCCGGGTCGCCGCCGCCGGCCAGCACCGCGACGATCCCGGCCTCGTGCTTGCCATAGCGCCCGGCGCGCCCGCCGATCTGCCGGATTTCGGCCGGCGTGAGCGACCGCTCCTGCTTGCCGTCCCACTTCACCAGCGAGGAGAACACCACCCGGCGGATCGGCAGGTTCAGCCCCATGCCGATTGCGTCCGTCGCCACCAGCACCGGCGCCTCGCCGTCCCGGAAGCGCCGGCTCTCGGCGCGGCGCACCTCGGGACCCAGGTTGCCGTAGATCACCGCGACACGCTGGCCGCGCGCCATCAACTGCTCGCGCAGTACGAAGATGTCGCGGCGGGAGAACGCCACCACGGCGTCCGCCCCGGTGATCGAGGCAAAGCCAACCGCCTCGGCCGCCGCATGCAGCGGGTTCATGCGCTCCAGCCGCACGACCTCCACGGGCTCGTCGCACAGCTCGGCGATGCGGCGCACCAAGGGCAGGCAGTCGGGCGCGCCGAGCACGATCACCTCCCGCGCGGGGACGCCCATGATGGCGGCGGTCCAGGCAGCGCCGCGGTCGGGGTCGGCGAGCATCTGCGCCTCGTCGATGACGGCGACATCGATGATGCGACTGGTGTCGGCCATCTCCACGGTGCAGGCGACGTGGCGGGCGCCGCGGACGATGTCGCGTTCCTCCCCGGTCATCAGGCTGGCGGGGACGCCGCGGGCGGCTAGCGCCTCCTGGAACTCCAGCGCCAGCAGCCGCAGCGGGGCCAGCGCCGCGCCGCTGTCCGCCGCCGCCAGCCGGTCGAGCGCATAGTGCGACTTGCCGGAGTTGGTCGGGCCGATCACGATGGTGAAACGCCGCTGCAGGGCGCGGGCATTGGTGAAGTGGGCGGCGTAGCGGTCCAGCCCGGCCCGGCGCGCGATGGCGCCGTTCGCCACGCGGGGGCGGGCGTCCTCCGGTCCGGCCCCGTCCGGCTGGCCGACGCGTTCGACGCCGCCCTTCAGCCAGCGCGCCACCTGGGGCAGCAATGCCTCGATCTGGTCGGGGTGGAACTCCAGCTCTTCGAACCGCTTGCCGCCGCGGCGCACCGGGGTGCTGCGGGCCACCGGGATCAGGCCGTCGGCGATCCAGCGGTCCACCCGCGGGCGGGGCACGCCCAGCAGCGCCGGCAGGGCCTCGGCGCCGACCAGCTCGCTTTCCCACTCGCGCAGGCGGAGCCGTTCGGCGTCTTGCAGCTCGCGGGCGCGGGTGCGGGCGGCGCGTGTTGCGGCGCGGCGTTGCTGCTCGGCGGCCACCAGGCGCTGGGCGAAGGCCTTGGCTGCGGCGGGGTCCAGGCCGGCGGCGCGGGCGACCAGGGCGGCGATCCCCGGAATGGCGGGCAGGGTGGGGGCGCGGCCGGTCAGCGCCTCCACGTCGCCGGCGGCTTGGGCGAACGCGGTGTCCGGGTCGTGCCGGGCGGCGGCGGACAGGCGGGCGCAGGCGGCGTCGCGCAGCCTGTCGAGCAGCTCGTCATCTGGCGGGGCGGGGCCGGGCTGGGGCAGGGCAGCCAGCGCCGCCTCCAGGTCGGCGGGTGTGGCTGGAAGGTCCTGCTGGGTGCGCGCGAGGGCGGCGAGGCGCTTTGCGAGCGCCACGCCGTGCGGTGGAGCGCCGGAGAGCCGGGTCAGGTCTGGCGCCGTGCTCTCGTCCAGAGCGGTGCCAGTAGGCGGGTTTCCATCATCCATGGTGCAGTGCAGGTCCTTGCCCAGCCGGGTTCGTGGAACGGTGGCGCGGACCATGCCCGGGTCTCGCCGACCCACCATACCAGCCCAGGGCGCCGCGCCCTACTTATCGGCATGGTTCTTCGATTTTGAACCCTGGTCAGCTTGGTGCACGGACTTGGGATGCGGGCGCATTGATGCCAAGCCTGTCCGGGGTCAGGCGATGCAGGCGTAGCTTGGGCGTCCCAACTCAAGCGTGCGGTTGAGCGCGTGGACGGCAACCGCCCTCTCGGTCAACCGACGCTCGTCCGCCTGCGCGCACAGTTCATCGCCGGTCACCTGCTTCCACCGGCGCATGGCGGCTTCGACCCGGGCGCGCTTGCCATATCCAGGCGGATTGTGCACCGAAGCCCATCCTCATCGCTTGCCCGGCTGCCGAGATGGAGCCTGCCTGCGCGATCGCCTCCAGCAGCGCCACCTTGCCCGGACTGATGCGTCCGCCGCTTGCGAGGTCGATGCGGATGCTGAGCCGGTGATCGGGCGCCCGGCTCATCGCGCGTCTTCCCGCTGGCTGGCGGCCAGGCCCTGGCCAAGGTGCACGACCGGGTTTGCGGCCGGCCAGACCTGGATGGAAGCTGGGTCGATCCAGGCCCGGCAGGGGCCAAGCGGGAGCGCGGTGCCGGGATCGGCCAGCACGCGCAGCCGGGCGTTGCCGATCCGTACGAATAGGGTCCGCTGCCCGGCGCGGACATCGTCGGCGTCGAGGAGTTCGGCCGGGTAGCCGTGCTCGCCCAGGCGCACGCTGCCGGGCCGCACGGCCCAGCCGATGGCGCCATCGGACAAGGCTGGGCCGGCGACTTTCAGGCAGACCCCGCCCACATCGATGCAGTCGGCGGCGGTTGCCCAGCCAGCCGCCACGTTCTCCGCCCCCAGCAGGCGCGCCGCGGCTTCGTTGGCCGGGCGTTGGAATACCGCCTCGACGGCGCCGGACTGCAGCACGTGGCCGTCTGCCAGCAAGAGCAGTTCATCCGCGAGCAGCATGGCCTCCGCCGGGTCATGGGTGACGAGGATCGTGGTCGCGTCGATCTCCGCCTGCAGGGCCAGCATCTCCTGCTGCAGGCGCGCCCGCAACGGGGCGTCCAACGCGGAGAACGGCTCATCCAGCAGCAATAGGCCGCCGTTGCGCGACAAGGCGCGGGCGAGGGCCACGCGCTGCTGCTGGCCGATCGACAACTCCGCGGGGCGGCGGCGTTCCAGCCCCGTCAGCCCCAGCCGCTGCGTCCATTGCAGCGTGCGGGCGGGGTCGTGACCGACGCCGGACCGGATCTGCTCCGCGACAGTGAGGTAGGGCAGCAGGCCATAGGTTTGCGGCACGTAGGCGATGCCGCGCCGGTGCGGCGGCAAGGCGCCCAGGTCGCGGCCATCCAGGCTGACGGCGGCGTTGTCGGCCGGGTCCAACCCGGCGATCAGCCGCAGCGTCGCGGACTTGCCCGAACCGGACGCGCCGAGGATGCACAGCCGCTTGGCGCCCGTGCGCCAGGTGACATCCAGCGTGAAGCCCTCCCGGCGCCGGCGGAACGCAAACGCCAACGGCCGGCCCGGCGCCGCTGCAACGCGCGCCGGCGCAGCGGCCAGCGCAGCAGGCAAGGACGCCCCCAAGGGTCGCGCCGACGGGCGGGCGCCGGCACGGAGGCTTGCCGCCATGACCAGGACTGCGGCCAGCAAGGTCGGCAGCAGGATGGGCAGCATCGCGGGCAATCCCTCGCTGCCGAAGGCGATGTAGGTATACACCGGCAGCGAGTACGGGTGATAGGCGACCATGACGGTCGCGCCGAACTCGCCGAAGGCGCGCAGCCAGGTCAGCAGCAACCCGGCCCAGATGCCATGCGACGCCAAGGCCAGGCTGACCCGGCGGAACACTGCGCCAGGCGGATGGCCGAGCGTCGCCGCGACGTCCTCCAACACCGGGTCGATGGCCGCGAAAGAGGACCGGGCCGCGATGATCAGGAACGGGGCGGCGACGAACGCCTCCGCCAACACGATCCCCGCGAAGGAGTCGGTTAGCGCGCCGCCGGTCAACCGGCCCAGCGGGCTGGCGTATCCGAGCAGGAACAGCAGCAGGATGCCGCTGGCCAGCGGCGGCAGCGCCAGCGGCAGTTGCACGACGAAGCCGAGCAGCGCCATGGACCGGCCGGGCACGCGCGCCAACAGGTAGCCCAGCGGAATGCCGCAAGCCGCGACCAGCAGCGTGGCCAGGGTGGCGCTGGCGACCGAGACGATGCTCGCCTGCGTCAGCCCGTCGAGGTCAACGCTGCGCCAGTCCGCCAACCCGATCTGGCTGAGCCCGGCCGCGAACGGCGCCACCAGGAAGACGGCCAGCAACCCGGCGAGCAGCGGAAGGACGCCGGGGGTTCTCCTCATCGGGACATGCGCTTCGCCCTTAATGCATGTGGATTGCGGCGGGGACCTTCGCAGCGTCGCCGGTCACCTTGGGGGTCACGACGTCCAATCCGTGCTCCTTCATCACGGCCTGGCCCGGCGCGCTCAGCAGAAAGTCCACGAACCTGGCCGCAGCCGCCGGGTCGGCCGCATCGCGCACGACGCTTATTGTGTAGATGGCGCCCAGGGCGACCTCCGGCGGGAGCGGGATGGCGGGGATCTTCAGGTCGGACGTCTCGGTCGAATAGAAGAACCCGGCATCGATCTGCCCCGATTGCAGCCGCCCGGCCAGGTTCTCCTCCGGGCGGACCTGCTCCGGGTTGTCCGGGGCGCCCAAGACGGCCTGGGCGAGGCCGGGCTGGTGGTAGGCCTGCTCCGCCTTGTCCAGCAACTGCACGGTCAAGGCGCCTTTGGGGTCCAGCTTGGCGTCGGTGCGGCCGAGCTTTATGCCGGGTTCGCGCAGCACCTCGTACCAAGGCTTGGTCTTCAGGTCCTCGGCGAACCTGCTCGACGGATTGTAGCCGATCACCAGCGGCGACTGGGCGAAGGTGACGTACCAGGCGACCCAGTCGCCGTTCGCGCCGCCCATCAGCGAGTCGTTCACCTTGGGGCTGGCGCTGATGAACACGTCGGCGCGGCGCAGCTTGCCCTTGATCTGGTTGGCCAAGCCGTTGGATCCGCCGCCAAAGCCCCGGAACGTGTCGCCAGTGGCCTTGCCGAACGCCGGCCCGATCCCGTGCTCCATCAGGTTCACCAGCGACCCGGCATAGAGCACGTCCACATCCGCCGCCTTGGCCAGGTCAGGCGCACATAGCAAGGACGTGGCAAGCAGCGCGGCAGCCGAACGGACCATGGGTGGCATCCTGCACTGGAGGGGGATTGGAGGCGAACGTTATACCCTTCGCGTCATAGCGCACGGCACGCCGCCATGCCACGCCACGCCACGCAGGTCACGCGAGCGTCACCGGACCCGGCAGGGCGCCGGCTTGCAGCCTTTCCCAGCCTCTGGCAGTCTCGTCATATACGAAATAATATAGCGCCCGGGTGCCGACAGCGGACCTTGTTCGCGACCCCTGGCCCATCCAGCACCACGAAGGAGGCGAGACAGCCATGGAAAACGCCCGCAAGTTCTATATCGACGGCGCCTGGGTCGATCCGGTGACGCCGGCGTTCCTCGACGTCATCGATCCCTCGACGGAGGAGGCGTTCACGCAGATCGCCGTCGGCTCTGCCGCCGACGTGGACCGCGCCGTCGCAGCCGCCAAGGCCGCGTTCCCGAGCTACTCCCAGACCAGCCGCGAAGACCGTCTGGCGCTGCTGGAACGCGTGCTGGCGGCCTACAAGGCGCGGTACGAGGATGTCGCCCAAACCCTGTCGCGCGAGATGGGCGCGCCGATCTCGCTGGCCCGCAACGCGCAGGCCGCGATCGGCGTCGGCCACCTGACGCAGATGATCGCCACCTTGCGCCACTACCAGTTCGACGAGATACGCGGCGGCACGCTGATCACCAAGGAGCCGATCGGGGTCTGCGGCCTGATCACGCCCTGGAACTGGCCGATCAACCAGATCGTCTGCAAGGTCGCGCCGGCCCTGGCCGCCGGCTGCACGATGGTGCTGAAGCCGAGCGAGATCGCGCCGCTGAACGCCATCATCTGGGCGGAGGCGCTGCATGAGGCAGGCGTGCCCAAGGGCGTGTTCAACCTGGTCAACGGCGACGGCCCAACGGTCGGCGCCGCCATGTCCGCGCA
>CAXTFY010000148.1:0-11436 GCA_964243265.1 uncultured Acetobacteraceae bacterium | reverse complement strand
TCCACCACCGCCGGGCCGGCAGAGGGCCGGACGCTGATGCGCCAAATCGCGTCGCCGGGCTCGGCCCGCAGCGGCACGGCGTCGCGCACCGCGCGCCAGGCGGTCCGGCTGGCGGCGTCGTCCAAGGTCTGCGCTGCGCCATAAGGCGCCAGGTCGCTCACCAGGCGGCCCAGCCGGTAATGCACGCTGGCGGTAAAGTCCTCGATCCGCACCAGGGCGACCGGCCCTTGTCCGGCCAGCCCCGGCACCCGCTCCGCGGCATCGGCCGGCAGCCAGGCTGCGCCAGACACGCCGTATGGGGAGCCAAGCGCCGCAGACAGCGCCGCCACGCCGCGCACCGCGTCCAGGCCGGGCAGCAGCAGCGACCCGGTCATCTCCGCCATCGGCAGCACCTTCAGCGTCACCTCGGTCAGCACTGCGAGGGTGCCGTGGCTGCCGGACAGCAGCTTGCACAGGTCCAGCCCCGTCACGTTCTTCAGCACGCGACCGCCGGACCGGACCAGCTCGCCCGACCCGTTCACGGCGCGCACGCCCATCACATGGTCGCGCATTGCCCCCCAGGCGACACGGCGCGGACCCGATAGGTTGGTGGCGACCACGCCGCCAAGGGTCTGCACGCCCTCCGATCCCAGCAGCCCCGACAAGTCCGGCGGCTCGGCGATGATGCCCTGGCCGCCCTCAGCCAGCTTGGCTTCCAGCTCCGGCAGCGCCGTGCCGGCGCGGGCGGACACGATCAGTTCCTGCGGCGCGTGCAGCGTAACGCCCGTGAGGTTGCGAGTGCTCAAGCTGCGGGCGGCCTGGACTGGGCGCAGCATTCCGAGCTTGGTGCCACGGCCCTCGACCAGCAGCGGCTCCCGCGCCGCACCTGCCGCCAAGATGGCAGCGATGACTCCGGCTTCGTCCGCCGGCGCTAGCGCCTCATGCAGCAACGGGCTGCTCGACGAGGGGGAACACCTTGCTGGGGTTCAGCAGCCAGTCCGGGTCGAAGGCGGACTTGATGCGGCGCTGCTGGTTCAGCTCGATGGCGGTGAACTGGACCGGCATCAGGTCGCGCTTCTCGACGCCGACGCCGTGCTCCCCGGTCAGGCAGCCGCCGACCTCGACGCATAGGCGCAGGATGTCGGCGCCGAAGCGTTCGGCCAACTCGAAGTTGCCGGGCAGGTTGGCGTCGAACATGATCAGGGGATGCAGGTTGCCGTCGCCGGCATGGAAGATGTTGGCGACCTTCAGCCCGCAGGCGTCGCTCATCTCGTTGATGCGGCGCAACACGTGGGGAAGCTGGCCCGTGGGGATGGTGCCGTCCATGCACAGGTAGTCCGGGCTGATGCGGCCTATGGCGCCGAACGCGCCCTTGCGGCCTTTCCAGATTGCGGTGCTTTCCTCCACCGACTGGCTGACGCGCAGGCTGATGGGGTGGAACGGCTCGCATAGCGCGGAGATGCGGCCCAGCAGGTCGTCCTGCTCGACCACGCTGCCCTCGACCTCGATTATCAGGAGGGCCTCGGCATCCAGTGGGTAGCCGGCGTGGGCGAAGGCCTCGCAGGCGTGGATGGCCGGGCGGTCCATGTACTCCAGCGCCACGGGGATGATGCCGCTGCCGATGATGGCGTCCACGGCGCGGCCGGCGGTCTCGTTGGCGTCGAAGGCGACCAGCATGGCGCGGGCACCCTCCGGGGCGCGCAGGATGCGGACCGTGACCTCGGTGACCATGGCGAGCATGCCCTCGCTGCCGGTCATCAGGCCCAGCCAGTCGTAGCCGGCGGCATCCAGGTGCGCGCCGCCGAGGTCGATGATCTCGCCCTCGATGGTGACGATGCGCAGGCCCAGCAGGTTGTTGACGGTCACGCCATACTTCAGGCAGTGCGCGCCGCCGCTGTTCATGCCGATGTTGCCGCCGATCATGCAGGCCAACTGGCTGCTGGGGTCCGGGGCGTAGAAGAAGCCGTCTGCCGTCACCGCCTGGGTGATGCCGATGTTGGTGACGCCGGCCTGCACGGTGGCGCAGCGGTCGGCGTAGTCGATGTCGAGGATTTGGTTCATCCGCATCATGCCGACCACGACGCTGTCGGCCATCGGCAGCGCGCCGCCGGACAGGCTGGTGCCAGCGCCGCGCGGGATGACACGCACGCCGTTCTGGTGGCAGAAGCGCAATATGGCGGCAACTTGCTCCGTCGTTTCCGGCAGCACCACGGCCATCGGCGTCTGGCGATAGGCGGGCAGGCCGTCGGTCTCGTAGGGCTTGAGGCGCAGCGCCTCGGTGATCAGGCCGGTTTCGGCGACCAGACTGCGCAGCCCGGCGAGGATTTCATCCCGGCGGCCCATCACATCGGTCTTCGGCAGCGGCTGCGCGATCATCCGGCGTTCCCCCAGTTGCTTGGGCGGGAGATTAGGGCGATGGCCACTTTGCACAAGACTGCTGTGTCAACCGCCAGCCGCTCTGATCCGCACAATGCTGCTTCCGGTCAGGCACCACCATTGCGAGCGGGCTTTGGCGCGGCGAACTCGTAAGCACCAGCCATAGTTGCGGTTTGGCGGCCTCCGGATTGCTACGTCGCAACGGCCTGCGGGGGTCACTCACAATTACGAAGGGGCTTAGCGACTAGCGAAGGGCCAAGCGGAGCGACCAGCACGCTTAGCAGCTAGGATCGAATGTATTGCACGCCCGGCGCAAGCGGCGGGGCGCGGTTCAGGAACAGGCCTTAGCCTTTGCGGACCCGGCGCGCAGACCCCCGACGTGCAGACTGGGGGCCGGTCAGCCCTGACGGGCCTTCATGCGCGGGTTCTTCTTGTTGATCACGTATACGCGGCCATGGCGGCGCACCACGCGGCAGTTCTTGTCGCGCGCCTTGGCCGACTTCAGGCTGTTGCGGATCTTCATGACACGACCTTCGCGGGCGCACAGCCCGGATTCATCTGGAGGACAAGGGGAACCCGGCTGGTAACCAGCGCCGGCACAGGTGTCAAGCCAGCCGCTCCGATGCAAACCCGGTCCAGACGTTGTAGCGGCGCCAAGAACAGGACATGCTGGCCCGAATGCTCGAATCCCAGGAGGCATGGTGGCCGCGCAAACCCCGCAGTTGACTGCAATCTCCAAGCCGCTGGTCGGCGGATCATGGACACAGGACTTGGCCGCGGTGATTGCCGGCAGCTTGCTCCTGGCGCTGTCCGCCCATGTGCAGGTGACGTTCTGGCCGGTGCGGCTTTCCATGCAAAGTTTCGTGGTGCTGGCGGTCGGCCTTTGCTGCGGCCGGCGGCTGGGAACGGCGACGGTGCTGGCCTACCTGGCCGAAGGCGCGGCCGGCCTGCCGGTGTTCCAGGGTGGGGCCGGGCTTGCCTATATGGTGGGGCCGTCGGGCGGCTACCTGCTCGGCTTCCTGCTCGCCGCGGCGGCGGTGGGCGCCCTGGCGGACCGTGGCGCCACCCGTACCTGGGGCGGACGGCTGGCCGTGCTGCTGCTCGGCGAGGCGCTGATCTACGCACCCGGCTTGGCCTGGCTCACCGTGCTGTTCGGTCCCGTCAAGGCCGCTGCATTCGGCTTGGCGCCGTTCCTGCCGGCAGAAGCCTTGAAGCTGCTGCTTGCCGCGGCGGCGGCGCCGTTCCTGCGACGCCCATCGCGCTGAGACCGGGCTGCGTGCCCGGCCTGCCGGGCGCTCGGCGACAGCCGGCGCGGGCAGGCCATAAGGTGCCAGACCTCGCTCGCTTCCTCCTGGGCGGCTGGGATCTGACCCGGGTCGGCCGGGACGACCTGACAGGGCTGGTGATGCGCCTGCATGGCAGTGCAGAGGTGCGAGCCGACCCGCACGGCCTGCTGTTCGATGAGCGCGGCGTTTTCAGGACCGGCGCCCATGCTGGCGAGGCAACGCAGCAGTATCGGCTTCACCCGCTTGCGGACGGCACGGCCGAGGTGTGCTTCACCAGCGGCGCGCCATTCCACCATCTGGACCTGCGGAACGGCGCCGCCTGCGTCCACCATGATTGCGCGCCGGACCGGTACGATGGCCGCTACCGCGTGCTCGGCCAGGGGTGCTGGCTGCTGGCCTGGCGGGTGACGGGACCCCGCAAGCGCACCCTGATCACCAGCCGGTTCACGCGGATGCCGGAGCGGAGCCCAGGTCGCCAGCACTAAAGGGTGCCGGCGTCCCCATGCGGCGGCTCAGGCGCACCCCGGCAGCCAGGCAGACTGCAGCGCGTCAGGCAAACTCGGTGAGGACGTAGCGCACCACTTCATCCCCGACGACGCTGGGGATGTGCCGGTGCGCCGGGCCAGCCGGGATGTGCAGCATGTCGCCGGGGCCGGCCTCGACCAGGTGACCATCGAAGCGATACCGGATGCGGCCGGACAGGATGAAGATACTGTGACCGGTTTCGCACCAGTGCTCCTCCGACACGTCAGGGGCATCGGGCAGGCGCTCTTGGTAACGCAGTGCGATGCCGAAGGGCGACACTGCCTCCCGCACCCGCAGGCCGGGCGCCAAGTCGGCCAAGGGGTGATCGGCGGCGCGGAACAGGTAGGGACTGGTCATGGCGGCACGATAGACCGCCGTGGGTTGACCGCACCAGGGATAGCGCCGAAGTCCCGGCCACCCTCCCCGGCTTCCCTCCTGAGGACCCCGCCCATGCGCCCCGACGCGACCTGGACCGCCTTCCTGCTGATGTGCTTTGCCATCGTGGGCTTGACCGGGCTGTTTGCCACCTTCGCCACCAGCATTCCGCTCGAGCACGGCATGGCCCGTCTTGCCGTGCTGGACCGGGTGCTTGCCGCGGCCCGGCAGCCGGATGCGGCGGCGCAGTTGCCTGCCCTGCGCCCGGACCTGGCGCGCAGCTTAGGCACCATTGAGGCTGATACCGTGCTGTCCGGCCCCGGTGAGCTGTTTGACCGGGTCTCTGCCGCCCGGGACATCGTGCTGTCGGAAACCGGGCGCGAGAGCCGCAGCGTGACCTACCGCACCCGCGTGATGGTTGGCATCGTCACCCTGATGGCCGCACTAGTTGGCGCGGGCGTCATGGCGCTGTCGCGCCGTGGCGCCGCGCAGGCCAAGTCGGGCGTGTTGGGAACGTAGCTTTCCTTTAAGGGGATGTTCATTCAGTGCCGGCATAGATGACGCTGCAAGGATAGGATCAACCAGCAGAATAGGTAGTTTCCGAAGGTTCCTAGCGTACAATCCATCATCCATGTTAATCCGGTGTTCACGCTGAGTTCAACGTGCTGTTTACCCTAGCGAGACAACCCAGGCTGCAATTCGGGTCAAAATTGCGATGGACATTCCATAAAAACATTCGTTATATCCTGCCGTGGGCCGTGTCCCGGGTTGGCGGCGGCGACTACACTTTGGTTGGTGACTTGACGTAGCCGCATGTCTGCTACGCTGGCCCGTCTTCCTGGGCGAGCGACACCGTACGCATAGGATAGATCCGCCGGGCAAACCCGGTCGTTGCTGATCGGGTGGCGCAGACAGGAACTGAATGCCGGCCTAGACGACGCCTTGGAGCAAGCCTGCGGGTTGAAGGAGCAACGAATTTTGGCGCTGATCGACTTCGCCCACTTCCACAACCTCATGCCGCGTGCGCTCGACGCAGCCGCCTTCCGGCAGTATGCGACAGCCGTGCTGCTGCCTTTCCCTGAAGTGGCTGAGGGCGATTTCGCCGCCGACATGCGCCGTACCCTGGCGCGTTTTGCCCTGACTGCGCCCGACATCTTCCCCATCGAGTTCGGCACCGGGGAGGATGGCGCCGAGTTCTGCCGGCTGACGAACGGCTTCACCATCAGCCGTGGCGGCGATGGCCGGTACTTCATTCAAGACTGCCGGAGCGGCTATATCGATCAGGGACCGTTCGCGAGCCTTTACGAGGTCTGTAGGCTGATCACCTGGCTAGGGATGTAGGTCTGACGGCATCCTATCGTCAGCAGGACGGCGCCGGGCTTCGAGACAGGTTCAGCAGCCAACCCGCGACTCCGGATTGTAGGAACCGCTGGAGCCTTGCAGGAGGACCAAGCCGTCGCGGTCCTCCTGTTGCTGATTGATCTGCGGTCATACTCGCCGGCGGACGGGCCGTACGGCGAAACTTTTGCCGCTCAGGTTAGCCCGAGTTCCCGGCGATACCGTGCGAAGCAGGCCGCGCCGGCTTCCAACCGGATCAGCGCACCCTCGGCCAATGCCGGCGCGATGTCCGGGTTCAGCGACACGAGCGGCCAGGCTGCCTCGGCATTCCAGGCCTCGCTGTGCTTCACGTCCAGAATGGCGTGCAGGTCAAAATAATGGCGGTCCTTGCCGCTGACGCCCAGCCGCCGCAGCCCCTCACCGACCAGCTTGGCCCGGCTCGGCGCAGTCTGCTCGATCACGCCCAGGGCGCCGACGGACTGATACGCATAGCGCCGGTTGCACGCCATGCCGGCCATCGTGTTCGCCAGGGCCAGCGACTCCCACACGGTCGTTTCAACCCTGGGGTTCAGGCCCAGGCTGCAGGACAGGTGCTCCAACATCGGGCCGTGCATGCCCTTGGCGTTGCCGCGACCCATCTCGTCCCAATAGTTGCGGGCCAATTCCAGCTTGGCGCGCACCGGCAGGCGCAGTTGGGTGATGGCGGTCAGGTCCTCGAACCCGGCCTCGCCGGCGACTTCCTGCTGCAGGAACCAGCGCATCTCCTCCATGGTGGCCTGCTCGGCCAGCCAGGGGAACAGGGGGTCGTTCTGGCCGGGGCCGGTATGCTCCAGGGTCTCGAACCAAGCGACGAAGCCATCCGGGTCGCGCGGCGCCTCGGCGGCACGGGCGGCCGCCCGGGCGCGCAGGCCGTCCAGCCAGCGGCCCTCGTCGATCAGCAGGGCAGCCTGCGCGTGCACCTCGTCTTCCCAGCCATCATGCTGCAGGCTGGGGGTGAACCGCTTGGCATTGAACGCCGCGAGGGTGCGGTGCCAGCGGTCGTCGGGACTTAGGGTAGGGTGCAGCAAGCCGTCGGGCATGAGGCTATTCCTTAGTTATGGTCAGCAGTACAGCGGCAATCCGGTCGGCGGTGGCATAGGCACCGCCTTCCAATTCCTCGCCAAATACGTCGGGATCAAGTTCATGGTATGTCCACGTCGCGTCCACGCCGGCAAGTCGGGTGACGGCAGCCGCGCGGAAGGGGTCGCTCCCGTTCACGACGGCGGCACCGGTGTACAGTAACAGGGTGCCTCCCGGCGCCAGCCGCTCCAGCGCGGCCTCCAGGATCGCCAACGACAGCCCGGCCCCGAGCGGACCTCCGCCATGCCGGTAGGCCCGCTCCCCGGGATCAACCAAGTAGGGCGGGTTGGCCACAATCAGGTCGAAGCTGCCCTGCACGGCCAGCAGCAGGTTGCTGTTCACGGCTTGCAGCCGCACCCCAGCCAGCCTGGCGTTGACACGCGTGAGCTGCAAGGCGGCGTCGTTGATATCAACCGCCAGCACCTCGGCTGCCGGGTAGGCCCGCGCCACCAGGACAGCGCCTGGCCCGGCGCCGCATCCGACATCGGCTGCCCGCATGACGGGCGCCTTGCGGTGATGCGCCAGGATGGCGCCGGCATAGCGATAGGTATCCGGCCCGAAGAACACCGCGTTCGCCGCCGTGGTCGGGTAGGCCGAATGCAGGAACAGCTCCCCATCCAGGCTCGATGCGCGCAACAGGCTGCGCGCCCCGCCGGGGTGGCGGCTCCAGGCACCGGCGTCCTGCATGGCAGCCAGCACGGCGGGCGGCACGATGCCATCACGGAACGGACGGCTCCAGCCGAAAACGCCGTGCAGGTCCGTCGCCCACTCGTTGCCAGGGCGGGCGTTGACCCGTGCGATGGTGGCCGGGGTGGGTGTGACGAAGCTGTATCCGGTGTCGCGCAATGCCTCGGCCAACCGCAACAGGGCGGTGTCGGACGCCAAGTCAGGGGCGAGGGTATTGGGCATGGACGATGACGAACGCGGGTTCGGCGCGTGGGTTGCCCTTCCGGTTACGCGTGGACTGCACTGCTCCCTCCTCTCTGTGAGAGGGTTGGGGTGAGAGGGCCGCGGGGGCTGTGTCCGGCCAGGCCTGGAAGAGGAGTTCGCTTTTGAACGGGAGGGCTGGGCGCTTGCTGCCTCCCTCACCCCGGCCCTCTCCCGGAGGGAGAGGGAGACGATGGCGGCCCGGTGCCGTATGCGTCAGCCCTGGCATCGCCGGTCATCTGGGGCCCAACAGCGGACCGAGCACCCCGACGACCCCGGTGATCAGCACCTGCACCCCAATGCAGAACAGCAGGAAGGCGGAAATCCGGGTAACGGTGCGGCTGCCGGTTTGCCCCAGCAGCGCCGACATGCGGTCGGCGTAGGCGTAGGCTAGCCAGATCACCCCCGCCATCGCCGCCGCGGCCAGGCTAAGCCCGGCGAAAAACGCCGCCCACCCCTGCCCTATCGGCGGATGCGCGGCCCCCAGCGCGACGGATACGGCGATGGTGCCCGGCCCCGTCGTGAACGGCAGGGTCAAGGGGAAGAACGCCACGTCGTCCTCCGGGCCGGGGTCTCCGGCCTGCTCGTGCTTGCGGCCCTCCCGCCGCTCTGGCGCGCCCAGCAGTTCCCAGGCGAACAGCGACAGCACGATGCCGCCGGCGATGCGCAGGGCAGAAAGGCTGATCCCGAACAGCGCCAGCACATAGGAGCCGGCCCACAATGCCACCAGCATGACCAGCAGCGAGTAGGTGCCGACGCGACGCGCTAGCAGGACCCGGCCGGCGTGGCTGCGGTCGGCGGTGGCCTCCCTGAAGATGAATGCGCCGGCCACGGGGTTCACGATGCTGAACAGCGCCGGGAAGGCCAGCAGGAATGCCGCCAGCACCGCTACTTCTTCCGGCGCAGCGGCAGGTTGGTGCGGTACACCACGCGCTTGAGGGCAAACGCGCTCTCGACGCCGCGCACGCCGGGGATGCGGGTCAGGCGGGTACGCAGGAACTCCTCGTAGGCGCCGAGGTCCGGGGCGACCACGCGCAGCAGGTAGTCGCTGGCGCCGGACATGACGTAGCACTCCATGACCTCGGGCAGCTCGGCGATGGCGGTCTCGAAGGCGGCCAGGTGCTCGTCGGTCTGCGCCAGCAGGCGGACCGAGACGAACACGCTGACCGCCAGGCCCACCCGGTCCTGGTCCAGCAGGGCGACATAGCGGCGAATGATGCCTGCCTCCTCCAGCAGCTTCTGCCGGCGGTGGGCGGGGCTGGCGGACAGGCCGGCAGCCTCGGCCAGCTCGCCGCTGGTGGCGCGGGCGTCGCGTTGCAGGTGGTCCAGGATGGCGTAGTCGATCCGGTCCAGGCGCATGGCGGTGGGCAATCCTCCCATGATGCAGCGCAGCATTGGCAGATCCTGCCAACTTCCGGCCCAGCCTACTGCAACTATGGCAGCACCTGCCATGCCTCCCGGCGCTATGCTGCGCCTTTCCACACCGGAGAGCGGTCATGGACGTGGGCTTCGCGGCGACAACCACCCTCGACAGCCGGTATGCCGACCTGGACCAGCCGGTGCTGCTGTCCGGCGTGCAGGCGCTGGTGCGGGTGCTGCTGGAGCAGTCCAGGCTGGACCGCGCAGCCGGGCTGAACACCGGTGGCCTGGTGTCGGGCTACCGCGGCTCCCCGCTCGGCGGCGTCGACCAGGAGCTTTGGCGGCGCGAGAAGCTGCTTACCGCCCACGGCATCCGCTTCCAGCCCGGCCTGAACGAGGACCTGGCGGCCACGATGCTGTGGGGCGCCCAGCAGATCGACACCTTTCCCGGCAAGCGCGTCGATGGCGTGTTCGGAATGTGGTACGGCAAAGGACCCGGCGTGGACCGCAGCGGCGACGCCTTCCGCTGCGCCAACATGATCGGCACCTCGGCGCTGGGCGGCGTGCTGGCGGTGTCCGGCGACGACCATGCCGCGCACAGCTCGGTGTTCCCGCACCAGACGGACGGCATCTTCCAGTCGGTCAACATCCCCGTGCTGCAGCCGGCCGACGTGCAGGACATCATCGACCTCGGCCTCGCTGGCATCGCGATGTCGCGCTACGCCGGGCTGTGGGTGGCGCTGAAGACCATCGCCGAGAACGCCGAGCAGCACGCCGTCGTCACCGTGGCGAGCGAGCGGCGCTTTATCCGGCCCGACCGCCCGCTGCCGCCGCACGGCCTGAACCTGGACCCCGCCCTGCCCTGGCCCGCCGAGCGCGCCGAGCTGGAGCGGCGCATGGTGCAGGAGCGGCTGCCGGCGGCGCTGGCCTGGGCGCGGGCGAACCGCCTGGATCGGCTGGCGCATGGCCGGGCGGGCGCACCCGTCGGCATCGTCACGGTCGGCAAGGCGCACCACGACCTGATGTACGCCCTGCGCCGCCTGGGCCTGGCCGACGCGCCGGAGATCGCCGTCTACAAGGTCGCGCTGTCCTGGCCCATCGAACCCGTCGGCCTGCGCGAGTTCGCCGCCGGCAAGCGCGCGCTGCTGGTCGTCGAGGAGAAGCGGGCCAACGTCGAGGACCAGCTTCGCGCCGCCCTGTACAACCTGCCGGACCGCCCGCCGATCCAGGGCAAGCTGGACCTGGACGGCGCGGCGCTGCTGCCCGCCGTCATGGAGCTGTCGCCCGAACTGGCGATGGCGGCGCTGGTGCGCTTCCTCGGCAGCGCCGGGATGACGGTGTCCGCCGACGTGCTGCCGCCAGCGCCCGACCGCCTGCCGGGCCTTCTGGCCCGTGCCCCGGCCTTCTGCGCGGGCTGCCCGCACAGCACCAGCACGCGCCTGCCGGACGGCAGCCACGCCATGGCGGGCATCGGTTGCCACACGATGGCGCTGAACACCTCGGACGGCACGCGCACGTTCAGCCAGATGGGCGGCGAGGGCGTGCCCTGGGTGGGGCTGTCAGGCTTCACCGACCTGCCGCACATCTTTGCTAATATGGGGGATGGCACCTACACCCACTCCGGCCTGCTCGCCATCCGCCAGGCGGTCGCGGCCGGCACGACGATGACTTACAAGCTGCTGTACAACGACGCCGTCGCCATGACCGGCGGGCAGCCGGCCGAGGGCGGACCGGGCGTGCTGTCCATCGCCCGGCAGTTGCACGCCGAGGGCGTCGGCCTGATCGCCGTCGTCGCCGACGACCCGGCCCGCCTGCCGAAGCCGTCCGATTTGCCACCCGGCACCCTGCGCCACGGCCGCGACGACCTGGACGCGGTGCAGCGCCGCCTGCGCGGCCACCCCGGCGTCAGCGTCATCATCTACGACCAGGTCTGCGCCACCGAGAAGCGCCGCCGCCGCAAGCGGGGCAAGCTGGCCGCGGCCGAAACCCGCGTCGTCATCAACGAGGCCGTCTGCGAGAACTGCGGCGACTGCACGGCGGTGAGCAACTGCATCGCCATCGAGCCGGTCGAGACCGACCACGGCCGCAAGCGCCGCATCAGCCCGACAAGCTGCAACACCGACCTGTCCTGCCTCAAGGGTTTCTGCCCCAG
>CAXTFY010000147.1:0-11436 GCA_964243265.1 uncultured Acetobacteraceae bacterium | reverse complement strand
GACACCATCCGGCGCGAGGTCGGCATGGTGTTCCAGAGCTTCAACCTGTTCCCGCACTTGACGATCCTGGAGAATTGCACCTTGGCGCCGATCTGGGTCCGCAAGATGCCCCGTGCGGAGGCGGAGGAGCTGGCGATGGACTACCTGCGCCGGGTGAAGATCCCCGAGCAGGCGAAGAAGTACCCGGGCCAGCTCAGCGGCGGCCAGCAGCAGCGCGTCGCCATTGCCCGGGCGCTGTGCATGAAGCCGAAGATCATGCTGTTCGACGAGCCGACCAGTGCATTGGACCCCGAGATGATCAAGGAGGTCTTGGACACCATGATCGGCCTGGCGCACGACGGCATGACGATGGTGTGCGTGACGCACGAGATGGGCTTCGCCCGCCAGGTTGCCGACCGCGTGGTGTTCATGGACCGCGGGGAGATCGTCGAGCAGGGGCCGCCGAACTCGCTGTTTGAGAATCCGCAGACCGACCGGCTCAAGCTGTTCCTGAGCCAGATCCTGCGCGGGCACTGACGCCGGGTTCGACGCAGGCCGGGTTTGACGCAAGGTTATATCACGTTTAGGGCACATTAACGACACATCCCCGGTGCAGTTGGGTAGGGTGCACCGCGCGACCGGATGGGATTAGACGTGCCATTGCCAGACTTGCCACTGAACGTGCCGACCTTGCTGTTTGTCACGACCTTGGTGGTCGCCTTCTCCGGCGGCCTGCTGATCTTCGCCCAGCAACCGCGGTGGGATATGGGCGCCACCGCGCTGTGGGGCGCGGCGATGCTGCTGGGCGCACTGGGGTTCATCCTGACGGCGCTGGGTCAGGGCAGCATGCCCTGGGTCGGCAACGGGCTGGGCACGGCGGCCTTCTTGGGAGCCATGGGGTTGTCATGGGCCGCGGCAAGGGTGTTTGCCCGGCGTGCCGCGTGGACCTGGATGGCTGCGGCTGGGGCTGGCCTGTGGCTCGTGACGGCGCCGCTGCAGTCGGGATCGCCGCGCTGGCTGGCGCTGTCGTGCTTCATGGGAGCGGCCTACATCTTCGCGACCGCGGCCGAGTTGTGGCGGCAGCGGGGCGAGCGGCTGCCCTCCCGCCCGGCTGCGGTGGTGCTGTTGCTGGTGCATGGCGTGGTTTATGCCGCACGCGGCCTGCTTGCGCTGGTGCTTGGCGAGTCCGGGCCGTGGGCCGACGCGATTGCCGCTGGAATGATGCTGGAGAGCCTGCTGAACACCGTCGGGATTGCCTTCATCCTGCTGGCGATGATGAAGGAACGGGTGGAACTGCGCACCGCCGAGCAGTTGCTGGCGCTGGCGCTGCAGGACAGCCTGACGGGGATCGGCAACCGCCGCAGCTTCGACGAGCGGTTGTTGCAGGAGGTCCGCCGTGCCCGCCGCCTGCGTACCTCGGTGGCGCTGCTGATGATCGACGTGGACCACTTCAAGGCGTTCAACGATGAGTTCGGGCACCTGCAGGGGGATACCTGCCTGCGTACCGTGGCCGGGACGATTGCCGGGCTGGTCCGCCGTCCCGGCGACTTGGTTGCCCGCTACGGCGGCGAGGAGTTCGCGGTGCTGCTGCCCGGCACCGATCTCGGCGGCGCTGCGGTCCTGGCCGAGGCGATGCGGGCGGCGGTGATGGCGTTGGCGCTGCACCACCTGGCCGAATACGGCATGGTGACAGTCAGCGTCGGGGTGGCTGCCCTGTGGCCCGGCGACGACGACGACACCGGGGCGGCCTTGGTGCATGCGGCCGATGGGGCGCTTTACGGGGCCAAGGCGGGGGGGCGCAACCGGGTGCGTGCGGCTGGACAGGTGGCGGCGGCTGCCTGAGCGTTGGCCGCGACCTAATCGCTGAGATGCGGCGAAAGCCGCAACTGCCATCCAGCATCCCTCACGACAGTGCCGCCAGCAGTTCCTCGACGTAGGGAACGTTGATCGCCGGCAGCCCGTGCGTCATTGCAGGGTGACCGCGTGCGGCAGGAGGTCAGCCGGCGTTGATGGGTGCCGCGCTTGGTCCAGGGCGATGCGCTGAAACCAACGGTCCGGCCATCCGGCCTTGGGAGGACGATGGGAGGCCAAGTAGTCCACCACCATCATGTCGGCATCCTCTGGCAGGCCCTTGTAGCCAAGCCTGTAGATAAGGTCCTTGATGGCAGCGTTCTGGATGCGGCCCCGTTGCTGCCTGATCTTGCTCCCGACCTGCCGCCGGATATCACGAGGCCGCAGAACCGATAGGGTCGGGATTTCGTAAGTGGCTGCCGCGACGCCAGCAATGCGCCGGTTCTCCCAAGGTTTGCCGAGCGCATCCAGGTCATGCGCCGCCATGCTGCCCAGCAAGCCATCACCCGGGTAGAGCCCGACCGGCAGCTTGATCCCGCTTGCGACCATGCGGTCGATGAAGTCTCGCCGGAACGAGTGAAGCTGCCCATGCAGCTGTCCGCCGACCGTCAATGTCGCTTTGGTCGCCAGGCGCATGGTGCGGCCATTGGTGCAGATGCCGGTCGCCGCCATGGCGTCGGGGTCGGTGGCCAGCCGCTCCCCCATGGCCCTGAACGACGTAGGAGCGACCTGGACATACCCATCCACGCCGCCATAGGCACGGGCAGGTGAGCGGAGGTGATAGTTGAACTGGTTGATGGCATTAGCCTTGTCCCCGGCCGTGATCCGGAACAGCTCAACCGGGTGTCCGGCAGCCACAAACGATTTGGCTATCTCGGCGCTACCATCCTGGCTGCCGTTCAGAATGACTGTGACCAGCGCATTGCAGTCGCCGAGCGCTGCCAGCACGCTGTCCAAGCAGCCGCGCAGCCGTTTTTCCTCGTTAAGGCAGTAAACGGCGATGTTCCAGTCCAACTCGTTCTTCATACGGAATGCTCCAGGGCCGCGGCAGCCCCGTTTCATTTCTGGTAGGAAATGATAACTCCGGGTTAGGCAAGATGCACACCGACATGCACTGAACTGCTGATCCCGGCGCAGCCGGCCTTTCCCGCCGGCGACGCCAACATCGGCTGGGAGCTGGCCAAGGACCTGGCCTTTGATCCCGATACTCAGAGATGACCAGGCCGGACAGGGCCACGGCGTCGCGATTAAGGCTTGCATGAACCCTTCCCCCCGATGCATGCGCACCCACGCAGGCGAACGGAGCGGAAGAGGGCGGGTAAGGCGACCGTGGGCAACCTGGGCACCAGCATTGCAGGAGCCAGGCCCTTCATTCGGGCAGGGCGAAGGATCAGCGTCAGCATGACGGGTTTTGCCGCCGATCCGGGGTATCAATCACCACTTGCGCCGGCTATCGTCAAGAATGAGAAGTGTCATGTTTTGTACGAAACGATCTGATCAGGTAATCCGGCCGGATGGCGCCTGCCGCGACATGTTGGGTAAGACCTTTCAAGCCGAGGACAGGCCATGATCGGTGAAGGAGGTCGGGTGCTCGCGACCGATAGAGCCGGAAGCATCGACAGGATACGGGACTTAATTGGCTCAATTTTGGTCAAAGACGGCACGCGTTCTATCTGTCTGATGCACTGTGGATACGCGCAGCCTAACGCAGTGGGTGCCCGGCGCTACACCGACTACGCCGTGCTCATGGACGACCGGAGTTCCTTAAATTCCATGGCCGGGGTACGACTCCTGCCGACCTCGCCGTGTTGGTGGGCGACGTCCGTGGATACCGAGGGACTCCTGCTCAAATGTGGACTCAACGCTCACTGGACCCTGGTGCGACCTGATGCCATCGCCAGCACCGGCAGCCGGCACACGCATCGGCAGTTCAGGAAAGCCAATGTCACTAAACGGCTGCGCCAAAAAGGCGCATCCACCCTCGGCAAAATGAACTCAGGCGTCTCCCGCATCAACAGCATTGAAGCGGAACGCATTCTTGCCGGACAAGACGATTATTCACGATGTTGGAAAGCGTGCGGCGTCGGGTTGCATAACGGCAGGCCTGCCCAAACCCTTGGGGTCAATGCTGTGCTGTGGGTCAGCCTAAACGAAGCTGACTGCAGCAGCAGGGTCGCCGAGAATATCCGGAGAATTGTCCACCTAGCAAGCATTTCTGAAGCTGCTCAGCCCGAAGCAACACGACCCGGAACAGGGCATGGCCCGGGGCTGCATGAAGCGGCCGAATGCGGCGTGGTGGCGATCACCGTCGGCGTTGTTGCCCCACGGCGCACCAGCGTGGCGGACGCTGGGGCGACGTGGGTGCGAACGGCGGACAAGACGCCCGATAAGCCAAGGGCTGCGGGTACAACTGGATGCATACGGCGAGGCGGGCGGCAACCACAGTCAAGGCCGGGTTTAGGCCACCTGTTCCGACGTGATGCCGCGGCATGGCCTGATTTTCCAATGATTGCTGTGGTGGCGTTCAGATGATCCACTTCTTTCCGAGGTATTCCAAGACGGCCGACGCGTCGCCGTTCGGGCAGACTTTACGGGCGTTGGGCGTTCCGCATCGCATCATCGCGACTCATGTCCAGCAAACTTTCAAGTACCAGTTCCAACTGCTGTTATCGGTGTACCCGCGCCTGGCTTGGTCTTCCCTGACCACGGCAGCTCAATCCATGTTGAGCCGAGGCGGGCCGCCGCCCGATGCAGTCGTGCTCGGCAGCGACGTCGAGGTACTCGTATTCGCCCTCATACGCCTGTTGCCGTTTGCCGCCCGGCCACGCATCGTATTCCTGTCCTTCATATTCACCCAACGTTCTCGGCCCGCTGTGAACCGGCTACGGCTGCTGTATTACCGGTTCGTCATGCGCCGGGTCTCCTGCGCAATCTGTCATTCGCCGTTGGAGCTAGACCGGTATCGCAGCTTATTTGCCGGATGCGGAACAGAGTTCATGTTCGTGCCGTGGGGCGGCTATGTTCCTCCCCTGGCCGATGTGCTGGCCTGTAAGGGAGAGCCTGGAGGTGGCACCCCGCGTATTGTCTCCGCTGGACGCTCAGGGCGTGACTACCCGACGCTGGCCGCTGCGGCGGCGCAGGCTGGTTGCCCATTGACCATCATATGCAACGAGTTGGCGGCACTGGGCGGTGTCGTGCCGTCGCCTACGGTCGATGTGTTGGCTGACTGCTTCGGCATGGACTATTTGGTGCGGCTGCTCCAGGCGGCAGTCGTCGTTGTGCCGCTTCGGGTACAGGACATTTCGGCCGGCCAAATGGTGCTGATCCAGGCGATGGCACTGGCTCGCCCGTTGGTCGTAACCCAAACGCCGACCGTTGAATGTTATTTGCAGCATGGGGTGAACGCACTGCTGGTGCCGCGGGGAGACGTGACGGCCATGGCAGCTGCGATCAAACGCCTAATAGACGATCCCGCGGCGGCATCTGCTTTGGCACAGCGCGCACAGGCTGACTACGCCACGCGCTTCAGCGTCGAGGCACACGTCCGCGGGTTGGTTCACGCCATCGAGCAGCATTGCAGACGGCAGACAACGGCGCGGGAGTACCGGGCGGCTTAACCAAGCCCCGCCCGCGCCACCACCAGCAACGCCGCCAGGATCTGCACCGCGTTCACCGTCGTCGAGACCCGGTGCATCCGGTCAAACCGCGCCGAGGCCGCCGCATCCCCCGCCAGCCCGGCATCCCGCAGCCGGTTCAGCATCGGCATCAGCCCCTGCCGCAGCCAAACCGTCAGCAGCGCCACCAACCCCAGCACAACGCCCGACAGCCAGTCCTGCCAAACCAGCCCCACCGCACCGACCGCCGCCGCGATCAGCACATACAGGTAATAACGCGGGAACGTCGCCCGGATGAACCGCGCCGACGTCGGCCCGTCCAGCTTGGTGAACACCAGCGGGGCCAGGATGGCGCCAAAGAACACCATCCCGCCCAGCAGGCACGCCGCCGCCACAACACCGAGCGAGTGAACGGCCGCGCCGCCCATCCGTCTTAGTACCGGTACAGGTCGTGCTTGAACGGCCCCGCCACCGGCGCACCGATGTACTCCGCCTGCTTCGGCGTCAGCTTGGTCAGCGCCGCGCCCACCTTGGCCAGGTGCAGCGCCGCCACCTTCTCGTCCAGGTGCTTGGGCAACGTATACACCTTGTTCTCATACTTGCCCGGCGGCGCCGTCCACAGCTCCAATTGCGCCAGCACCTGGTTGGTGAAGCTCGCCGACATGACGAAGCTCGGATGTCCCGTGGCGTTGCCCAGGTTCACCAGCCGGCCCTCGCTCAACACGATCAGCCGCTTGCCGTCGGGGAACACCACTTCGTCCACCTGCGGCTTCACGTTCTCCCAACGGAAGTTGCGCAGGCCTTCGATCTGGATCTCGCTGTCGAAGTGGCCGATGTTGCAGACGATGGCGCGGTTCTTCATCGCCCGCATGTGGTCCACCGTCAGCACGTCGATGTTGCCGGTCGCCGTCACGAAGATGTCGCCGCGCGGTGCCGCGTTCTCCATCGTTACGACCTCATAACCCTCCATCGCCGCCTGCAGCGCGCAGATCGGATCGACCTCGGTCACCAGCACGCGGCAGCCGCCGTTCTTCAGGCTGGCGGCGCTGCCCTTGCCCACGTCGCCATAGCCCGCGACGACGGCGACCTTGCCCGCCATCATCACGTCGGTGCCCCGGCGGAGCGCATCGACCAGGCTCTCCTTGCAGCCATACAGGTTGTCGAACTTCGACTTGGTGACGCTGTCGTTCACGTTGATGGCGGGCATCTTGAGCGTGCCGGCCTTGGCCATGTCCCACAGGCGGTGCACGCCGGTGGTGGTCTCCTCGCTGAGGCCCTTGATCCCAGGCAGCAGGTCCGGATGGTTCTCGTGGATCAGCTTCGTCAGGTCGCCGCCGTCATCGAGGATCAGGTTGGGCGTCCAGCCGTCGGGGCCGCGCACGGTGGCCTCGATGCAGTCCCAGAACTCCTTCTCGTCCATGCCCTTCCAGGCGAACACCGGGATGCCCGCGGCGGCGATGGCGGCGGCGGCGTGGTCCTGGGTCGAGAAGATGTTGCAGGACGACCAGCGGATCGTGGCGCCCAAGGCGATCAGGGTCTCAATCAGCACGGCAGTCTGGATGGTCATGTGCAGGGAGCCGACGATGCGGGCACCCTTCAGCGGCTGCGACGGGCCGTATTCTTGGCGGAGCGCCATCAGGCCGGGCATCTCGTCCTCGGCCATCAGGATCTCCTTGCGGCCCCAGCCGGCGAGGGAGATGTCGCGGACCTTGTAGTCGTGGCTGACGTTTGCGTCGGGCATGGAGGGCTCCTAGATGTTGGCTGCGGCATATACGGATATCTTTATGTTTGCAATGCTAAGGCTTGACCCGGCCCCACGCGGGCCGCACATCCAGGTCATGCCAGACCCATACGTCGTGCCCGAGGAACCCACCGCCGCCGCCGCCATCGCCGCCATCAGCGAGGAGCTGGACGTGTTCGACGATTGGATGGACCGTTACGGCCACATCATCGAGCTGGGCCGCAAGCTGCCGCCCTTCCCCGGCGACTGGCAGAACGATGCCCATCGCGTGCCGGGCTGCCAAAGCCAGGTGTGGATGGAGGCGGCGTTGCGCGACGGCCACCTGTTCCTGGCTGGCGCATCCGATGCCGCCATCGTGTCAGGCCTGGTGGCGCTGCTGCTGCGCGTCTATTCCGGCCGCCCGCCGGCCGAGGTGCTGGCGACTGACCCGGCGTTCCTGCGCGATCTCGGGTTGCTGGAGGCGCTGTCCACCAACCGCGGCAACGGCATCGCCGCCATGGCCCGGCGCATCCGCGATGTCGCTCAACAGGCCGGAGCCCAACAGCCCGGGGCACAGCAGGCGGGCGCTGCCGCGTAGCCATGCGCGACGGCCCGCGTGTCGGGCTGTTCCTGTCCGCGTTCTTCGCCGCCGCTGCGGTCACCACCGCCTACCTGCCGCTATGGTTCGCCGACCGTGGGCTGAGCGCCGCCGAGATCGGCCAGGTGCTGGGATTGGGGTCGCTGCTGCGGGTGCTGGCAGTGCCGGGCTGGGGTTGGCTGGCGGACGCGGCCGGGCGGCGGCGGGTGGTGCTGTTCGCCGCCGCCGGGCTGGCCGCCATCGGGGCGGCGCTGCTGCCGGCGGCAGGCAAGATGGCCCATGCATTCTGGCCGATCCTGCTGATCACGGCGGTGCAAGGCGTGTCGGCCTCGGCGCTGACGCCGCTGTCGGATGCCTTGAGCCTGGCGCTGGCGGGGGCGCGGCGGCTGGATTACGGGCGGACGCGGGCCTGGGGGTCGGCGGCCTACATGCTGGCGACGGCCGGGGCGGGCGGCATCGTGGGCCGGTTGGGCAGCGGCGTGGTGCCTTGGCTGCTGGCGGCGGGCTATGGCGCGGCAGCCGGACTGGCGGCGCTGCTGCCGGAGGTCTCGGGTGCGACGCGGCGGCCCGGCCACATCCTGGCGCCGCTGCGGCTGCCCGCCTTTCGCCTGGCGCTGCTGGCGACGGCGCTGATCCAGGGGGCGCATGCGACGTATTACGGCTTCGCGCCGCTTTACTGGCGGTCCGTGGGTATCCCGGACAGCACCATCGGCCTGCTGATTGCCGAGGGCATCATCGCCGAGGTCGCGCTGTTCATCTGGGGCCGCACGCTGGTGGACCGGCTGGGGCCGGCGCGGCTGACGGCGCTCGCGGCCGGGGCGTCGGCGCTGCGCTGGACGGTGACGGCGTTCGTGACCGACGTGCCGGTGCTGGCGGTAGTGCAGGTGCTGCACGCCGGCACCTTCGCATTCCAGCACCTGTCGTCGATGCTGGTGCTGCGCACGCTGCCGGCGGCCCGGGCGGGGACGGCGCAGGCGCTGTTGTCTGCGCTGGGGTTCTCGGCGCCGACGGCGGCACTGATCTGGGTGTCGGGGCAGGTTTACGGCACGCTGGGCGGGCTGACGTTCCTGCTGATGGCGGCGGTGGGCGGGCTGGGGGCGGTGACGGTGCCAGGGCTGCAGCGGGTGGCCGGGGGGCGGCCATGAAGCTCGTCCGGGACACCGATGCCGTGAGGAGCAGGCTGCAAAGCCCTGCAGGCTGTCCAAGCAGTCGCCGAGACGGTGGCCGTCCTGCGCGCGCGGGCTGCTCGCTGGCCTGACTCCGGCGGATCGGTTGGACTGCCTCGACGGGCGTGCTGCTCGCCCTCTTTACGGCCGGATGGCGGAACTGCTTGCCAAGGCTAGAACAACAGAAGCAGTGCGCCCCGGCGACGAGGTGCCGGACGGTGTCCTGCCACCCTAGCGCCGTGCCCGTGACCTTCATGTGCTATGCGTCGACGAACCAGAGGGCTGATGCCTGGGAGCATTAGTCAAACCCGCAGATGTCCCGGGTCTGGGACGCGCACCTTGCAAGGAAGCGCCATGTCCACCGCCATCCTCTGGCCCCTGCTGGCGCACATCGTCCTGGTGTTCCTGCTCTACGCCTGGCTGTCCCTGGCGCGCATGCGTGCGGTGCAGGCGGGACGGGTGCAGTACGGCTGCTTCGAGTTTGGGCGCGACGAGCCGCCCGACATTGCACGAATCACCCGCAACCTCGGTAACCAGTTCGAGTTGCCGATGATCGTCTATGCCGCCGTCCTGCTCCTGATGCAGTTCGGCGCATCGGGAGCATGGGATGTCGCATTCTGCTGGGTGTTCTTCGCCGGCCGGGTGATCCACACCGGCGTGCAAACCCTGACCGACAACGTGCCGTTGCGCGGCAGGGTTTTCGTGCTGAATGCCCTGGGCTGCGCCGGCCTGGTCGGGCACTTGGCGCTGATCGCCATCCGGGGGACCTAATTCCGCCGCAACGCCCCGTCCATCAGCTCCAACTGCCGCGCGATCCGCGCCATCGGCCCGGCCCCTTCGATCGGCGGCGCCCCGCCCGGCAGCGGCTTCCCGTCCAGCAACGCCGCAAACGCCCCGCGCAGCCAATCCCGCCACGCCTGCAACACCCCCGGCCCTGCCGCCCCAGCCAGGGCCGGGTCGTGCTGCAAGGCCGATAGCCGCCCCGCCAGGCGGCGCAGCGCGGCGTCGATCACCATCGCCGTCTCCAGCCCGGCGCGGGCCGACCGCCGCGGCTCCTGCATCGCGCGGGACAGCGAGGCCTCTAGGTTGTTGCTCGCCACCCCCGCCGCGCGCCGGGCGGCATCCAGATCGGCGTCCGCGCCCTCCTTCAGCAACGCCGCCAGCTCCAGGTCGGCGAAGGCGGCGTGCGCCTTAATCGCGCCCCGCAACTCCTGTTGCACCCGGTCCGGTTCCCAACTGGGCCACAGCACCCAGCAGCCCAGCACCGCCAGCAGGCCCCCGGACACGGTGTACAGGGCGCGCAGCCCGGCGATCACCCAGCCGCTGGCGCCGGGTCGGCCGAGTTCGGACAGCACCACCACCAGCGGCGTCATCCCGGTCATGAACAGCCCGAAGCTGACATAGCGCACCGACAGCGCAAGCACCGCGAGGGGGAACAACAGCGCCGCCGTGGCCAGCGGCGTATGGACCACCATGACGATCCCCGCCGCGATCAGCCCGCCCAGCACGGTGCCGCCGATCCGCTCCACCGCGCGCTGCCACGTCAGCGCAAAGAACGGCTGCAGCGTCAGCACCAGCGTGATGGTCAGCCAGTGCGCATAGCTGTTGCCCGACCGCAGCGTCACCACCAGGGCCGGCGCCGCCACCACCGCCGCCCGCAGTGCGTGACGGAACCCGGCCGAGGACCACGCCAGGTTCGCCCGCAACGGACCCAGCAGCCGCATGCGCCAGCTCGGCCCCGGCCCAGCCTCGGACCCCGGCGCCTGACCGGCCGGGCTGGTCAGCAGCAGGGCGATCCGCATCCGGGTCACCATGCTCTCGGTGATCCCGGCCAGGGCGCCAGTCCCCAGGGTGGAGAGCTGGTCCAGCAGGCGTTGCGCCATGGCGCGGCGGGCCGGGTCCTTGTCAGGCACGTCCAGCCGGGTCTCGTCGGCGATCTCGGCCAGCAGCAGGCGGATCAGGCTCAGCTCGCGGGCGGCCAGGGCGCGGGTGGCGGGGTCGATCCCCTCCAGCACGTCCGACAGCGCGATCAGGGCGCCGAACAGCTGGTCCGCCGCCTCCACCTGGATCAGCGTCTGCCCGGCGCGCGGGCTGGCGCCACCGCGGACGCGGATGGTGTCCAGCACGAGGGTGCGCGCGGCCTCGATCCCCTCGCGCACATGGCGGCGGTGGCCGCGGGCATGCTCGGCCCAGGCGGCCGGGTCCGGAGCGTCGGCGGCGGCCAGGGCCGACAGGTCCCCGGCGAGGACGCCAAGGCGGCGATACACCTCGGCCACCGCGCGCCGGGCCGGGCGGTATGGGTACAGGCGCCAGATCACCATTGTCAGCAGCACCGCCCATAGGCTGCCGCCCACGAAGGCGCCGCCGAGCACCACGGCGGTGTGCAGGCTCTCGCCCCGGTCCAGCGCCAGCACGGCGACGACGGTCAGCAGGTTGCCGACTTGCAGCGGCGACTGCCCCCACACGCGGACGAAGCTGGTGCAGAAGATCACGGCGCAGGCGACCGGC
>CAXTFY010000146.1:0-11518 GCA_964243265.1 uncultured Acetobacteraceae bacterium | reverse complement strand
CCCAATGATGGCGGCGCAAGCGTTGCTCGCAAGCGGCTCTATCAGGTAAGACTGCCGCATGATGACCTCGAATGCTGTACTTGGTCTTGTTCCCCATGACGCTGGCTGGCCAGAACGCGCCGAACGGGAATCGCAGCGTGTGCGGCATGCCTTAGGCGTAGCGTGCCGCAGCATTCACCATGTCGGATCAACTTCTGTACCAGGCCTTGCCGCCGTCCCTATCGTGGATCTCATGGGGGAGTTGAATGACATCAACCTGCATGACCCGATGTGCCTCCGCCTGTTGGCACACGGCTACGCCCGCGCAACAGGCCCATCCCACTGCGCCGCATTTGCGGCCGAGAATGCCTTGACTGGCTGCCGGACGGTAGAACTGCTCCTCTACCCTTGCGGGCATGAAGACGTACGCATCTCGATCGCGTTTTTCGCCGTCCTCCGGACCCGGCCAGACATCGCCGCCGCTTATGGCACGATGAAGCTGCAGGCCCGCGACCGACATGGCGCCGGCGCCGGCGCTTACGCCGCAGAAAAGCAGGCGTGGATGCGGCGCCATGCCCGGCTTCTCCACGACTTGCCGCTGCACCCCGTCCGATGACCGCCATCCACGCCAGGGCCGCCTAGGATTACAGCATGGAGCGGCTCGACATCTACTCCGATCCGATCTGCCCCTGGTGCTTCATCGGCCACCAGCACCTGCGGGTGGCGCTGGACATCCTCGCTAGGCAAGGGCTGCAGGTTTCCGTGTCATGGCGGCCGTTCCAGCTAAACCCTGAGATGCCGCCCGGTGGCCTACCACGCACCGAATACCGCCGCGCCAAGTTCGGCAGCCTCGAACGTTCGCAGCAACTCGACGCCCAAGTGGCCGCGGCGGCCCAGGCCGCAGGCGTGACGATCAACCACGACCGAATCACCAGGACGCCGAACACCCTCGCCGCTCACCGGCTGATCCGGCTCGCCGGATCGACGGGACGACAGGACGCCTTGGTGGGCCGCCTGTTCGAGGACTATTTCGTGGCCGGCCGCGACATCGGCGACGACTCGGTGCTGGCGGACGCCGCGGCTGCGGTTGGAATGGATCGCACCAGCACCCACGCCTACTTGGCTGGCAACGCCGGCCGGGCCGAGGTGGAGCAGGAAGATGCCGCCGTCCGGCATGCCGGGCTGCAGGGCGTGCCGGCCTTTGTAGTCCGCAACCGCGTCCTATTCACGGGCGCCGTTCCGGCCGAAGCCTTTGCCGACGGGCTGGCCCGCGCTTGCGCTGCCCCGCTGCCGGCATTGCGCCCCTAGGCAAGATGTGAATACGTTGCCAGCCACGAGAGTAGATGAACGTGGCATGACGGCCCGGCAGCAGGCCGTCATCCCCCACATGCGGCACGAGGAGCTTACGGCTGATGGCGAAACGGGTGCTTGTGACAGGTGGTGCGGGCTTCATCGGCTGCCACCTCGCCCGCACCTTGCTGGGCCGGGGTTATGCCGTCCGTGTGCTCGACAGCCTGATCGACCAGGTTCACACCCGCAACGCCACCCGCAACGCCGTGCTGGATGACGTCGAGCTGATCCGCGCCGACGTGCGCGACCTCGATCGCGTCACCGCCGCGTTGGACGGCATGGACAGCGTCATCCACCTCGCTGCCGAGGTCGGCGTAGGCCAGAGCATGTATGCCATCGACCGCTACGTGTCGGTCAACGACGGCGGCACCGCGGTGCTGTTCCAGGCACTGATCGACCGCCCCGTCCAACGCGTTGTCGTCGCCAGCAGCATGAGCGTCTATGGCGAGGGCCTATACCGCACCCAATCCGGCGAGCGCATGGACGATGTCGTCCGCCCGGCCCAGCGCGGCGCCGCCGGCTGGGACCCGGTTGACGCCGACGGCGGCACCCTCACTCCGTTGGCGACGCCGGAGTGGAAACGTCCCAACCTAGCCTCCGTCTATGCGCTGACCAAGTATGTGCAGGAGCGGCTGACGCTGACGGTGGCCCCGGCCTACGGGATGCAAGGCGTGGCGCTGCGGCTGTTCAACGTGTACGGGCCAGGCCAGGCGCTGTCCAACCCCTACACCGGCGTGTTGGCGATCTTCGCCTCCCGCCTGCTGAACCAGGAACGCCCCATGGTGTTCGAGGACGGCGAGCAACGGCGCGATTTTGTCCACGTCGAGGACGTCGCCCGCGCCTTCCTGCTGGCGCTGGAGCATCCGGATGCACCGGGCCAAGTCTTCAACATCGGCAGCGGCCAGGACGTGAGCATCCTGGAGACCGGCGTCGCCCTGGCCAACGCCATGGACCTGCCGAACTTGACGCCCGAGGTCATGGGCAAGGCCCGAGTCGGCGACATCCGCCACTGCTTCGCCGACATCACCCTGGCGCGCGACGTGCTGGGCTTCCACCCCCGCCGCAGCTTCGACGACAGCCTGGGCGAGTTGGCCGAATGGGTCCGCCGACAGCAGGCCGACGACAAGGTCCACGACGCCAGGCGCGAGCTTGAGCAGCGCGGCCTGGTGGCATGACGGGCGACACGAAGCGCCCGGTCCTGGTGACGGGCGGCGCCGGGTTCATCGGCAGCAACCTGGCCGACCGCCTGGCGGGGCAGGGGCACGACGTCCTGGTGTTCGACGCCCTAGCCCGGCCCGGCGTCGAGGCCAACCTCGCCTGGCTCCGCCGCCGCCATCCCGGCCGCATCCACGCGGTCATCGCCGACCTGCGCGACCGTGCTGCCCTGCAGGACGCCGCCGCGCAGGCCCGGGCAGTGTTCCACATGGCCGCCCAGGTCGCCGTGACCACCAGCCTGTCCGACCCCGAGCAGGACTTCGACGTAAACCTGCGCGGCACGCTCTTCCTGCTGGAGGCGCTGCGCCAGCAGCCCACGCCGCCGCCCCTCATATTCGCCAGCACCAACAAGGTGTATGGCAACCTGGCCGACGTCGCCCTGCAACGCGACGGCGACGCCTACCTGCCGCAGGACCCGGCCCTGCGCGGCCACGGCATTGGCGAGGACCGCCCGCTCAGCTTCTACACCCCCTACGGCTGCTCCAAGGGCGCCGCGGACCAGTACGTGCTGGACTACGCCCGCGGCTTCGGCGTCCCGGCCTGCGTGCTGCGCATGAGCTGCATTTACGGCCCCCGTCAGTTGGGCACCGAGGACCAGGGATGGCTGGCGCACTTCCTCTACTCGGTCCAGGCCGGGCGTCCCATCAGCATCTACGGTGACGGCCGCCAGGTCCGCGACGTGCTGTATGTCGATGACGCCGTGGACGCCTACATGGCCGCATGGCAGCGCATCGGCGACGTGACGGGTCAGGCGTTCAACCTGGGCGGCGGCCCCTCGAATGCCGTGACCCTGCTGCAAGTCCTTGCCGAGATCGCCGACATCTGCGGCCGCCCTGCCGACCTGCGCTTCTCCGGCTGGCGCCCCGGCGACCAGCGCTACTTCGTCGCCGACACCCGCCGGGCCGCGGCGGCGCTGGGCCTAGGCCCCGCCGTTGCCTGGCGCGACGGCCTGCGCCGGCTGGCCCGCTGGATCGCCACCGAACGCAACGAGCCGGCAGCGGCGGAACACGCGGCATGAGGGTCGCCCTGGTCAACCCGCCCTGGACCTTCGACGGCAGCATCTACTTCGGCTGCCGCGAGCCGCACCTGCCGCTGGAACTCGGCTACTGCCGGGCAATGCTGCAACGTGACGGCCACGAGGTGCTATTGCTGGACGGCCACCTGATGGCCCAGTCCTATGCCGAGCTGGCGGCGCAGGTCCGCGCCTTCAGCCCGGCGATCACCGTCGTGACGACCGCGCCCAGCTACTTGTTCTGGCGCTGCGCCCCGCCGGAGCTGCGGGTGCCGCGAGAGATGCTGGACAGCCTCGCGGGGCAGGGCGGCCTGACCGTAGCCGTCGGCCCGCACGGTTCGGCCACCCCCGGCACGGCGCTCCGCAAGCTCGGCGTGGACGCGGTCGTCATGGGCGAATGCGAGCAGGTCGTGGCTGCCCTAGCCGCCGGAGGCCGGGCCGGCGAGGTTCCCGGCACTGCGGTCCTGCACAACGGCTCCGTCCGCCAGTGCGGCTCGGCGCAGGCCGCCCGCTTCACCGACCTGCCCGCGCTGACGTGGCCGGACGAGTGGGTGCGTCGCCACCACCACCACCACCATCGCTTCGACCGTCCCGCCCAAGGGCCAGGCGCGGAGGTCGAGGCCTCCCGCGGCTGCCCATACTCCTGCAGCTTCTGCGCAAAGATCGACTTCCGCGACAAGTATCGCCGCCGCGACCTGGCGCCGTTGCTGGCCGAGATCGATGGCCTGACCGCCCAAGGCGCCGAGTACCTCTACTTCATCGACGAGATCTTCCTGCCGCAGCGCCCCCTGCTGGAGGCCCTGGTCGCCCGCCCCGTGCAGTTCGGCATCCAGACCCGCATCGACCTGTGGCGTCCCGAGATGCTGTCCCTGCTCGGCGCCGCCGGCTGCGTCTCCATCGAGGCCGGCGTCGAAAGCCTGACCGAGCATGGCCGCGCCGCCCTGGACAAGCGGTGCAAGCTGACAACCGACGAGCTGGCCGACCTGCTGATCCTGGCCCGGCAGCATGTCCCCTTCGTCCAGGCCAACCTGCTGGAGACCACGGGTGACGACCCCGCCCTGGTCGCCACCTGGCGCGACCGGCTGCGGGCGCAGGGCGTGTGGGCGAACGACCCGGTGCCGCTGTACCCCTACCCAAGCTCCCCGGACTACCGCCGCCTGTTCGGCCTGCCCGATGCCCAGGCGTGGGAGCGGGCGCATGGCCACTACCTCGGCCAGTTCTCCGGCTTTTCCGACATCCAGGACGCGCAGCCCCTGCCGCTGCCGGAGCTGGAGCGGGCGTGCCGGACGGACTAGCCGCCCGCCCCGTGCAACGCCTGCTGGTGACGACGGACGCCGTGGGCGGCGTATGGCGCTATGCCGTCGATCTCGCCGGCGGCTTGGCGGCGCGCGGCATGGGTACCGTGCTGGCCGTCCTCGGACCCCCGGCCAGCGCAGCCCAGCGCGCCGAGGCCGAGGCCGTGCCGAACCTGCACCTGGTGCAGACCGGCCTGCCGCTGGACTGGACGGCCGATGGCCCGGCGGACCTGGCCCATGCCACCAGCCGGCTTGCCGCCCTCGCGGCGCTGACCGGAGTTTCGGCGGTCCACCTGCACGCCCCGGCGCTGACCGGCGCCGTCCGCTGGCCCGTCCCGGTGGTGGCCGTCGCCCACTCCTGCGTCGGAACCTGGTGGCGTGCGGTGCGGGGCGGTCCGATGCCGGACGACCTGCAATGGCGGGCCGACGCCACCGCGGCAGGGCTGCGGACCGCCGCCGCGGTGATCGCGCCGACGGCCGCCCACGCCGCCGCGGTCCAGGCAGTGTATGGCCCGTCCCGGATGCATGTCGTGCATAACGGACGCGACCCCAGCCCGCTTCCCAACCTGCCCCGCGGCCGCGCGGTGCTGACGGCGGGGCGGCTATGGGACGACGGCAAGGGCATTGCCGAGCTGGACCGGGCCGCCGCGGGCCTGGATGCGCCGGTCCGCGCCGCCGGGCCGACCCGGGGGCCGAATGGCGCCGCGCGGACATTCGACCACCTGGACCTGCTCGGCACCCTGGATCAGCCCGGCATGGCCGCCGCCTACGCCGGCGCCAGCGTGTTCGCCTCGACCGCACGGTACGAGCCGTTCGGCCTGGCGGTGCTGGAGGCCGCGCAAGCCGGCATGGCGCTGGTGCTGTCGGACTTGCCGGGCTTCCGCGAGCTTTGGGACGGCGCGGCCCTGTTCGTGGCCGACCCCTCGGCCCTGCAACCGGCGCTGCACCAGGCGCTGGCCCAGCCCGAGGCGCTGGCCGCAGCAGCGCGCGAGCGGGCAGGGCGCTACACGGTCGATGCCATGGTGGGTGGCACCCTGGCCGTGCACCGCACCGCGGCCGTGGCCCTATGATGCGCTTCGTTTACTTCACCCACTCCCTGGCGTCCTGCTGGAACCACGGCAACGCGCATTTCCTGCGCGGCGTGCTGCGGGACCTGGTGGCGCGCGGCCATGCCGTGCAGGCGTATGAGCCCGCGGGAAGCTGGAGCGTGCAGAACCTGGTCGCCGACGCGGGACCGGCCGCGCTGGCCGGCTGGCGCAGCGTCTATCCGGAGTTGTCCAGCACCGAGTACCAGCCGCACGATGCCCTGGCCGCCCTGGTGGACGGGGCCGACGTGGTGATCGTCCACGAGTGGAACGAACCCGCACTCGTCGCCGCCATCGGCGCCTTGCGCCGGGCTGGCGGGCGCTTCCGGCTGCTGTTCCACGACACCCACCACCGCGCCGTCAGCGAGCCGGAGGCAATGTGCCGCTACGACCTATCCGGCTACGACGGCGTGCTGGCCTTCGGGAACGCCCTAGCCGCCGTCTATCGCCGCTGGGGCTGGGGCGACCAGGTGTTCACCTGGCACGAGGCCGCCGACACCCGCCTGTTCCATCCGCCGGCCCAGGAGCAGCCCCGCACCGGCGCCGTCTGGATCGGCAACTGGGGCGACGGCGAACGCACGGCGGAGCTGGAGGCATTCCTGTTCGCCCCCACCGCCGCCCTCGGCCTGCCGCTCGACGTGTATGGCGTGCGCTACCCCGCCGAGGCCCAGGCCATGCTCGCCCGGCACGGCGCCCGCTATCGCGGCTGGCTGCCCAACCCCCAGGCGCCGGGCGTCTTCGCCCATCACCTGCTCACGGTGCATGTGCCCCGCCGCTTCTATGCCCAGAGCCTGCCGGGCATCCCGACCATCCGCGTGTTCGAGGCCCTGGCCTGCGGCATCCCGCTCCTTTCCGCTCCATGGGACGACGCGGAGGGCCTGTTCACCCCCGGCCAGGACTACTTAGTCGCGGCGGACGGCGCCGCCATGCAGCGCCACCTGGCCGCCGTGCAGGCCGACCTGGGCCTGCGCGCCGCCCTGGCGGCGCACGGCCTCGCCACCATCCAGGCCCGCCACACCTGCGCCCATCGCGTGGACGAGCTGCTGGCCATCCTGCGCCACCTGTCGCAACCCCATAGCATGAGCGCCTAGTGGACATCGCCTTCTACGGCTCAAGCCTGCTGTCGTCCTATTGGAACGGCGCGGCTACCTACTACCGCGGCCTGCTGGGCGCGTTGGCGCGGCTGGGCCACACCATCACCTTCTACGAGCCGGACGCCTTCGACCGCCAGGCGCACCGCGATATCGACCCGCCGGATTGGGCACGCTCCGTCGTCTATCCCGCGACCGAGGCCGCGCTGAACGGCGTACTACGCCAGGCAACTCGCGCCGACGTGGTCATCAAGGCCAGCGGCGTCGGCGTGTTCGACGACGCGTTGTTGACCGGCACGCTGGACCATGCCCGCCCAGGCGCCGTCACCTGCTTCATGGACGTCGATGCCCCGGCGACGCTGGCCACCATACAGGCCGACGCGGGCGACCCAATGCACGCCGCCCTCCGCCGGCTGGACCTGGTGCTGACCTACGGCGGCGGCCCCCCGGTGGTGGAGGCCTACACCCGCCTGGGCGCCCGCCGCTGCGTGCCGATCTACAACGCGCTCGACCCCGCCACCCACCATCCCGTACCGCCCGAGCCTCGCTTCGCCGCCGACCTGTCCTTCCTCGCCAACCGCCTGCCGGACCGCGAGGCCCGCGTCGAGGCATTCTTCCTCGACGCCGCCGCCCGGCTGCCCGGCCAATCGTTCCTGCTCGGCGGCAACGGCTGGCACGACAAGCCCATGCCCGGCAACGTGCGCGCAATCGGCCATGTCGGGACCGCCGACCACAACGCGCTGAACTGCTCCGCGCTCGCGGTGCTGAACGTGGCGCGGGACAGCATGGCCGCGGTCGGCTTCTCCCCCGCCACCCGGGTATTCGAGGCCGCCGGCGCCGGCGCCTGCCTGATCACCGACGCCTGGGAAGGCATCGAGCTATTCCTGCAGCCCGGCGCCGAAATCCTGGTGGCGCGCGACGGCGCCGACGTGGCCGAGCACCTCCGCACCCTGACGCCCGCCCGCGCCCAGGCCATCGGCACCGCCGCCCGCGCCCGCATCCTGGCCGGGCACACCTATGCGAAGCGGGCCGTCATCCTCGACGCGCTGCTGCGGGAAACCCTGGCGCGCAAGCGCCCGGATGCCGCCTGACGCTCGCTGCCGTTGACCCTGGCCAGGTCCGGCCGACGCCTCAATCGTTCCTCCGCCTTGATCGTCGATGCAAGCCGTGCTCACGGCGTGGCAATCCAGAGGCTGTCAGACCGGAGCGCAGGTCATGCTCTCTGAATCGCCGCGCCGAAACCGGCTCGCGACGACGGTCGCCGATTGGATGCAGCATCGTAGGGGTCAGAGCGGAGCGCCGTCGACATCACTCCAGCAGCCAGCGGAGCGAACGCCGCAGCGCCGCAGTGCCGTCCCGCTCGAACCACCGTCCGTGCGCGAAGATGACGCGCTCGGGCTGCAGCGCGACCAGCCGTCTGGCGCGCTGCGCCGCCTCCTGCCGCCGCAGCTTAACCGCAGCCCGCAAGTAGGGCGGCGGCACGCCATCCGGCGCCGTGATGCCGAACAGGCGAGCCACCGGCCGCAGCAGCCCCGGCAGCTTGCCCGCCTCCAGGTTCAGCACCAGGTCGGTCAGCACCAGGGTGCGCGTGGGACGATGGAACAGCGCCACTTCATTGAACCCAAGGCCGCCCGGCACGTCCGCCAGCTCTATGGCCCCGCCCCACTCGACCGGCGGCGTCTCGGACAGGTCGTGGTCCAGCCGCACGCCGCTGTCCTGCACCTGTGACCGGTCGCGCAGCCCGGGTGCCGCCCAGGTCGTGGCGTCCGGGCAGGCGCGCTGCCACTCCGGCAGGAACGTCCAATGCACGACGTTGGGAGCCACAAGGTGCCGGATGGGGCCGAGCGCCTCGATCTCCCCCTTGAGGCCTAGGCTGAACCGGGTGGGGGAATGCAGCAGCAGCCCGCCGTCCGGCAGGCGGATGACCGTCATGCGCGCCGGCATGATCCGCCCGGCCAGGCCGGACAACATGCTGTCCACGATGAACACGCCGTCCGCGACCGGCTTGGGCGTGTCCAGCGGCGGATACCCGGCCTCGGCGGCAGGGGCGCTGCCCGTCATGCGGTTCGCCCACGTGCCCTGGCCCGGGCCGCTGACCGGTCTGGCGCTGCTGAGCGCGACCACCGCCAGCTCGGACAGGCCGACCCCGACCAGCAGCGCCCGGGCGCCAGCGGGCTGGCGGCGCATCAGCAGCCCCGCCCCGCACAGCGCCGCACCCGCGAGGGCGTCGAGCGCCAGATGCTGCCGCATCGTCAGCCGTGGCGAAAGCCCGGCCTCATAGTCGGTCAGCACCGAGGTGCCCGTGTGGGACAGGCTAGCGGTCCCGAGCGTGGCCCGCACCTGCGGCGGCAGGGTGCTGGAGGTCGCCAGGGCGCCGAGCAATGAGGCCACCGTGTAGTCGATGGCGCCGTGCAGCCGCGTGCTGATCATGGTCAGGTGCTCCCGTGCGTTGGCAACGGGAGCAACGGCGCAGCAGCACGATGGATGCCGGCCCACGCTTCACCGCTGCGGCACCGATTTGCCCCGGTCCACGTCGAAGGCAGCCTGTCACGGCGCCTCCATGCCCGGCCAGGTGGGAGAACACGGCCGGACTCCCTCCTGGAAAAAGCGGTATCAGCCCCGCACGACATGCGTGACGCCCGCCCCGCTCCCATGTGATGCTTCACCATGCCCGACCAGGTCACCCCATCCCCGCCGCAGCCCTTCGCGACCTTCGCCGCCCAGGTCCAGCCGCAACCCCCCTTGCGCGCCGCCATCACCGCCGCCACCCGCCGCCCGGAACCCGCCTGCGTGCAGGCCCTGCTGCCCGCCGCCACCCTGCCCCTCGCCGCCGTGCAGCAGGCCGAAACCCTAGCCGCCCGCCTGGTCACCGCCCTGCGCGCCAAGGGCGCCCGCGGCACCGTCGAGGGCCTGGTCCGCGAGTACGCCCTGTCCAGCCAGGAGGGCGTGGCGCTGATGTGCCTGGCCGAGGCCCTGCTCCGCATCCCCGACCTGCCCACCCGCGACGCCCTGATCCGCGACAAGATCAGCACGGGCGATTGGCACGCCCATGTCGGCCATTCCCCCTCCCTGTTCGTCAACGCCGCCACCTGGGGCCTGGTCGTCACCGGCAAGCTCACCGCCACCACGGCGCAATCCGGCCTGGCTGCCGCGCTGACCCGGCTGATCGGCCGCGGCGGCGAGCCGCTGATCCGCCGCGGCGTCGATCTGGCAATGCGCATGATGGGCGAGCAGTTCGTCACCGGCCAGACCATCCAGGAGGCGCTGTCCCGCAGCCGCAGGCTGGAGGCGCGCGGCTACCGCTACAGCTACGACATGCTCGGCGAGGCCGCGATGACCGCTGACGACGCCGCCCGCTACTACGCCGACTATGAGGCCGCCATCCATGCCATCGGCCGGGCCAGCGCCGGGCGCGGCATCATCGGCGGCCCCGGGATTTCGATCAAGCTGTCGGCGCTGCACCCGCGCTACTCCCGCCTGCAGCGCCCGCGCGTGATGTCGGAGCTGCTGCCGCGCCTGCAATCGCTCGCCGCCCTGGCCCGCCGCTACGACATCGGCCTGAACATCGACGCCGAGGAAAGCGAGCGACTGGACCCATCGCTAGACCTGCTGGATGCGCTATGCCACGACCCGGCGCTGGCCGGCTGGAACGGCATCGGCTTCGTCGTGCAGGCATACCAGAAGCGCGCGCCGTTCGTGCTGGACTGGATCATAGACCTGGCCCGGCGCAGCGGCCACCGCCTGATGGTGCGCCTGGTCAAGGGCGCCTACTGGGACAGCGAGATCAAGCGCGCCCAGGTGGACGGCCTCGACGGCTTCCCGGTGTTCACCCGCAAGGTGCACACCGACGTGTCCTACCTGGCCTGCGCCCGCAAGCTGCTGGGCGCGCCCGACGCGGTGTTCCCGCAGTTCGCCACCCACAACGCCTACACCGTCGCCGCCATCCACAGCATGGTCCCCGACTGGCGGCCGGACCGCTACGAGTTCCAGTGCCTGCACGGCATGGGCGAGCCGCTGTACGAGGAAGTCGTGGGTCCGCTGGACCGCCCCTGCCGCATCTACGCCCCCGTCGGCACGCACGAGACCCTGCTGGCCTACCTGGTGCGCCGCCTGCTGGAGAACGGCGCCAACTCGTCGTTCGTGAACCGCATCCAGGACCCCTCGATCCCCGTGGCGGAGCTGGCCGCCGACCCTGTGGCACCCGTCGCCGTAGGGCACCCCATCGGTGCCCCGCACCCGATGATCTGCCTGCCGCGTGAGCTGTTCGATAACCGGGCGAACTCCGCCGGGATGGACTTCTCCAACGAGCAGGTGCTGTCCAACCTGGCCGGCATGTTGCGGGCCGACGCCGAATGGTCCGCTGGCGACGGCAACGCCGCGCCGCAGCCGGTCCGCAACCCCGGGGACCACCGGGACGTGGTGGGCTGGGTGCGGCAGGCCGCGCCGGCCGAGGTGGACGCTGCCCTGGCCCGCGCCGCCGCCGCCGCCCCG
>CAXTFY010000145.1:6392-11527 GCA_964243265.1 uncultured Acetobacteraceae bacterium | reverse complement strand
CCTCGAAGCGGTGGTGATCGACGCCCAGCACGACCGAGCCGTACATCTGGATGAACCGGCGGTAGCTGTCCCAGGCGAACCGGGAGTCGCCGCTGGCAGCCTCCAGGCCGCGCACCGTCTCGTCGTTCAGGCCGAGGTTGAGCACCGTGTCCATCATGCCCGGCATCGACACCCGGGCGCCGGAGCGGACCGACACCAGCAGCGGCTTTTGCGCGTCGCCGAACTTCAGGCCGACCGCGTCCTCCACCCGCGCCAGCGCGGCGCGGACCTGGGCTTCGAGGTCGTCCGGGTACTTGCGGTTGTTGTCGTAGTAGGCGGTGCACAGCTCCGTCGTGATGGTGAAGCCCGGCGGCACCGGCAGGTTGATGCTGGCCATCTCCGCCAGGTTGGCGCCCTTGCCGCCCAGCAGGTTGCGCATGTCCGCACCGCCCTCATTGTGGCCGGCGCCGAAGCTGTACACCCACTTGGTCATGACTCTTGGCCCTCGATCTGTGAAAAGTCGGCAGCGCGGCCCATGGCCGCAGGCACTCGGGCGAGCAGGCGGAGACGGTTCAGCCGCAGCGCCGGGTCGGGCGCGTTGACGGTCACCTTGTCGAAGAACGCGTCCAGCGGCGGGCGCAGGGCGGCCAGGGCGGACATGGCGGCGGCGTAGTGCTCGCGTTCGATGTTCTCCCGCACGGCGGGTTCCGCGGCGTCCAGGGCGGCGGCGAGCGCCTGCTCCTCGGGTTGCAGCAGCAGGGCGGGATCGACGGGGCCGGCGTGGGGGCCGTCGCGCTTGTCCTCGATGCGCAGGATGTTGGCGGCGCGCCGGCTGGCGGAGAGCAGGTCAGCGCCGTCCGGGGTGGCGAGGAACGCGGCAACCGCGTCGGTGCGGGCCAGCAGGCGGGTGATGTCGTCGTCGGCCCCGGCGGCGAACACGGCGGCGAGCACGTCATGCCGTGCGCCCTCCGCCCGAAGTTGCACGCGCAGGCGGTCGGCGAAGAAGGCCAGCAGGGCGTCGGCGGGCACGGGGCCGGGCAGGCCGTTCGCTGCGGCGGCGAACACGTCCAGCAACGGCAGCCGCAGCCGGTTCTCCCGCACGAGGCGGATGACGCCGAGGGCGGCGCGGCGCAGCGCGAAGGGGTCGCCGGAGCCGGTCGGCACCTCGCCGGCTGCGAAGAACGCCGCCAACTGGTCCAGCTTGTCGGCCAGGGCGACCGTGACGGCGGTGGGTTCGGACGGCACGGGGTCGGCCGGGCCCTTGGGTGCGTAGTGGTCCCGCACGGCCTCGGCGACGCGGGCGGTCTCCCCGTCATGGCGGGCGTAGTAGCCGCCCATCACGCCTTGCAACTCAGGGAACTCGCCGACCATCCCGGTGGTGAGGTCGGCCTTGGCCAGCAAGGCGGCACGCGCCGCCAGGTTCGGGTCCGCGCCGACATGCGGGGCGATTTGCCGGGCCAGCGCCACAATGCGGCCAACGCGCTTGCCCTGGCTGCCCAGCTTGGCGTGGAACGTCACGCCGTCCAGCGCCGCCACGCGGTCGGCCAGCCTCGTGCGGCGGTCCAGGTCCCAGAAGTGCCGGGCGTCGCTGAACCGCGCCCGCAGCACCCGCTCGTTGCCGGCGACGATGGCCGCGCCGCCGTCCGTCGCCTCGATGTTGGCGGCGAAGCCGAACCTGGGGGCAGGGGCGCCGTCCCGGGTCCGCAGCGCGAAGTAGCGCTGGTTCACCCGCATGCTGACCTGCATGACCTCGGGCGGCAGGTCCATGTAGGCCGCATCGATTCGGCCCAGCAGCGGCACCGGCCACTCGACCAACCCGGCCACCTCGTCCAGCAGGCCGTCGTCGGGCACGACCTGCAAGCCTTCCGCCGCCGCCAAGTCGGCAAGCCCCTCCTGCACCAGCCGGCGCCGTTCCCCGGCGGCGGGGATCACCCGGCGGGCACGCAGGCCGTCGTGCCACTCGGCCAGGGACGACACGACGAACGCGCCGGGCGCATGGAAGCGGTGGCCCTCGGTCTCGTCGCCGGCGGCCAGCCCGTGGCCGGTGTCCGCGCCCTCGGCCAGGCTGAACGGCACCACCCGCCCGCCCAGCAGGCACAGGATGCGACGCAGCGGGCGTACCCAGGTGAAGCCGCTGCCGCCGCCCCAGCGCATCGACTTCGGCCAGGGAAAGCGCCGGAGCAGCGGCGGCATGGCTTCGGCAATCAGCGTGGCGGCCTCCACCGCGGGGCTGGCCTTGATCAGCACCCAGTAGTCGCCCTCCTGCGCCACCTGGTTCCGCGTGGCGCCATGCTTGCGGAGGAACCCCGCCACCGCGGCTTCGGGCGCACTGATGCGGGGGCCGCGCTCGACGGTGCTGCTGGCGGGCAGGGCGGGCTGCACGGTGGCGACCAGGGCAATCCGGCGCGGGCCGTAGAACGTCTGTACCCCCGCAGGCCGCAACGCCGCCAACGCGTCCGTCAGCAGGTGCGCGAGGTCGTCCGCCGCACGCGCCTGCATGCGGGCGGGGATTTCCTCGCTGAACAGCTCAAGCAGCAGGTCCGGCATGGCTAGGGCTGCGGTGCCGGCAGGGCGGTGGCCATGCTCGCGGAGAGGGTGCCCATCCCCCCAGACTACTCTGCCGCCCGGGAAGCGACAACCGCGCCGTTCCCAACGGCATCGCCCGCGAGGTAAGCCTCGCAGCAGCCGCGCGCCAGGGTGCGCACCCGGGCGATGTAGGCCGCCCGCTCGGTCACCGAGATCACCCCCCGCGCGTCGAGCAGGTTGAATAGATGGCTGGCCTTGATGCACTGGTCGTAGGCCGGGAGCGCCATCGGCGGATCGGCGGCGAGCAGGGCGCTGCACTCGGCCTCGGCGTCGGCGAAGTGCCGGGCCAGCAGGCGGGTGTCGGCGTGCTCGAAGCTGTAGCGGCTGTACTCGACCTCGTTGCGCCGGAACACGTCGCCGTACGACACCCCGGCACCGTTGAAGTCCAGGTCGTAGACGTTCTCCACGCCCTGGACGTACATCGCCAGGCGTTCCAGCCCATAGGTGAACTCGGCGCTCGGGCTGGCGACGGGGATGCCGCCGACCTGCTGGAAATAGGTGAACTGCGTCACCTCCATCCCGTCGCACCACACCTCCCATCCCAAGCCCCAGGCGCCCAGGGTCGGGCTTTCCCAGTCGTCCTCGACGAAGCGGATGTCGTGCAGCAGCGGGTCGATGCCGATAGCGCGGTAGCTGTCCAGCAGCAGGGCCTGGCAGTCGGGCGGGCTGGGCTTCAGCAGGGCCTGGTACTGGTAGTAGTGGCCGAGCCGGTTGGGGTTCTCGCCATAGCGGCCGTCGGTGGGGCGGCGGCTGGGCTGCACGTAGGCGGCCCGCCACGGCTTCGGGCCGAGGGCGCGCAGCGTGGTCGCGGGATGGAAGGTGCCGGCGCCCATCTCCAGGTCGTAGGGCTGCAGGATGACGCAGCCTTGCCGCGACCAGAAGGCGTGCAGGCGCAGGATCAGCTCCTGGAAGCTGGGCGGCTTGGCCAGCCCGGCGGCGGCGCTGTGGGTGTCCGGCATAGTCCCCTGGTGATCCCTGCGTGGCGGACGGCACCATACGGGCGCGGCGGCGCTTAGGAAAGATGGCCCAGCTTGCGGGATCGGTTCAAAAGACACAGCTTGTTCCCTCTCCCCCCTTCGGAAGAGGGCCGGGGTGAGGGGGCGGCAAGGGCGGCGCTTGCCCGCCACAAGGACGAAAGCCGCTGCCATGCGGCGGACTTGGCGCTTGCCGCTTCCCTCACCCCGGCCCTCTCCCGGAGGGAGAGGGAGCGGGTGCCACGTGCTATCAGCTCCGACCCAGACGACGCGGCCAGGTTGGGAGCCGCCGCGCCCCGGCTGCGTTGTCCCCAGCATGGACGGTATCCTCGACATCCTGACTACCACCCGCCGCATCGCCGTCGTCGGTGCGTCGGACAAGCCCGACCGGGCCGCGCACTACGTCATGGCGTTCCTGGTCGCGCGCGGCTTCGAGGTGACCGGCGTGAACCCTGGCCTGGCCGGCCGCACCCTGCACGGCCGCCCCGTCGTGGCCACGCTGGACGAGGCCATGCCGCTCGACATGGTCGATGTGTTCCGCGCGCCGGACCATGTCGGCCCGGTCGTCGCCGACGCCATCCGGCTGCACGCCCGTACGATCTGGATGCAGCTCGGTGTCATCAACCCGGCCGCGGCGGAGGCGGCGCAGGCGGCCGGCATGCGCGTCGTGATGGACCGCTGCCCGCTGATCGAGTGGCGCCGCCTGCAACTCCCCACTTGAAGCAGAGTTGTGAGGGCGCCACGTCGCTCCCTGCAACAAACTCTCGGCGGATCATCCCTATGACCAACGAAGAACGCGACCTCATCACCCGCTATATCGCCCGCGTCGCTGGCGCTCCGGGCGGCATGCAGCAGGGCGGCGGGTTCTCCGGCGGCAGCGTGCCGCAGGCGCAGCCGGCGCTGCCGCCCATCGACCGCGATGCCGACGCCCTGATTGCCCAGCTATTCCAGCAATATCCCGATGCGCGTTATCGCATCACGCAGACTGCGCTGGTGCAGGAGGCCGCGTTCGCCGAGGCGCAGAACCAGATCCGCCGCCTGCAGTGGGAACTGGAGCAGACTCGCCACGCCGTGCAGAACCAGCCGCAGCAGTCGCCGCAGCAGAAGGGCTTCTTCAGCAGTCTGTTCGGCGCCGGCCAGCAGCAGCCGCAGCAGCCGGGCTATGGGCAGGCGTTCCAGCCGACCTCGCAGCCGCCGCAGCCGCAGTATCCGCCCAACTACCAGCCCGGCATGTTCCAGCGTGGCGGCGGGTCGGGCTTCCTCGGGTCAGCGTTGACCACGGCGGCTGGCGTGGCCGGCGGCATGTTTGTCGGCAATGCGTTGATGAACGCCTTCAGCGGGCCGCATACCGAGGGCGGCGGCGGGCTGTTCGGCGGCGGCGGTTTGGCGGACAACTCCTCCTCCGGCGCAAGCCCGTGGGATGGTGCTGGGGTTTCGCCGGCGTCGGACACCTCCGGCGGCTTCCTGCCGGACCAGGGCGGCGGCGGCTTCGACCAGGCCAGCAGCAGTGATCCGTTCGGGGGCGCGGGCGGCGGCTTCGACCAAGCCAGCAGCGATCCCTTCGGTGGCGGCGGTGACGCTGGCGGCGGCTTCGAC
>CAXTFY010000145.1:0-6292 GCA_964243265.1 uncultured Acetobacteraceae bacterium | reverse complement strand
GGCGGCTTCGACCAGGCTTAGGCGGCGACGTTAACGGGTGTGGCCTTGTCGGGCTGGCGGCTTGCCCATCCGGCGGCTGATGCATGGGTAGGTTGTCTGCGCCATTTACCGGCCATACGGCGCAGGTCCTCCCCGAATGGATCGACGAGAACGGCCACATGAACCTGGCGTTCTATGTGACTGTCTTCGATGGGGCGACCGACCTGCTTTGGGAGGCTATTGGTCTTGGCCGGGGTTACCGGCAGGCCACGGGAAACGGCACATTCGCCGCAGAGATCCATATCCTTTACCGGGCCGAGCTGCTCCTTGGCGACACGGCATTGGTTAGCACGCAGATCCTTGGCGCCGACCCGAAGCGGTTGCACCTTGGGCACGAGATGCGGCGCGGTGCGGACCTGATCGCGCAGCAGGAAATCATGCTGTTGAACGTCAGCCTGGCAACCCGCCGGGTGACGCCGTTTCCACTGGATACCGCGGCACAGGTGCTTGCCGCTGCTGCCGCCCATGCCGCTCTGCCGCGGCCCAGTTGGGTCGGGCGCCGGATCGTTATGCCGACTGCTGCGCCAGCCTGACAGGCTCCAGCGCCATCCAGGTCGGCGGCGTCGCGTGCAGCACGGCATCGCCGCATCTCATTACATGACCCAATGCGTCCAAGCGCACCAAGGCAATGCCACGGTCGCCCTGGCCCGAGCGCATGGTGCCGACCTCGACCCCCTCCCGCAGCACGGGCGTGCCAGGGGCAGGCAGCGAGCCATCGACCCGCACCGGCACCAGGCGGCGCTTCAACAGGCCGCGGTACTTGGTCCGTGCCGTCAGCTCCTGGCCCATGTAGCAGCCCTTGGTCCAAGACACGCCGTGCAGCTCGTCGTAGCCGGCCTCGAGCAGGGTGGTCTTCTCGGCCTCCATGTCCCGGGACCCATCGGGCAGCCCGAGCGCCAGGCGGTGGGCGTCCCAATCCTCGAAGCTGGCCGTGGCGGCCAACGGTTCCGCGGACAGCACACGCCACCCGGCGCTGGGCAGCCGCGGGTCAGGTGCTTGCAGGGCGCCGCCGGGCGTCCCATCCCAGGCGGCATAGACCAGCAGCGGCGACGGCTGCACCTGGACGGCCGCGCGCAGGCGGAACCGCGTCAGCTTCTGCGCCAGCATCGCGGCCTGCGCGGCCTCGCAGTCCAGCAACAGCCGTTCGCCGTCGGACAGGATGAAGAAGTCGGCCAGCCACTTGCCCTGCGGCGTCAGCAGCGCCGCCCAGACGGCCTGGCCCGGCGCCGCCCCCGCCACGTCGTTCGACACCAGTCCCTGCAGGAAACTGACCCGGTCGGCCCCGGACACTTCCAGGACGGACCGATTGGGCAAGGATGCAAGTTTGACCATCCCGTCGACGTGGTGGCCCGCGCCGTCGTTCTCAAGCCGGGGTCGTTCTCAAGCCGGGGTCGTTCTCAAGCCGGGGTCGTTCTCAAGCCGGGGCCATGGCCAAGCGCCGGCTGTTCTTAAGCAGGCGCCCTTGGCTGCGCATTTGGCGGGAACCCGTGCTACAGGGGCGGCAGATGCGTATCCTGTTCATCACCGCGACGCGGATCGGCGATGCGGTCCTCTCGACCGGCCTGTTGAGCCACCTGTTGCAGCAGCACCCGGACGCCCGCTTCACCATTGCCTGCGGCCCGGCGGCCGCCGGGGTGTTCGCCCGCATGCCCCGGCGCGACCGCACGCTGATCGTGGACAAGCGGCGGTTCGACCTGCACTGGCTGCTGCTGTGGCGGCGCACGGTTGGGACGGCGTGGGACCTGGTGGTCGATCTGCGCGGCTCGGCGCTGGCCTTCCTGTTGCCGGCCCGCCGCCGTGCGGTGCTGCGCGGCGGACGGCAGGCCGGGCACAAGCTGCTGCACCTGGCCGGGGCACTGCACTTGGCGCCGCCGCCGCCGCCCGCCAGTTGGACCGATGCGGCGGACCAGGCCCGAGCCGACGCGCTGCTGCCGCCGGGCAATGCGCCGCTGATCGGGCTGGGGCCGACGGCCAACTGGTCCGGCAAGGCGTGGCCACCGGAGCGGTTCGTCGCACTGTTCCACGCCGTCCGGGACCAGGCGCTGCCGGGGGCGCGGCCCGTGGTGTTCGCCGGGCCGGGCGCGGCGGAGCAGGCGTTGGCGGCCCCGGTGCTGGCGGCGCTGCCGGAGGCGGTCGACCTGACCGGGCGGCTGTCGCTGCCGGAGGCGTCGGCCTGCCTGGCCCGCTGCGCGCTGTTCGTGGGCAACGATTCCGGGTTGATGCACCTGGCTGCTGCCGCGGGCACGCCGACGCTCGGGCTGTTCGGCCCGACCCCGGCCAGCGAGTATGGCCCGACCGGACGCCGCGCCGCCGCGGTCCTGGCCCTGGGTCCAGTGGGCGCCGCACCCATGGCCGGGCTGACGGTGGACGCAGCCGTCGCCGCCGCGCTGGCCCTGTTGTGAGAGTGGCCCTGTTGTGAGGGTGGCCCTGCTGTGAGGATGGCGCACGTCATGGCCGGGGCGCCTGCGGGCGGGGCGGAGCTGTTCTTCGAGCGCCTGACCGCCGCCCTGCACGATGCCGGGGAGACCGTGCTGCCGGTGATCCGCCACGACGCCGCGCGTGCCGACCGGCTGATGGACGGGGGTTTGCAACCGGTGCAGCTCGGCTTCGGCGGGGCGCTGGATGTGCTGACCCGGCCGCGCCTGTCGGCCTTGCTGCGGCGGTTTGCGCCGGGCATCGTGGTCGCATGGATGAACCGGGCGGCGCGGCTGACCCCCCGCGGCGGTTGGATACTGGCTGGGCGCCTGGGCGGGTACTACGACCTGAAGTACTACCGGCGGTGCGACCACCTGATCGGCAATACCCGCGGCATCGTGCAGTGGGTTGCGGGTCAGGGATGGCCGGCGGCGCGGGTGCATCATCTGCCGAACTTCGCGCCGGACCTGCTGGGTGCAAGACCGGCCACCTTGCCGGCGCCGCCGGGCGCGGTCGTGCTGGCGCTGGGCCGGCTCCACCGCAACAAGGCGTTCGACATCCTGGTGCGCGCCCTGCCGCTGCTGCCCGGCGTGCATGCCGTGGTCGCGGGGGAAGGGCCGGAACGGGCGGCCCTGCTGGCGCTGGCGCGGCGGGAGGGCGTGGCGGACCGCTTCCACCTGCTCGGGTGGCGCACCGACCAGGCGGCGTTGCTGGCCGCGTCCGGCGTGCTAGCCTGCCCCAGCCGGCATGAGCCGCTGGGCAACGTGGTCATCGAGGCGTTCTCGGCGGGATGCCCGGTGGTCGCTGCAGACGCGGCCGGGCCGGTCGAGCTGATCGAGGATGGCGTCACCGGCCTGCTGACGCCGCGCGAGGACCCGCGCCGGCTGGCCGATGCGTTGGGCGCCGTCCTGGCCGACGCCGCGCTTGCTGCCCGCCTGGCCGCCGCAGGCCGCGCTTGCTACCTGGCCGAGCACGCGCCAGCCCCCGTCGTGCACCGCTGGCGCACCACCCTGGCCCGGCTGGCCGCCTGATGTGCGGCATCGCCGGCCTGGTGCTGTCGCCCGCCAGCCCGCCGCCCGACCCGGCGGTGCTGACGGCGCTGGCCCGTGCCCTGGCGCATCGCGGCCCCGATGGCGGCGGCCACGCGACGGTGGGCCGCACCGCGCTGGTGCACACGCGCCTGGCGATCATCGACGTGGCCGGCGGCGACCAGCCGCTATATGCCGGCCCGGCCGCGCTGGTCGCCAACGGCGAGGTCTATAACTATCGCGAGCTGCGCGACACGCTGCCCGGCACCCGCTTCGCCACCGGCAGCGATTGCGAGCCGCCGCTGCATCTCTGGCTGCGCGACGGCGTGGGCTACGCGGCCCCCCTGCGCGGCATGTACGCCATCGCCATCCACGAGCGCGCCCAGCGCAGCGTGACGCTGACCCGCGACCCCTTCGGCATCAAGCCGCTGTACATCGCGCAGGTCGAGGGCGGCCTGGCCTTCGCCTCGGAGCCGCAGGCCCTGCTGGCCGCCGGGCTGGTGCAGCGCACGCTGCGCCCGGCGGCGCGGGAGGAGTTGCTGCAGGTGCAGTTCACCTCCGGCGCCGAGACCATCTTCGCCGGCATCCAGCGCGTGCTGCCCGGCGAGACCCTGCAGGTCGCCGACGGCCACATCCTGGACCGCACCCGCACCGCCGCCCTGCCCGAAGGCGGGCCGGAGACCATCACCGAGGATGCCGCCCTCGCGCGCCTGGACCGCGCGCTGGAGGAGAGCGTCGACCTGCACCAGCGCAGCGACGTGCCGTACGGCATGTTCCTGTCCGGCGGCGTGGACAGCGCCGCCGTGCTGACGGTGATGGCGCGGCTGAACAGCCAGCCAGTGCGCGCCTACACCGCCGGGTTCGCCGCTCCGGGCGCCGCGGACGAGCGCGAGCATGCCGCCGCCGTCGCCCGTGCCGCGGGGGCGCACCATGAGACGCTGGAGATCACCGAGGCGATGGTCTGGCGGCACCTGCCGGAGATCGTTGCCTGCATGGACGACCCGGCCGCCGACTACGCCATCATCCCGAGCTGGTTCCTCGCCCGCCGCGCTCGGCAGGACGTGAAGGTGGTGCTGTGCGGCGAGGGCGGGGACGAGGTGTTCGGCGGCTATGGGCGTTACCGCAGCGCGATGCGGCCCTGGTGGCAGGGCGGGCGCGTCATGCGCAGCCGCGGCGCGTTCGACACGCTGGACGTGCTGCGGACCCGGCCGATGAGCTGGCGCGACGGCCTGGCCGCGGCGGAGGTCAGCGCCACCCGGCCCGGCCGGTCCCGGCTGGCGGTGGCGCAGGCGACCGACGTGGCGGACTGGCTGCCGCACGACCTGCTGCTGAAGCTGGACCGCTGCCTGATGGCGCATGGCGTGGAGGGGCGGACACCGCTGCTGGACCCCGCCGTGACCGCCGCCGGGTTCCGCCTGCCGGACGCGATGAAGGTGCGCGACGGCCGGGGCAAGTGGCTGCTGCGGCAATGGCTGGCGCGGTACATGCCCGAGGCGCGGCCGTTTGCGCCGAAGCAGGGCTTTACGGTTCCGGTCGGCGCCTGGATTGCCGGGCAGGGGGCGCGGCTGGGGCCGCTGGTCGCGGCGCAGCCGGGTGTGGCGGAGATCGCCGATCCTGGCCGGGTTGCCGCGCTGTTCCGTGCCGCCGGGTCGGGGCGGCATGAGGGTTTTGCGGCTTGGACGCTGCTGTTCTATGCCCTGTGGCACCGGACGCACATCCTGGGCCATGCGCCGGCCGGGGATGTGTTCGAGACCCTCAGCCAGTAGGAGCCGCCATGCCCGAACACTTCGACCTGCTGCTGCGGGGCGGTACGCTGGTGCTGCCGTGGGGTGAGGAGGTGGGCGATGCCGGGGTGCGCGATGGCCGGATTGCCGCCCTGGGCGTGCCCGGCGATGCTACGGCGGACCAGGTGGTGCAGGCCGCCGGGCTGCATGTGCTGCCCGGCCTGATCGATCCGCATGTCCACCTGCGCGACCCCGGCGACCCCGCGATCGAGACCATCCCGACCGGCACCCGCGCCGCCGTGCTGGGCGGGTTGGCGGCGGTGTTCGACATGCCAAACACCGCGCCCGCCATCACCGGCGCCGCCCAGGTCGCCTGGAAGCAGGAGTATGCCGAGGCGAACGCCTGGTGCGACATGGGCCTGTATGTCGGCGCCACGAAGGCCAACACCGCCGATCTGGCTGCGCTGGAGCAGGAGCGCGGCGTCTGCGGCGTGAAGGTGTTCGCCGGCAGCTCGACCGGGGACCTGCTGATCGAGGACGACGCGTCGCTGGAGCAGGTGATGCGCCACGGCCGGCGCCGGGTGTCCTACCATAGCGAGGACGAGTACCGGCTGCAGGCGCGCAAGCCGATGTTCAAGCTGGGCGACCCCTATAGCAGCCATATGGAGTGGCGGGACGAGGAGTGCGCCTTCCTGGGCACCCGCCGCCTGATGGCGCTGGCGCGCAAGACCGGGCGGCCTGCGCATATCCTGCATGTCTCGACGGCGCAGGAGCTGGAGTACTTGGCGGGTTACCGCGACATCGCCACGGTGGAGCTGCTGGTGAACCACCTGACGCAGATGGCGCCGCAGGTGTACGAGCAGCTCGGCGGCATGGGCGTGATGAACCCGCCGATCCGCGGGCGCCGCCACTGGGAGGCAGCCTGGGCCGCGGTGCGCGACGGCACGGCGGACACCATCGGGTCGGACCACGCGCCGCACGCCCGCGCCGCGAAGATGAAGCCCTGGCCCGATTGCCCGGCCGGGTTGACCGGGGTGCAGACGCTGGTGCCGGTGATGCTGGATCACGTTGCGGCGGGCCGGCTGA
>CAXTFY010000144.1:0-11593 GCA_964243265.1 uncultured Acetobacteraceae bacterium | reverse complement strand
TGCTGGACGTGGTGCTGGCGCCGGGCTTCCTGGCCGAGGTGGACCGCAAGGCCCGACGCCTGTGGTTTGCGCTGGAGCAGGTCGTGGCGGATTACCCCTCCGTGTTGCAGGACGTGCGCGGCGCCGGGCTGATCCTGGGGCTGAAGGCAGTGGTGCCGAACGGCGACCTGCAGGCCGCCTTCATGGAGGAGGGCCTGCTGACGGTCGCCGCCGGGGACAACGTGGTGCGCCTGGTGCCCCCCCTGGTGCTGACCGACGCCGACGTGGACACCGCGGTGGAGATGATCCGCCGCGGCACCCGCCGTTGCCTGCCAACCCCCATGGCAGCGGCGGCGAAGTGAGCGGGGCGCTCCGCCGGTCCACGGCGACAACGCTGTTCGGGGAGGGCGACGCCCCTCCCCGGCACTTCCTCGACCTGCGCGACTTCGACGGCGCGACGTTGCGGCAGATGCTGGACGTGGCCAGCGGGTACAAGGACGCGGGGAAGCACACCTCGCGCCCGTTCACCGGCAAGACGCTGGCGATGATCTTCGAGAAGCCGAGCACCCGCACCCGCGTCAGCTTCGAGGTGGCGATGCGGCAACTGGGCGGCGACGTACTCACTCTGTCCGCCGCCGACATGCAGATTGGCCGGGGGGAGACGGTCGCCGACACCGCCCGCGTGCTGTCCCGCTACGTGGACGCCATCATGCTGCGGACCAGCGATGCCGCAAAGCTGCACGAGATGGCCGGGCACGCGACGGTCCCGGTGATCAACGGCCTGACCGACCGTAGCCACCCCTGCCAGTTGATGGCCGACGTGATGACGTTCGAGCAGCACCGAGGCCCCATCGCCGGCCGTGTGGTGGCCTGGTGTGGCGACGGTAACAACGTCGCGTGCAGTTGGATCGAGGCGGCGGTGCGCTTCGGCTTCACCCTGCGCATCGCCGCGCCGGAGCTGCGCCGCCCGCCCGGGCACCTGCTGGACTGGGCACGCGCCCAGGGTGCCCGGATCGAGGTCACCGACGACCCGGCCGAAGCCGTGCGCGACGCCGCCTGCGTGGTCACGGACTGCTGGGTTAGCATGGCGGACGACCCGAACGAGCGGCGGCATAACCTGCTGGCACCCTATTGCGTCACCCCGGCCCTGATGGCGCGGGCTGCGCCGGACGCGATCTTCATGCACTGCCTGCCGGCGCACCGGGGCGAGGAGGTCATGGCGGAGGTCATCGACGGCCCGCAATCCGTGGTGTTCGACGGCGCGGAGAACCGGCTGCATGCGCAGAAGGGCATTCTGGCCTGGTCGCTCGGGGCGGCACGATGACGGCGGGTATCGCATCGTGATGACGATGCAGGGCATCGCATCGTGACGATAATGGAAGGCATTGCGTCGTGACGGAGGAGATTGCGGCGACGCCAGGCTGGGTGGATGCGCGGCTGGACGAGTTGTTCGCCAAGCTGCCGCACGGGGCGGAGGTCGGTGCGGCCCGGGAGCGGTACCTTGGTTGCCTGGGCCGTGAGAAGGCCAAAGCCGCGCCCTCCGACATGCTAGGCGAGGAATTTGGTGGCTGCCGTGCCGAGTTGGACCGCGCCTTGGCAATAGCCGGCGTAGACAAGGCGGTGCGCGCGCAATTGGACAGCGCATTGGGGGCGCTTGAGGCGGAGATCGGCGAGGACAGCTAACGGCCGGCTCTCCATCGCCAAACGTGCTGGGTTGACGCATGCAGCTCGAAGCCGCTGCCATCCTGCTGCTCCCTCTCCCTCCGGGAAAGGGCCGGGGTAAGGGAGGCCGAGAGGATGCAACCCTAAGCGGGACGAACGGAGCTTGCCTCCAAGCCGTCAAAGTTCGGCCCTGGCCGCTTCCCTCACCCCGGCCCTCTCCCGGAGGGGGAGGGAGCAGTAGCTAGGCTAGGCTCGCAGCCGGGCAGGCTAGGCTGCAAGCCAGCGTTCCGCCTCCGTCCAAGTCGGCGCGGCACAGCCGTCATGGGTGCGCAGCCGCGTCTCCGTAAAGCCAAACCGCGCAAACAGCCGGCGGTTGTCCAGCAACGCCAGCCGGACCCCCAGGTGCAGGCGCGGCAGGCCGCGGCGGCGCGCCTCGCCCTCGGCCGCCTGCATCAGGGCGGTCGCCAGGCCCTGGCCTCGCCGGCTGGGATGCACGGACAGGCGGCTGACGTACAGGCCGCCATCGCACTCCGACCACAGCACGCAAGCGACAGGCCCCTCCACCAAGGCGCCCCCGCCCGCGTGCAGGTGTGCGCGGACCGCCTTGCCGGTCTCCTGCAAGGCGCTGGGCGGCGGCTCAAGTCGGACCGGGATCGCCGAGAACGCCAGGCGGATCAGCGCCGCCACCACCTCGGCATCGCCGGGCAACACCGCCCGGATCACGCCGTCCGCCGCGACAGGAACCCGTGCAGCCGGAAGGCCGGGATCGCCACGCCCGACAGCGTCGCAGCCGCTACCAGCGCCCCGGCGGGATCGCCCGCCAGGTCGGCCGCCCGCCCGCACAGCACCGGCAGCAGCGCACCCCCGGCATAGTAGGTCGTATAGAACAGCCCCATCCCCACCGCCCGGTTCTTCGGCCGCGCCGACAGCGTGCCGATCCCGATGATCACCCCCGCATGCAGCGACGCCGCGGTGCCGAACAGCAGGCTCCACAGCAGCGGCCAATCCAGCACCGCCGGCCCGGCGACGGCGACGATCCCGGCGATCGTCCCGGTATAGAACACCGGCGCATTGCCGAACCGCGCCGCCAGCGCCCCGCCCAGCACCGTGGACGGCAGGTTGGTCCACGTCGCCACCGTCAGCACCAGCGCCAGCATCCCCGGCGAATGGCCCCGCACGGCCAAGTACGATGGCATGTACGACAGGAACCCATAGTACCCGGCATTGTAGCTGGTCCAGATCACCCCGGCGACCACCACCAGCCCGCACTCCCGCCGCGACGGCAGCGCCCAAGCCGAGCCGGCAGGCACGGCGGTCCGCTCGCACCCCAGCAGGAACAACAGCAGTGCCAGCACCGCAATCGCCGTCCCGCACAGGAACAGCCCCGGCCAGCCGAAGGCGCGGACCAGCGGGCCATGCGTCAGCCCCACCAGCCCGACGCCGACTGGGAAGGCCCCGACCACCAGCCCCATCACCGGCATGAACCAGCGGTCCGGGAAGCGGTCGCTGACCATCTTGCCCTGCATCACCACCAGCATCACCGCGCCGCAGCCCGCCAGCACCCGCCCGGCGCCGATCTGCCCAGTGCCCGCGGCCAGCCCCGACACCAGGCTGCCCAACCCCATCAGCGCCAGCCCGCTGCCGACCACCAAGCCCTCGCCATACCGGCGCCCCAGCAAGCCGCCGGGCAACGCTACCAGGACGCCCGGCGCCATATACAGGCCGATCAGCCCGCCGAGCGATGCGTATCCCAGGCCGAATCGCTCGAGCAGCTCCGGCCCCAGGCTGGCAAGGGTCTGGAACTGGTAGCCGAAGGCAACGCGCGCCAGCGAGACCGCGGCCACCAATATCCAACGCCGGGCCATGCCGCGCCTCCTGTTGCAGGATTGTACGGCACCCGCCGAGCATCGGACAGGTTCACCTCTGCAGGGCTGATCCCTATGTTGGGGGCATGACATCGACCCCCGCCTTCCTGGACAGCACCCGCCCCGACGTGCCCGACATCGTGGTCCCCCGCGGCATCACCCCGTTCTACCTGCCCGGCCGTCCCGTCCGCGGCCGGCTGGTGCGCCTCGGCCCGCTCGCCGACGCCCTGCTGACCCGGCACCAGAACCACGACGTCGTCACTGCCCTCACCGGCCAGGCCCTGGCGCTGACCGCCGCGCTGGCGACGGCGCTGAAGTTCCGGGGATCGTTCAGCTTGCAGGCCAAGGGCGACGGCGCGCTGCCGATGCTGCTGGCCGACTGCACCGAATCCGGTGCCCTGCGCGGCTACGCCCGGGCCGACGCCGACAAGCTGGCGACGTTGCTGGACGCCGGCCCGGCCCCGACCGCTGCCACCTTGCTAGGCCACGGCTACCTGGCGTTCAGCGTGGACCAGGGACCCGACCGCGAGCGGCACCAGGGCATCGTCTCCATCGAGGGCGAGACCCTGGCCGACATGGCGCTGCACTACTTCGAGACCAGCGAGCAGCTCCAGTGCACCGTCCGCCTGGCCTGTGCCCGCACCGAGTTCGGCTGGCGGGCCGGCGCCCTGATCCTGGAGCGGGTGGCGCGCGAGGGCGGCCTCGACCCCGAGATGGACAGCGACGCCCAGGCCGAAAGCTGGCGCACCGCCACTGCCCTGGCCGCCACCCTGAGGGAGTCCGAGCTGCTCGACGACGCCCTGCCGCCGGACCGCCTGCTCTACAACCTATTCGGCACCGAGGGCGTGGCCGCTGACCGCAACCGCGCCCTGGCCTACGGCTGCCGCTGCTCCCGCGCCCGGCTGTCCGGCATCCTGGAGACATTTCCGACCGACGACCTGGACCACATGGCCGTGGAGGGCGACATCGTGATGACCTGCGAGTTCTGCAACCTCGACTTCCGGTTCAACCGCGGCGAGGTCAATGGCCAGTCAAGCGGCGGCCAGTCAAGCGGCGGCCAATCCGACGGCGGCAAGGCCGAGGGCGGATAGCATGAAGCTGCCCCGCCGCATGGCGCTGCTGTTGCCGGTGACGCTGGCGGCCTGCTCCGGCGACGAGGACGCGCGGCAGGACTTCCCGGCACTGCATTATAACTACCTGACGCCGTTGCGGCTGAACGTCGGCGCGGTGGACGTTGGCGAGCCGCCGCCGCCGGGTCCGCTGGACGCGCAGAACCCGGCGGCGCCCGGCCCGGCGTTGCGGCAGATGGCGCTGGACCGCATCGGCGCAGGGGGGACAACTGGGCGTGCGGTGTTCCACATCGACGCGGCGCAGATCGTGCAAGGCAGCGGCGGGCTGCAAGGGGTGATGGCCGTCCACCTCGACATCCTGGACCCGGGCGGCGGCCGCGTTGCCTTTGCCGAGGCGCGGGTATCGCGCCTGTCCGATGGGTCCCGCGGCGGCCTGCGCGCCGCGCTGTATAACATGACCCGGTCCATGATGGACGACATGAACGTCGAGTTCGAGTTCCAGGTGCGCCGGTCCCTCAAGGCCTGGCTGCAGGATGCAACCACCGCCCCTGCCCCGCCTCCTGTGGAGCAGCAGAACCTTGGGGCGCCTGGCGCAACCTAGGCGGCGTACTTCACCGTGCATCCATAGGGGCGCGTTACTGCGACCGGTGCCGGACGCCCAGCCGCAATGGCGGTCAGCGCATCGCGGGCATACGGCGTGGCGCGCGCCAGGTCCGCATCCCGCGTGGACGCAATGCTGTCCGCCCCGCCCATGTAGCCGAGCATCCCGTCCTCGCCGATGATGAAGATGTGCGGCGTGGTCTGCGCGTCATACAGGCGGCCAATGGCGCCGGACGGATCGAGCAGCACCCGCGCCGGCACAGCGTTGCGGGTGCGCGTCAGTTCATTCGCACGGGGTCCATCCACATCGCCCTGCTCGCCGGGGGCAGAGCTGATGACCGACAGCCACACCGCACCCAGCCCGGCGGCGTCCCGCTGCAACGCCTGCATCGCGCCGGTCCGGTACCATTTCTGCACGAACGGGCACCCGTCGTTGGTCCATTCCAGCACGACCACACGGCCCCGCAGCGCCGACAGGCGAACCGTTTGGCCGTTGCTGTCAGTGCCGCTGAAGTCCGGGGCAGGCGCACCGATGCGCGGGGCGGCGCACAACGCCGATGGGACCAGGCCAAGGCCGGCGACGGCAGTGATGAGGGTTCGGCGGGGTATCGTCATCGGGCGGTCTCTCCTAGCTTCCGGCCTTGTTGAGTTGGTCCAGCACCTCGCCCTGCGTCAGGATCTGCGGCAGCACCGTCGGCGCGCCGTCCCCAGGCGGATAGAACACATACAGCGGCACGCCGTCCCGGTCGTAGTCGCGCAGGTAGGCGGTGATCTCCGGGTCGCCGCGGGTCCAATCGCCCTTCAAGTACGCGACGCCATGCGCGGCGAAGGCGTCGCGGACCGCTGCCGGGGACAGCGCGACACGCTCGTTCACCAGGCAGGACACGCACCACGCGGCCGTCATGTTGACGAACACCGGGCGGTTCTGCGCGCGCAGGCTCGCCAGGCGGGCGGCGGTGAACGGCTCGGCCCCTTCGGACTGCGCCACGGCCTGCGCAGTGGGCGCCGGGGCCAGGCCGGGCAGCAGCACGGCGGCCAGCGCCAACGCGGCCAACGCAACGCCGCGGCCCAGCCAGCGCCCGTCCGCCCTCTGCGCCAAGCCGAACGCCCACGCCGCGAAGCCCACCAGCAACAGCCCAGCCCCGGCCGCGAGCACGCCATCGGGACCAGACTGCTGGCTGATGACCCACAGCAGCCAAACCGCGGCACCATACATCGGGAACGCCAGCGCGCCCCGCAGCACGTCCATCCAACGGCCGGGCCGGGGCAGCAGCCGCGCCGCGCCGGGCACGAAGGCCAGCAGCAGATAGGGCATCGCCAGGCCCAGGCCCATCGCCAGGAACACCAGAACCGTCACCGCCGCTGGCGCCGCCAGGGCCGCCGCGATGGCCGCCCCCATGAATGGCGCCGTGCAGGGCGTCGCCACCAGCACCGCCAGCGCGCCCGTGGCGAAACTGCCGGCATGGCCGCCGCGCGACGCCAGCCCCTGTCCGGCCCCGGCCAGCCGCCCGCCGACATCGAACACGCCCGACAGGTTCAACCCCACGCCGAACAGCACCCACGCCATCACCGCCACGAACGCGGGCGACTGGAATTGGAACCCCCATCCCGCCGCTCCCCCCGCCGCCCGCAGCCCCAGCAGCACGCCTCCCAGGGTGCCGAACGCCACCAGCACGCCCAGTGTATAGGACAGGGCATGGCCGCGCACATGCCCCGACGCCGCGCCGGACATCCGCGCCATCGCCATCGCCTTCATCGCCAGCACGGGGAACACGCACGGCATCAGGTTCAGGATCAGGCCGCCCGCCAGCGCCAGCAACAGGGTCCGCACCAGCGGCACCGGGGTCGCAGCCGGTGCGGATGGGCCAGGCTTGGCGTCGATGGCGAGGAAGCTCTCCTGCCCGCCGGGGTCGCGCAGCACCACCGTACCCGTCAGGCCGGACCCGGCGGAGAAAGACTGGCCCGGCTGCAACGCCAGGCTGACCTCGCCGTCACGGACGGACACGCGCTGCGGCGCGGCCTGCTCCACCGCGCCCCAGGCTGCGGGGAGGAACCAGGCATCCCGCACCGTCGCCGACGACAGGCCAGTGCCGCGCAGCGACAGCACCCCGCCCGGCGTCACCCGCGCCTCGAACGGCGATGGACGCGGCAGGCGCACGGCGGCGGCGGCGAACAGCGGCGTCTCGGCGGAGGGCGCCGGCGTCCCGGCTGGAAGGTCCAGGGTGAACGTCCCCTCCTCCGGCACGCAGACCTTTTCACACACTAGCCAGGTGGCCGCTGCCTCAATGTGCAGCGAGCCGGAGCCGGCGGTCACTGCGACGGGCAGCAACACTTCGCCAGTGTAGCCGTAGGTCATCACGGGACCTTCAGGCTGCCGCAAGGGGGTCGGCCACTCGACGTCGCCCGCCTTGGCCCCGGGCGGCAGCGTCAGGGTCAGCTCCGGCGGCACGCCGGCGTCGCCGGGGTTCTGCCAATACGTGTGCCAGCCCGGCACCATCCGCAGCCGCAGCCCCACATGCAACGCCTGGCCGGGCTGAACAGCATCCGTGTCGGACACCAGGGTCGCTGTTACGTGCGGGGTGCGGACTGCCTGGCTTTCCGTGGCCAACACTGGCGCAGCCGAGGATCCCAGCAGCGCCAGCAACACCCCGAGGTGGGTCATGCATGTCGTTCGCGTCATGCCCTATATAAGGGAGGCCCCAAACGAAGCGCCACGTCTGAAACCGCACCTCGCCCACCCGACATGCATGTGGGATCAGACGCGGACCTGCCAGTCCCCCCTGTGAAAGCTACACGTCCTTCGCGCTATCGCCGCCGGTGACCTCGTACTCCGCACCGGTCACCATCGCCGCCGCATCGGACGCCAGGAACACCGCCGCCGGGGAAATGTCGTCCGGTTGCAGCCAGCCCACCTTGAGCGGCACAGTCGGCGCACGCACGTCCCAGGCCTGTTGCGGCGTCGGGTTCTCCGGCGGGGTACGGCCGGTTTCGGCCATGGTCTCGACCAGCCGCGTCCTATACCGGGTCAGCGGCGTATCGACCAGGCCGGGGATCAGCGCGTTCACCGTGATGTTGTATTGCCCAAGCTCCATCGCCGCCGACTTCATCAGGCCCAGGATGCCCCACTTGGACGCCGAGTAGCTGCTGCCGTCCTTGGTGCCGTGCTTGCCCTGCATCGACGATACCAGGATCAGCCGTCCGTGCCGTTGCGCCACCATCGCCGGCGCAAAGGCGCGGACGGTGTTGGCAGTGCCATTCAGGTTGTTGTCGATCACGTCGGCCCAGTCGGTGTCCTCCATTTGCAACAGCGGCTTCCACCGCTGGATCGCGGCATTGGCAACGACAATGTCGAGGCGGCCGAACTCCCGCTGCACCTGCTCGGCGGCGGCGCGCAGGGCGGCGATGTCGCGGATGTCGGCGCGGATCGCCACGGCGCGGCGGCCGTAGCCCTGCACCTGGCGCACGGTCTCGGCCATGTCGTCCATCGTCGCGGGTTCGGCGTCGGACGCCGGGCTGACCGGGGCGGCGATGTCGAGGATCACGACGTCGGCGCCGTTGGCCGCGAACTCCACCGCAATGGCCCGGCCGATGCCGCGGGCACCGCCCGTCACCACGGCCACCTTGCCCGTCAGCATCGTGCCGCGGCCGGGCGTCACCGGTCCGGCCGACTTGCCCGCCGGCGGCTCCGGCATCGGTTGCCCGTCCAGCCGTTGCGGCCCGCCATCGGGGCGCGCATCGGTACGGGTCTGCGCCGCCGCGCCTGCAGCCATGGCAACGCCAGCCGCGACGCCTCCACCCAGCACCAGGCTGCGTCGCACGGGGTCGAGGCCCTTGGAGACCGGCAGATCATCATCGCTCATCGTAAGGCTCCGGATGGTTTTTGAGGGAACGGGGCCGACCTGGCCGGGTTGCACGAGGCCAGGACGACCCCCGCGCCCCGGCAGGGATGCCCGCGGGGTTCCTGCACATTGGGGCAAGCGGGGTTCCGGCCTGAACCGTGCGCGGGTGCGCGCCGACTTCTGGGCACCCAGGCTACAGGCTCGTGCACACCTTGGGCAGCCCTGGAAACGGCCCGGGTACGCTGGACGCAGCAAGGCTGGACCCGAAAGGCCCAGTGCATAGCCCACTGGAATAGCAGCGCCTCAGCATGCGGCCATGCCCGCACACCGCTGCTGTACGAGGGTGCCGCACGAGTCCCTTACCGGAAGAAGTCACAGCGCCGTTCACGCGCTATGACGGGGTCTTCACAGGCTCGTTGCGATATATCTGAAAAGCCATTAGGAATTGTTCGCCGCAGTACTTTGAACGGTACAAGGATTGTCGGATATTGTATGATTTCATCTATGAAGGCTAAGCCTTCACCCTGGTAGGTTACAGTGGAATGTCCGATATCAGCAGCAATCACACCGTCGGGAAGCTGCTTCGGCAGCAGGCTGCCCTGGCAACCTTCGGGAGCTTCGCCTTCCGTGAACCTGACCTGCTCAAGGTCCTGACCGAAGCAGCACGCATCTGCGCCGCCTCCCTCGATGTGCCGTTCTGCAAGGTCTGCCGCCACCGCGCTGCGGAAAACGACCTTCTCATCGAGGCCGGATGGGGCTGGAAGCCCGGCGTCGTCGGCCGGGTGGTGTCGCAGGCCGATGAGACCTCGCCGCAAGGGCGTGCCTACATCACCGGAGAGCCAGTCATCATCCGGAACATCAATGAAGGCAACAATCTGATCCTGCCAGCCTTCTACGAGGAACATGGCATCATTTCGACCGTGGATGTCGTCATCGCCGGCTTCGAGGGGCCACCCTATGGCGTGCTGGAAGTCGATAGCCCCTTGCAGCACCAGTATGACGTGCACGACATCACCTTTCTGACCGGCTTCGCCAATGTGCTCGCCGAGGCCGTCGCCACGGCAACCCGGGTCAAGGCGCTACAGGCCGCACTGGCCGCCAAGAACCTGTTGGCGGAGGAGCTGCAGCACCGGGTCAGGAACAACCTGCAGATGATCACCAGCATGTTGGACAGATATGCCCGCGGCACGGCGAGCGGCGTCGCGCGGGACGGGATCGACCTGATCGTGCGCCGCGTGACCACGCTGGCGCAGGTCTATGACAGCCTGCTCGGCGTCGGGCTGAGCGGGACGGTGGACCTGGCCGGCTACCTCCACGCGCTGTGCCTCAGCCTGCCCACCATACAGGCCGAGCATACGCATCCCGTGCACATCGTCTACCAGGCGGAGCCGGTCATGCTCGGCGTCGACGAGGTCTCGGCGGTGGGAATGGCAGTCGCGGAGCTGGTGACCAACAGCTACGACCACGCCTTTCCGGACCGCGGAGGCACGATCACCGTAACCCTGGCCCGTTCTGGTCCCGACACCGCGGTGCTCACGGTCCGGGATGACGGGGCAGGCTTCCCGGTTCCGCCAGGCACCTCGCGGAACGGATTGAGCCTGGTCAGACGGCTGGTGGAGCGGATCGGCGGCAGCCTGGATACCCACTTCAACGGTGGAACGGTGTGGAAACTGGGCCTGCCTGTGCCTGTGCCGGTGACGCCCGCCGGAACGGAAGCGGCTGCATAATTCTTTACGGCCAGCGCTGCGATTTACCGCCCCATGTCCGGTCCCTGGCGCTCCCCCGACCGCTCATGGTCCGCCCCCTGGCGTGCACGATACGTCCGGCAATCTGTAAGCTTCCCGCATAGGTCCTTGCCGTGGCATCCGTTCGGCGCCGAAGCCGCCTCGCAATGATACCGGCGGCCCTTTGCGATGACCGTTCTGCCCCTGTCCCCACCTGTCATTGCCCCACCTGTCATTGCGAGGAGCGCTTGCGACGCGGCAATCCAGGGGCTGCCAGACCGGAGCGCAGTTCATGCCTCTCTCTATGCCGCGCCGAAGCCGGCTCGCAATGACGGTTGCGGATTGGGTGCAGCACCGTAAAGGTCAGAGCGGAGGGCCGTTGGCATGACAGGGAAGCCCGGGACCGGACCAGTCAGGGTCGAGAGCCATCGGCATCAGCCTGCGCGCCCGGTCAGCCGCGGAAGCGCACCAGCCGTCCCACCGGACGCCCCAGCACCTCGTCATCGCGCATCACGACGTTGCCGCGCACGATGGTGGCGACGGGCCACCCTGTCACCTTCATGCCGTTGAACGGCGTCCAGCCGCAGGGCGAGGCGATCCAAGCATCCTCGATCACCCGCCGCCGCCGCAGGTCCACCAGGGTGAAGTCGGCGTCGTAGCCCACCGCCAGCCGGCCCTTGCCGACCGCGCCATACACCCGCGCCGGCCCGGCGCACATCAGGTCCACCATGCGCCCCAGGCTCAGCCGGCCCGCCGCAACGTGATCCAGCATCACCGGCACCAGCGTCTGCACCCCTGTCAGCCCGGCCGGGCAGTCCGGCCACGCATTTGCCTGGGCGGCCAGCTAATGCGGC
>CAXTFY010000143.1:0-11847 GCA_964243265.1 uncultured Acetobacteraceae bacterium | reverse complement strand
GACCCGGGTGTTCACCGGGGAGGGCGCCGGCCTGACGCGGCTGCTGGGCGGCTTGGGCGTGCTGGGCCTGTCCGTGCTGGCGTCGGCGGCGTGGACGACGCACCTGCTGCTCACCTGGTCGCGCAAGCTGGCCGGCATCGAGCGCAGCCTGGCCCGGCACGCCGGCCTGGACCTGCCTCCCCTGGCGCCCACCGGAGAGCGCGAGCTGGACCGCATCGTCGGCAGCCTGAACGCCGCGACCGCGCAGCTCCGCGCCCTGCGGACGGAGGCCGGGCGGCTGCAGGCCCAGGTGGCGCAGTCCGAGCGCCTCGCCGCGCTGGGCCGGGTAGCGGCCGGCGTCGCGCACGAGATCCGCAACCCCATCGCCGCCATGCGCCTGCGCGCCGAGAACGCGTTGCTGGGCGATGACGCCCGTCGGCAGGCGGCGCTGCACATGGTGCTGGCCCAGGTCGCTCGGCTGGACGCCCTGCTGCGCGACCTGCTGACCCTGACCCATACGGCCGCCCCGCAGCGGCGGGACACCGACATCCCGGCGCTGCTGGCGTCGGTGGCGGAGTTCCACCGGGAAACGGCGGCGGCGCGGGGGATTGCGCTCGACGTGGCGCCGTGTCCGCCGCTGCGCTGGTCCGTTGATCCCGACCGGGTGCGCCGCGCGCTGGACAACCTGGTGCTGAATGCCTTGCAAAGCCTGCCCCCGGGCGGCCGGGTGCAGCTCGCGGCGATGGCGGATGCGGCGCTGCACCTTACGGTTGCGGATGACGGGCCCGGCCTGCCGCCCGCGGTGGCGCAGCACCTGTTCGAGCCGTTCGTCACCGCCCGCGCCGACGGCACCGGGCTGGGCCTGTCGATCGTGCGGGAGATCGCCGCCGCCCATGGCGGCACCGCGGCCTATTGCCCGGGGCACCCCGGCGCCATTTTCACCCTGACCTTCCGGGATGCCGAGCCATGAGTTGCCTGCTGCTGATCGACGACGATACCGCCTTTCGCGAGGGCCTGGCCGAGACCCTGCACGACCTTGGACACCAGGTGGTGCAAGCTGTGGACGGCGAGGCTGGCCTTGCCCTGGCGCAGGCATCGCGCCCGGCGCTGGTGTTCCTGGACCTACGGATGCCGGGCCTGGACGGCATGGAGGTGCTGCGCCGCCTGCGCGCCTCCGCCGCCGCGCCGCCGGTCGTGGTGCTGACCGCCTATGCCAGCGGCGCCAACACCATCGAGGCGATGCGGCAGGGCGCGTTCGACCATCTAACCAAGCCGCTCGGCCGCGCCGATGTCGCCGACGTGCTGGCCCGCGCGCTGCGCCCGGCGATCCCGCCCGCCCCGGCCGCCGCGCCGGTCGAGGACGGCCCCTTGGTCGGCGCCAGCCCGGCCATACGCGCCGTGCAGAAGCTGATCGGCATGGCGGCGGCCTCCGACGCGACGGTGCTGGTGACGGGGGAGACCGGCACCGGCAAGGAACTGGTTGCCCGCGCCCTGCACGAGCACGGCCCCCGCGCCGGGCGGCCCTTCATCAGCGTCAACTGCGCCGCAATCCCGGCGGAGCTGCTGGAGAGCGAGCTGTTTGGCCACACAGCCGGGGCCTTCACCGGCGCCGTGCGCGCGCAGCCCGGCCGGTTCCGCGAGGCCGCCGGCGGCACCCTGCTGCTGGACGAGATCGGCGACATGGACGCCGCCATGCAGGCCAAGATATTGCGCGTGCTGCAGGAGCGCGTCGTGACCCCGGTCGGCGGCCGGCCGGAAGCGGTGGATGTCCGGGTCGTCGCCGCTACCCACCGCGACCTGCCGGCGCTGGTGGAGGCGGGGCGGTTCCGCGCCGACTTGTTCTACCGCCTGCACGTCATTCCCATCGCGCTGCCGCCGCTGCGCGACCGCACCGCCGACATCGTGCCGTTGGCGGAGCACTTCCTGCGCGCCCTGCCCGGCGCCCGCCGCCTGTCCCCGGCCGGCGCCGCGCTGCTGCGATCGCAGCCCTGGCCCGGCAACGTGCGGGAGCTGCGCAACGCCGTGCTGCGCGCCGCCGCCCTGGCCCGCAGCCAGGTGATCGAGGCCGCGGACCTGGCATTCCTGGCCGCCCCGCCCCCACGGCCCGCTGCGCCGGTCGAGCCGGCGAGCCTGCCGGCCGCCGTTGCCGGGCTGGAGGCGGACATGATCCGCCAAGCGTTGGCGGCCAGCGGCGGCAACCGGACCGAGGCGGCACGACGCCTGGGCATCCATCGCCAACTGCTATGGGAGAAGATGAAGCGCTATGGCCTGGACGAGCCGCAAGTCGGCACGTCGTGAAAGCCGACATAGGCTGTCCGGAAATGCGACGCGGTAAACGAAATGCCAGGCTGATTTCCAGCACCATGGCCCTGCCAGCCTTGGCATGCTCCTTGCGATATTGGCGGTATCCACCCTGAATGCAGGGCGGATATTGGAGATGATGCCATGAGTAAGAAATTTGCGCTGATCTTGCTTGCGGCAGCCGCCGCATCGGGGCTGGCTGGAGAGGTGGTGGCGCAGTCCGCGTCACCCGCCGGGCCCGCGTCTGCTGCTCCAGCCCCCGTCCCGGCACAGCCACAGCCTGCGTTCGATCTCAGCCAGTTGCCGGCGACGCATGGGACCGTTCGGTTCTTCACCCTGACCCCGCGGGGCGAGGTGGACGGCTTCGTGCTAGCAGACGGCACGGAGGTCCACCTGCCGCCGCACTTGTCGGCGCAGCTTGCCGCGGCGGTAAAGGTGGGCGACGCCGTTACGGTGCGCGGGCTGCGGGCGGCGGCGGTGCCGATGGTGGCGGCGATGTCGGTGACCGGTGACGCCAATGGGCAGTCCGTCGTCGATACCGGTCCCGAGGGCCGCGGTGGGCCCGGCCCGGATCGTGGCCCAGGCGCTCCGCCCGCCCTGGTTGGCCCCGCTGTGGTTGGCCCCGCTGTAATTGGCGAGGTGTCCGGCAAGGTGCTGATCGCCCTGCACGGACCCCGCGGCGAGCTGAACGGCGCGATGCTGGAGGATGGCACCGCCCTGCGCCTGCCGCCTCCGGAGGCCACCCGGCTGGCGGCCATGCTGCAGCCGGGCCAGGCGGTGGTGGCGCAGGGACCTGCGGTCACCTCGGCCTTGGGCCGGGTGGTCATGGTGCGCGGCATCGGCGCAACGCGGGAGGCGCTGCAGCCGGTGCAGGCCCCGCCGCCGCGTGGTCCCCACCCCGGCCAACGCGGCCCGGACGCCGCTCCCAGCCTGTAGCGGCCCTGATGTGTTTCCCCTCCCGCATGCGGGATGGGGTTCAGGCCAGGCGACGGTGCCGCAGTCCCGCTTGCGGCCTCAGCGCCCGTCGGCCAGGAACGCCCGCAACGCTTGCGCCGAGGCGTCCGGCGCTTCCTCGTGCAGCAGGTGGCCGACGCCTGGGAACACGGTCAGCCGGGCGCCCGGGATCGCCGCCTGGTAGTCGGCGGCGTTGGCGGCCGGGATCATGGCGTCCTGCTGCCCCCACAGCAGCAGGGTCGGCGCCTGGATGCGGCGCAGCAGCGGCACCGGATCGACCAGCACCTGCTGGCCGGTCCGCACGACGATGGCCCTGCGCACGCCCGGCGCCAGCAGCATGTCGCGGTAGCGGCGCACCAGGTCGTCCGTCACCATCGCCGGGTTGGCATAGGCCGCCGCCAGCGTCGGGCGCAGCAGGGCCGTGGGCAGGACATAGGGCAGCGCACGCAGCAGCAGCGGGATCTTCGGGGCTACGCCATAGGCGAACCCGGCGCTGGCGAAGCCATCGGGCGCCAGCAGCACCAGGCGGTCCACCCGCTCCGGATGCTGGGCGGCGAAGGTCCAGGCAATCCGCCCGCCCATCGAGTGCCCGGCCAGGATCGCGCGCTGCACCCCTAGCTGATCCATCAGCGCGGCCAGCACCACCATGGCGCGCGCATCGGTGTAGTCCCCTTCGGGGTTGGTCACCTGATCCGGCCCGGTCAGGCCGAACCCGGGCAGGTCGAGCCGGATGACGCGGAAGTCCGTCTCCAGCCGGGCAGCCCAGGCGTCCCAGGTCTGCAGGCTGGCGCCGAAGCCATGCAGCAGCAGGATCGCCGGCGCGATGCGGGGACCAGTGTGGCGGACATGCATCCGAAGACCCGCGGCCTGCACGAACACGGACGGCGGGGCGGCATATTCCGCCTCCAGCGCCGCACGGGGCTTGTCCGGGGTATAAAGCCAGGCCGCAATGCCAGCCAGCACGAGCGCCAGGACCAAGAACGCGACCAGAACCATGCGCCGCACCGTCTAACCCCGCCATCCCGCCCGACGGTTATGCGCCTGAAGGTTAGCTGTCCAGCCAGGGGGAATACACGACCCCCTCGCCGTCCATCGGCGGGTTGCGTGCCGCAATCAGGGCCGACACCTCCCCGGCCAGCGTCGTCAGCACCCATTCCTGCATTTCGGTCAGCATGCGCGGCAACGTGTCGAGGACGCAGAACGTGCCGATCAGCGCGCCGCCCGGCGCGGCCAGCGGCACGCCGGCATAGAAGCGGAGCCAGGGTGACCCAGTCACCAGCGGATGGTCCTGGAACCGTGAATCAGCCCGCATGTCGGCCACGATCAATGGCGCCGGGTCGTGCAGCGCGTGGGCGCAAATGGCTTCTGACCGCGGCAGGCCGGTGAAGCCCGGGCCGACCAGGGCCTTGGACCATTGACGGTCGGCGTCCAGGAGCGACACCGCGGCGATCGGCATCCGGCAGACCTGGGCGGCGATGCACACCAGACGATCGAAGCCTCGCTCCCGCGGAGTGTCGAGGATTCGCAGGTCATGCAATTCCTGTAAACGCCTCGCTTCGCCGCACGCTGCTTGCACGCTTGTCTCCTAGAACGTCCGCGACCGGGAGACCTCCCTCCCCCAGGCGGCAGAGGCGCCGTGGACGGGGATGCTTCGGATCGGTGACCTTGATCTAGGCGTATCCTAGCGTACGCAAACTAGCCTGCTGCCCAACTATTTTGTGGAAGGCGCAACCTAGTCGTTTCGCCTTGACTTCAGCGGCACGATGTTCGTAGCAGCCGTTCCGGCTGCCGTTCCCTGCCCCAGAAGCACCTCCGCCACCTTGCGCGCCAACTGGTCGCGCTTGAACGGCTTGCTGATCAGGTTCACCCCGGGGTCCAGCCGGCCATGATGCACGATGCTGTTCTCGGTATAGCCGGACATGAACAGCACCTGCACGTGCGGCCGGACGGCGGTGATGCGCTCGGCCAGGTCGCGCCCGCGCAACGGGCCGGGCAGCACCACGTCGGTCAGCAACAGATCGACCGCCGCGGCCTGGGCGCCGAACACGCGCAACGCCTCCTCGCCATCCGCGGCGTCCAGCACGCGGTAGCCCAGCCCGCGCAGGATCTCGACGGCGATCTCCCGCACCGCCGGCTCATCCTCCACCAGCAGGATAGTCGCGGTGCCGTGCGGCAGGTCGGCCGGCAGTTCAAGGCGCTCGATGGCCGGGGTGGTGGCGGCGCGCGGCAGGTAGATGCGGACCGTGGTGCCGTGCCCCGGCTCGGAGTAAATCTTGACGTGCCCGCCCGACTGCTTGACGAAGCCGAACACCATCGCCATGCCCAGCCCCGTGCCCTTGCCGTCAGGCTTGGTGGTGAAGAACGGCTCGAACACCCGGGCGGCGACCTCCGCGGTCATGCCGTGGCCGGTGTCGGACACCGCGAGCACGACGTAGTCGCCGGGGTTGAAGTCGGCGTGTTGGCCGGCGTAGTCGGCGTCAATCGCCATGTTGCCCATCTCGATCGTCAGGCGGCCGCCGCCGGGCATGGCATCGCGGGCGTTCAACGCCAGGTTTAGCACGGCATTCTCCAACTGCGCCGGGTCGGCATGGGCGGGCCATAGCGCCGAGGGCTCGATGTAGCGCACGTCGATGTGCTCCCCCAGGGTGCGCTGCAGCAGCGGCACCAGGGCGGGCATATTGGCGGCCAGGTTCACCGCTGCCGGCGCCAGCGGCTGCTTGCGGGCGAAAGACAGCAATTGGCTGGTGAGCGTGGCGCCGCGCTGCGCGGCCCAGATCGCACGCTCCACCCGGGACAGCAGGCGCGGTGTCGCGTCCGGGGTGGTGCGCATCAACTCCAAGTTGCCGAGGATAACGGTCAGCAGGTTGTTGAAGTCGTGCGCGATGCCGCCCGTCAGTTGGCCGATGGCCTGCATCTTCTGCGATTCGCGCAGCACCGCCTCGGCCTGCGCACGCTTGGTCATGTCGGTGACGGTCAGCACGAAGCCGGCGTCCAGGGCCGGGGTACGGCGCAGTTCCAGGTACCGTCCATCGGGCAGCGCGCATTCGGTGACGGCGGGGTCGCCCTGGTGCGGCTGGGCCTCGTCCGGGGATTGCAAGACAGGCGATTGCAGGGCGATGCCGTCCGTCTCCAGGTGCTCGGTGAAGGCCGCATAGGGCGTGCCGGAGCGGACCATGGCGCGCGGCAGGTGCAGCAGGGCCTGGAACGGGTCGTTCCAGTGCGCCAGCCGCCCATCGGCGCCGAACACCGCCACGCCCTGGCTCAGGCTGTCCAGCGAGGTGCGCAGACGCAACGCCAGGGTGCGCTGCTCCGCCTCCGCCGCGCTCAACCGCTGCCAAGCGTTGTTCAGCATCCGCGCGGCCCATATCAGCGCCCCGACGGCCAACAGGGCGCCCGCCGCGGCAAGCCAGCGCACCAGGGCGCCGCGACGCTCGGTTTCGGTCATCCTTTGGGCGAGCACCGCCTGCTCGTCTGCCGTCATCGCCCCGAGCACCGCCCGGATGCCGGTCATGTAGCCACGGCCGGCGTTGGTGCGGACCTTCTGCAGCGCGGCGTCCAACCCGGCGTCGCGGCGGATCTGCATGGTCTGCGCCAGCTCCTGCAGCTTGAGCTGCAGCAGGGGAGCCAGGGCGTGCAGCCGGTCCTGCTGCGCCGGGCTGTCGGCGGTCAGCCGTTGCAGCGCGTTCTGCAAGACGGCGACTTGGCCCAGAGCGGCATCGTAGGGCGCCAGGTAGGCGGAGTCGCCAGTCAGCAGGAAGCCGCGCTGCCCGGTCTCGGCGTCGCGGGCGGCGATGTCGAGGTCCTTGAGCGTGGCCATGGCCTGCCAGGAGTGCTCAACCCAGCCGCGGGCCGACCGGGTGGCGAGGAACCGGTCCCAGGTGACCAGGCCGATCAGCAGCAGGAACACCGTCAGCACACCAAGGATGGTGGCGTTGGCGCGGGCGACGCGGAAGTTGCTCATAACGGGAGTATCTCCTCAACGGTTGCCGGCTTCACGGTGACTGCACGGCTACGTTGGGTCAGGCTCCTGTCCCACGGGGTTCTTGCGCCGCCAGGGCCAGCGCCGCAAGGGTCAACAGGCCGTCCCGGTCGCGCAGGCTGTCCAGGATGCTGAAATGGTCCGCGCCCGCGACCGGGATCAGCGGACCCGGCGCATGCGCGGCGGCGCGGCGCGCGTGCAGGCCGCGGCTGTCCGCCACCAGCGCCGGCAGTTCCTTGGTGCCGTAGGCCACCGCCAGCGGCTTGGGGACGGCCGGAAGGCGAAGGGGCGAAAGGTGCGTCACCTCCATGTCCGTCAGCCGCAGCTTGTCGTTCAGGACGGTGTCGCGCAGCGGCCCCAACTCGAACACCCCCGACACCGCCAGTCCCGCCTGCACCCGCGGGTGGGACAGCGCCATGGCCGCGAGGTGGCCGCCAGCGGACCAGCCGGACACGATCAGCGGCCCGGCGACGCGGGTCGCCAGCCAATCCAGCGCCGCGTGGATCTCCGCAACCATCGCCGTCAGCCCGGCCTCCGGCGCCAGGGTGTAGCCCGGCAGCGCCGCCGACCAGCCCCGCGCCCGCACCCCGTCCGCGACTGCGGAGAAGCCCTCCCGCGCATTGCGCTGCCAGTAGCCGCCGTGGATGAACACCAGGCAGGGCGCTGCCGGGTCGGCGGCGGGGAACAGGTCCACCCGGTTGCGCTCGCCGGGGCCGTAGGGCTGGTCCAGGCCGGCCGGGTCGGCGGCGCGGCGGGCGGCGGAGGCGTCGCGCAGGGCTTGCAGGCGGACCTGGGCATCGGCGACGGCGGCGCCGTTGTCATAGGCGGCGTCACGCTCCGCCCGGTTCATGCGGCCCCATTCAAGCATTCCGCGTCTCCGGTGCTGGAAGGTTCGATGCTGGAAGGTCCGGCGCTGGACGTTCCGGCAGGTTGATCCCGGCCAGCGCCTGCCAGACGCGGATGACGAAGGCGTCGTCCCGTGCGCCATGGCCGCCCGCTGCCGCCGCAAGGAAGAGCTGGTGCGCGGCGGAGGCCATCGGCAGCGGGAAGGTCAGCGCCCGCGCCTGGTCCAGCACGATGCCGAGGTCCTTGACGAAGATGTTGACCGCCGACAACGGCGTGTCGTCCCCGGCCAGGACGTGCGGCATCCGGTTCTGCCACATCCAACTGCTGCCGGCGGAGGTGGAGATGACGTCGAACAGCGTTTGCGGATCGGCCCCGGCGCGGATGCCGAGCGCCATTGCCTCCGCCGCGACGGCGATGTGGACGCCGGCCAGCAACTGGTTGACCATCTTCACCGTGCTGCCGACACCGGGCTGGTCGCCGAGGCGCCAAACCTTGCCGGCGATGGCCTGCAGGACCAGGGCGGCCTGCTCAAACGCGGCCGGGTCGCCGCTGCCCATCACCGTCATGCTGCCGCCCCAGGCGCCGACGGAGCCGCCGGATACCGGGGCGTCCAAGTAGAGCCGGCCTGCTGCCGTGACCCGCTCGCCGAGGGACCGCGCCGCCTCGGGCGCGACCGTCGTGCAGCATAGGACGACGCCGCCCTCGGCCACGTGAGGCAAGGCGCCCTCGGGGCCGAACAGCACCTGGTCTGCCTGGGCGGCGTTAACGACGAAGACGATCAGCGCGTCCAAGCCGCCGGGCAGGGCGGCGGGGCTGTTGACGCAAGTGCCGCCTGCGGCCAGCAGCTCGGCCCCGGCGCCGGGGCGGACCTCGCAGCCTGCGACCTGATGGCCGGCGCGCGCTAAGCTCACTGCGCTGCCCATGCCCATGGAACCCAAACCAATCACACCGACCTTCACGCGTGCATCCTCCGCCGTTGAGCGGAGGATGCACGGGACGGCCGGGGCGGCAAGCGGCCAGGGCAATCGCATGTGACGCAAGACCGCTGCCTGCTCCTTCTCCCTCCGGGAGAGGGCCGGGGTGAGGGAGGCCGCACGCGCCAAACCCGGCTTGGTCGGGAGCGGCTTTCGTCCTTGGAGTGGGCGAACTCGGCCCTTGCCTCCTCCCTCACCCCGGCCCTCTCCCGGAGGGAGAGGGAGCAGGCAGGGTCCTCGCGCCATACGCGATCAACCTGGGTAAACGGCTTAACAGCCTTTCCGTCGTTGCGAGCCCATACTATCGCGCGTTCAGAAGTGACGATTCTTGCAGGTGTTGGATCATCGCCGAGTCCTGCTAGCGTCTCACGCCCTTTTGCCTCACCTGACGGTGCGGAACCGCTCGACCGCGGATACCAGGGCGCGGCGCACCCCCGGCTCCAGCGCGGAGTGCCCGGCGTCCGGCACGACGGTCAGCCGGGCGCTGGGCCAGGCGGCGGCCAGCTCGAACGCGGTGCGGGCGGGGCAGACCATGTCGTAGCGGCCCTGCACGATCTCCGCCGGCAGGTGGCCGATGCGGTGCATCCCACCGAGCAACCCGCCCGGCGGCAGGAACAGGTCGTGCGCGAAGTAGTGCGCCTCGATCCGCGCCAGGCCGAGCGCGGTGCGGTCCTGCGCGAAGCTGGCGACGGTGTCGGGGCTGGGCAGCAGCGTGCTGCACGATCCCTCGTACACCGACCAGGCGCGGGCGGCGGACATGTGCACCGCCGGGTCGGCGCTGGTCAGGCGGCGGAGGTAGGCGCCGAGCACGTCATGCCGCTCCTCCGGCGGCAGGTGGCCGATGAAGGCCGCATGGGCATCGGGGAACACGGCGCCGAGGCCGTGCAGGAACCACTCGACCTCCGCCCGCCGGCCGAGGAACACGCCGCGCAGCACCAGGCCGCGCACCCGGTCCGGATGCGCCTGCGCGTAGGCCAAGGCGAGCGTGCTGCCCCAGGAGCCGCCGAACAGCAGCCAGCGCTCGATGCCGAGGTGGCGGCGCAGGGTCTCGATGTCGGCCACCAGGTCCGGCGTGGTGTTGTGGGCGAGGCTGCCGAGCGGGCGGGAACGGCCGGCGCCGCGCTGGTCGAAGATGACGACGCGCCAAAAGCCGGGGTCGAAGAAGCGGCGGTGCACGGTGCCCGCCCCGGCGCCGGGGCCGCCGTGCAGGAACAGCACGGGCTGGCCGCGGGTGGCGCCGACCTGCTCCCAGTACATGACGTGGCCGCCGGACAGCGGCATGTAGCCGGTCTCGAACGGGCCGATCTCGGGGAACAGGTCTCCGCGTGGCATTGGCGGATTGTACACGGTTCCTGGTGGTGGCGGAACCGGTCGCGCGCGGGTATTGCTGCGCCGCATGGGCACAACTTATCGTTTCTGGCCGTACCGCCTGTGGGTGGTGGTGGGCGGGGCGGCCGGGCTGCTGGCTGTGGCGGCTGCGGCCGGGGCGGCGCACCTGGCGGCGGACCCGGCGGAGCAGCGCGCCCTGGGCAGCGCGGTGCAGATGCATGGGTGGCACGCCCTGGCGCTGGTCGGGGTCGGGCTGTGGGGCACGCGCGGCGGCTGGCTGGGCCATGCAGCCGGGGTGGCGTTCGGGCTGGGGCTGCTGCTGTTTTGCGGCACGATCTACCTGGGGGCGTTGGGCGGTCCGCATCTGGGGCCGTTGGCGCCGGTCGGGGGCACGCTGCTGATGCTGGGCTGGGGGCTGCTGGGCGCGTCTGCGCTGCGCGCCCGTGCGGGAGCTTGACCGGCAGCGCCTACTTGGCGGCAGAAGGGTTCGAGCAGCCGCTGCTGGAGGAGCTTGAGCGGGCCGGCGTGCCGGTCACCGCCTGGCATGGCCGCCTGGCGCTGTCCCCGGCCCTGCCCTACCCGAGCATCTGGGCGCTGGATGTGTGGACGGCGCCGCAGGAGCACGCGGCGGCCTCCGTGAAGGACGCCGCCGATGCGTTGCGGGGCGTGCAGCGCAACTGGTCGGCCTACGCCGCCGGGCACCACCGCCGGATGGCGTTGATCGCCGAGCGGCTGCCGCCGGTGCGCGCCCTGCCGCTGCGCTTTCCGGACCCGGCGCCAACCAGCCACCTGGGGGCCTGGACCCTGCTGGACACCAACCGCCTGCTGTTCAGCTCCACCAAGACCAGCCCGTTCCCCGGCGGCGAATGCCGATTCCAGGAAGATCACATCGGCCCGCCCAGCCGCGCCTACCTGAAGCTGTGGGAGGCGCTGACCCGGCTGGGTCGGCATCCCGGCCCCGGCGACCGCTGCCTGGACCTGGGCGCCGCGCCGGGCGGCTGGACGTGGGCGTTGGCCGGGCTGGGCGCGCAGGTCCGCGCAGTTGACAAGGCGCCGCTGGACCCTCGCGTCGCCGCCCTGCCCGGCGTGGAGCCGGTGAACGACAGCGCCTTCGCCCTGCCGGTCGAGCCGGTAGACTGGCTGTTCAGCGACGTGATCGCCTATCCGCCGCGGCTGCTGGCGCTGGTGGAGCGTTGGATCGCGGCTGGCTCGGTCCGGCACGTCGTGTGCAGCTTGAAGTTTCAGGGCGCGACCGACCATGATGCCGCCGACCGCTTTGCCAGCTTGCCGGGCGGGCGCCTGGCGCACCTGTTCCACAACAAGCATGAGCTTACGTTCTTCTGGACCAGACCGTAACTGGTGCGCCTCGAACTGGTGCGCATCAACGGGGAGGGACAACGATGGGGGTTGGTTATCAAGCATCGCCGCTATGCCGCATCAGCGACCTTGAGATCCCCGGGGATGTGCCGAAAGACACGCCCGGGC
>CAXTFY010000142.1:0-11891 GCA_964243265.1 uncultured Acetobacteraceae bacterium | reverse complement strand
ACGTGTAGTTGTCCTGCTTGAAGCCCGGAGCCTTATCGCCGCTGTCTTCGACCACCGAGGCGTAGAAGTTGACATGGCCGCCCAGCCGCACGCGGATCGTCCCTGGGTCGGGAGTATCCGAAGGGTTGACACCACCACCCAACGAGCGGGCATCAGGCTGCAAGCTGTTGATGATCGACGCCTGCGCCAATGCAAACCCGGAGTGCAGCACGCCGGACGCTATGGCTACAGAGACAAGTAAACTCTTTCGCATCTTCCCCTCCTCTTTCAACCACCAAAACTCAATACTCAACTCAGCAGGTATCCTGTATCTTTTTCAGGCCAACATCCAACTTCCCGTACACATCTCAAATCACAGTGCGCAATCCAGATTGCAACGTCAACCGTCCAACATGCTGCATTTCTAGTCACATACTGCCTCAATTAGCTACATGTCCGCTTGCGTGTCAGTCGCTGCAGCAGCTTGCTTCATCCAGGGGTGCTGTTTGTGGCCTGCCGCTGGCCTCACCAGACTGCACTTACTGCCTTATGCCTGCTCTTTCGTTGCCGCAGCAGCTTGCATCCCGTCGCCGTCCATGCCGGCTTTAAGAAGCACCATTTCTAGGATGATTGCCTGCGGTCAAGTTTTCGTGAATGAGCACGGAAGCGCTTGGATTTGGTTCGGTTTGGCACATGGTTCTGGGGCGGCACGCGCCGGCAAGCATGATGGCGCGCATGGCGCTAGGGCGCGCACTTCCGATAGGTAGGGTGAACCAGATTATTGAGGTGCGCCGGCAGCGGCGACACTCACGCGAACTGCCGTTCTCAACCCTGGTCGAGTTGACCGTGCAGCGTTGCTGCATGGGTGCCGTTGGTGGCGCCGCAGCCACGGGCAACATAGAAGGCTTGCCGCCTCCCCATGTCTGCATGCCTGCCCTGCCGTTCAAGCTGAGCTGCCGCCACTGCGTCCGTAATCAGTCGGTCCGCAGTTTGATCCTGTAATCCGGCACCAGAATGCCTTGGCAAGCCCAGGCGCCGCTTGCTCGCAGCCTCATAAGCCGCATTGCCGCAGCGTCCCGATGCCACCCAAAGCCCGCCAGCTTCAGACGCCGCTGAGAACCTGGGCCACGGTGTCCTGCGCCTGCGCCTGGATTTGCGCCAAGTGCTCCGCATCGCGGAAACTCTCGGCATACAGCTTGTAAACGTCCTCCGTGCCCGACGGCCTCGCGGCGAACCAGCCGCTGTCCGTCACCACCTTCAGCCCGCCGAACGGCGCACCGCCCGGCGCACTGGTCAGCTTGGCGCGGACCGGATCGCCGGCCAGCTCGGTCAGGCCGGCCTGATCCGGCGACAGCTTGGACAGCAGCGACTTCTGCCGCGCCGTCGCCGGCGCGTCGATCCGGGCGTAGAACGACTGGCCCAGCTCCCGCGTCAGCCCGTCATAGACCCGGCTCGGGTCCTGCCCCGTCCGCGCCGTCATCTCCGCCGCCAGCAGGCCGAGGATCAGGCCGTCCTTGTCCGTCGTCCAGGCCGTCCCGTCCCGACGCAGGAACGACGCCCCGGCGCTCTCCTCCCCGGCAAAGCCCAGCGTGCCGTCCAGCAGGCCGTCAACGAACCACTTGAAGCCGACCGGCACATCGACCAGCCCACGGCCCAGGCTCGCGGCAACCCGGTCGATCAAGCTGCTGGTCACCATCGTCTTACCCACCGCGCAATGGGCGCCCCAGCCCGGCCGGCTGCTGAACAGGGCGTGGACCGCACTGGCCAGGTAATGGTTGGGGTTCATCAGCCCGCCCGCCCCGGCCACGACGCCATGCCGGTCGGCGTCCGGGTCGTTGGCGAAGGCAATGTCGAACCGCCCGGTCATGCCGACCAGCCGCGCCATGGCATACGGCGAGGACGGGTCCATCCGTATCCGCCCGTCCCAGTCCGCCGTCATGAACCCGAACGCCGGGTCCACGACGTCGCTGACGACCGTCGCCGCAATGCCATAGCGCTCGATGACCCGCGGCCAATACCCGGTGCTGGCGCCCCCAAGCGGATCGATGCCGATCCGGACGCCCGACGCGCGGACCACCTCCATGTCGATAACCGCCGCGAGGTCCGCGACATAAGGTCCAATATAATCCTGGCGATGCACATGGGCGGACCCGATCGCCCGGCCATACGGGATGCGCCGCACCCCGGCCAGGCCTGCCTCGAGCAACGTGTTCGCCGTGCCCTCGATCGCCGTCGTGACCGCGGTGCCGGCCGGCCCGCCATGCGGCGGGTTGTACTTGAAGCCGCCGTCCTCCGGCGGGTTGTGCGACGGGGTGATGACGACCCCATCGGCCAGCCCGTCCGCACGGCCCCGGTTGTAGGCGAGGATCGCATGCGAGATCACCGGCGTCGGCGTGAAGCCGTCGTGCTCGTCGATGAACGCCTCGACCTCGTTGGCGGCGAACACCTCTAATGCGGTCGCCAGGGCAGGGCGGGACAGCGCGTGCGTGTCGATGCCGATGAACAGCGGCCCGTTGATGCCGGCCTGCTTGCGATATCGGCAAACGGCCTGGCTGACCGCGAGGATATGCGCCTCGTTGAACGTGGCGTTGAACGCGGACCCGCGGTGGCCCGACGTGCCGAAGGCGACCCGCTGCGCCGCAACCGCGGGGTCCGGCGCGATGGCGAAGTAGGCGGTCACCAGCCGCGGAACATCGACCAGTTGCGACCGTTCGACCGGATGCCCGGCCAGCGGGCTGATGCGCGTCGTCACACCGGGGCTGCTTCTGGCATCGGGTGGTCCTCCACGGCCGGCACTGCCGGGCCAAGCCGGACCTCAACCTGATGCAATGCGCCGTCATCGACAAGACGGACGCGCAAGGGCCGGGCCGCGACGGCGCCCCCGTCCAGGCTGGCGGCGATGACCCCGCGCTCGACGCCGTGGGGGTTGCCGACCACGATCCTGTAGCGCGCCGACCCGTGCCGCAGCAGGACTTCGAAGCCGGGCCAGTCCTTGGGGATGCAGGGATCGAGGTGCAGGACGCCGGCCTGCAACTGCACGCCGAGGATGCCCTCCAGTCCCGCACGGTGCATCCATCCGGCTGATCCCGTGTACCAGGTCCAGCCGCCCCGCCCCACGTGCGGCGGCGCGGCATACACGTCCGCAGCGACGACGTAGGGCTCGACCTTGTAGCGCTGCATGTCCGCCGGGCTGCTGGAGTGGCCGATCGGGTTGAGCAGCGCGAACAGCCCAGCCGCCTTGCCGCCTTCGCCCCGCTTGGCGAACGCCAGCACCGACCACATCGCCGCATGGGTGTACTGCCCGCCGTTCTCGCGCACGCCGGGCGGATAGCCCTTGATGTAGCCGGGATCGAGCGGCGTGCGGTCGAACGGCGGCGTGAACAGCAGCGCGAGATGGTCGGCGGGACGGATCAGGTCGCGCTCCAGCGCCGCCATCGCCAGGTCCGCCCGCTCCGGCGCCGCAGCGCCCGACAGCACCGCCCAGGACTGCGCGATGGAGTCGATGCGGCACTCCTCGCTTGTGGCCGAGCCGAGCGGCGTGCCGTCGTCGAAGAACGCGCGCAGGTACCAGGCCCCGTCCCAAGCCTCCTGCTCCAGCGACGCCTGCAGCCCGGCGGCGTGCGCCCGCCACGCCGCTGCCCGCGCCAGGTCACCCCGCGCCTCCGCCACCGGCGCGAACGCCTCGAGCGCCGCGTGCAGGAACCAGCCGAGCCATATGCTCTCGCCCTGTCCGCCCTCGCCGACGCGGTTCATCCCGTCGTTCCAGTCGCCGGTGCCCATCAGCGGCAGGCCGTGGCGGCCCACCTGCAGGCTGTCGTCCAGCGCCAAGGCGCAGTGCTCGAACAGGGACGCCGCCTGCCCCGACACCGTTGGCAGAAAGAAGGCGTCGTGCTGGCCCGGCGTGAGGTCCTGGCCCTCCAGGAAGGGCAGGGCCTCGTCCAGCACCGCCGCGTCCCCGGTCACGCCGACATACTGCGCGACGGTGTAGGCCAGCCAGGCGCGGTCGTCGGCGATGCGGGTGCGCACGCCCTGGCCGGAGTGCGGCAGCCACCAGTGCTGCACGTCGCCCTGCGGAAACTGCCGGGCGGCGGCGCGCAGCAGGTGCTCGCGCGTCAACCCCGGCGCCACGGACGCCAGCGCCATGCCGTCCTGCAACTGGTCGCGGAACCCATAGGCGCCGCTGGCCTGGTAGAACGCGGCGCGCGCCCACACCCGGCAGGCCAGCGTCTGGTACAGCAGCCAGCCGTTGAGCATGATGTCCATGGCGCGGTCCGGCGTGGTCACCTGCACGGCCCCCAGCACGCCGTCCCAGAACCCGGCGACCTCCGCCAGCACGGCATCGAGGTCTGCCGCCCGGTATTGCCGCACAAGGCTGCGCGCCTCCTCGACGGAGGCGGCCTCGCCCAGCAGGCACACCACCTCGGCCGTCGCGCCCGGGGCAAGCTGGACCTTGGCCCGCAGGGCGCCGCAAGGGTCCAGGCCGGCACCGGTCACGCCGGACAGCGCCAGGGTGCCGGCGAGCGCCGCCGGGTCGGCCAAGGTGCCGTTGCGGCCGATGAACTCCCGCCGGTCCCCCGTCCATTCCACCTGCGCGCCGCGGAGGTCGATGAAGGCGACCGGCGAACCGAACGCGGTGCTCCACGGGTTGCGGGCGAACATCGCCCCCGTCTCCGGGTCGATCCAGGTCTGGACGAACGCCAGCGAGGCCGTCCGCGACGGGCCAAGCACCCACTCCACATAGGCCGTTGCGCTCAGCCGCCGCGCCCGCCCCGACCGGTTGCGCAGCACCAGGCGCGACACCTTCACCGCGGCGTCGAGCGGGACGAACTGCACCAGGCTGGCCGCGATCCCATAGGCCGCGTGCTCGAACCCGCTGCGGCCCCGGCCATGGCGGGCCACATAGGTTCCGGCCGGGTTGCGGATCGGCTGCGCCGTCGGGGTCCAAACCGCGCCGGCGTCCTCGTCGCGCAGGTAGAACGCCTCGCCGGCCCGGTCCGTCGCCGGGTCATTCGACCACGGGGTGAGCTGGTTCTCGCGGCTGTTGGCGGACCAGGTGACGCCCGCGCCCTCCGCCGAAGCGAGGAAGCCGAAGCGGGGGTTGGCGATGACGTTGATCCACGGGGCTGGCGTCGCCTGGCCTGGCCCCAGGGTCGTCGCGTACTCCGTGCCGTCCTGGGCAAAGCCGCCGAGGCCGTTCGGGAACTCAAGCTGCGGCTCCGGCGGCGACGGCTGCGCCTCCCACGGCACGGCACCGCGGCGGGGGCTGGGCCGGGCCTGGGCCGCATCCCGCCGCTCGACCTGGTCGGACAGGCTGCCGCGCTGGGCCACCAGCACCACCCGCGCCACCGCGCCCAGCAGCGCCTGCGTCTCCGCGGAGACCAGGTCGGCCCGCAGCACATAGACCCGGCCGGCCGAGCCGTCCTTGCCGGGATGCAACTGGGCGGTGCGGACCAGGGTCTCCAACGCCACCTGCAGATCCTGCACATAGGAGGACTGCCGCTCGTTCAGGATCACCAGATCGACGGCAAGGCCCTTCATGCGCCAGTAGCCGTGCGCCTGCAGCAGATCGCGCGCGACATCGATGTCCTCGTCGTCGTCGATCCGCAGCAGCACGATGGGCAGGTCCCCCGAAACGCTGAGGCCCCACAGCCCGGACTGCGGCCCGGCGCCCCGGCGGATCAGCTCGGACGGCGGACGCAACGTGGGCGAGGCGAAGATGGCATGCCCCGCAAGCTGCTGGAACAGCCCGGCCTTCGCCGCCGTGATGCCGAGGTGGTACAGCTCCGCCTGCGCCTGCGTCCAGGCCAGCATCGCCGCCCGCCCAAAAGCGGCGGTGTCACGGTGCTTGTCCACGCCGTCCAGCAGCGCCGCCCGGGTTTCGGCCACCACCGTCCAGAACGCCACCCGCACCATCCCGCCCGGCGGGACCCGCACGCGGTGGCGCACCGCAAAGATCGGGTCCAGCACGTTGCCGACCGTGCCGGACAGGGCATGGCCGTCCGTCATCGCGGCCGGATCGCGGATGCTCCGCCCACGGCCGAGGAAGCGGGCACGGTCGGTCTCGACCTCCGCGCCGCCTATGGCAGTCCCCTCCACAACGGCGAAGTGTGCCGCCCAGATCTCCGCCTCGTCCGGCGTGCGCCGCCGCCGGGTCGCCAGCAGGGCGCCGTCCAGGTGCTCGGTCTCGACGAACAGCTTGAAGAACGCCGGCTGTGCCACGTCGTCGGCCTGCGACGACAGCGCCAGCTCCGCATAGGACGTGACCTCGACCTCGCGCACCTGCGGGCCGCTGTTCCGGATGGTGACGCGGCGCACCTCGGCGTCGTCCTCGGCCGATACCAGCACCTCCAGCGTCGTCGTCAGCGCGCCGTCGCGGCGGGTGAACTCGGCGCGGTCCTCGTTGAACACGACGTTGTAGGCGTCCGGCTCGGCGCCGCTCGGCTGCAGGCCAGCCGACCAGGCCGCGCCGCCCTGAACGTCCCGGAGCAGGATGTACTGGCCAATCCCGTCGCAGGTTGCGTCCTCGCGCCAGCGGGTCACGGCCACGTTCCGCCAGCGCAGGCAACCGGACCCGGCGGCGGTCAGCAGCGTGGTCAGGCTGCCGTTGGACAGCAGGTGTGTCGCCGGCTCCGGCTGGTGCGCGGTGGTGAAGCGGCGGCCGCCGGACAGGTCGGTGTCCCCCGCCGCGGCGGCTGGCTTCGCCTCTGCCGTCCAGGGCCGCGCGGCCGTCACGTCGCGCGGCGTGCGTTCCTGCAGCAGCAGCTCGGTCGCCTGCACGATGGGTTCGGCATGGAAGCGCGTGCGCATCACGCCGTCGAACAGCGAGTCGCCGATGGCGAGGATCGACATCGCCTGGTGGTGCGCCATGAACGCCCGCACCACCGCGACCGTCTGGCCGGCCGGCACGCGGCCGGGGGTGTAGTCCATCGCCTCATAGAAGCCATAGCGCCCCCGTGCGCCAATCCCAGCCAGCCGCGCCAGGTTGGCCGCCGCGGCGCGCGGATCGACCATCGTCGCCAGCGCCGTCGCATAGGGCGCGATCACCTGGTTGTCGCGCAGCCCGCGCTTCAGCCCCAGGCCGGGCACGCCGAAGTTGGAGTACTGGTAGGTGAACTCCAGGTCGCGGGCGTTGTAGGCGGACTCCGAGATCCCCCACGGCAGCCGCAGCGACGCCGCATAGGCCACCTGCCGGCGCACCACCAACCGGCTGGTCTGCTCCAGCAGGCTGCCCAGCGGCGCGCGCATCACCAGCGACGGCATCAGGTACTCGAACATCGACCCGGACCAGGAGATCAGCGCCGCGCCGCTGCCGACCGCGGTGACGGCGCGGCCGAGGCGGAACCAGTGCTTGGTGGGCACGTCGCCCTTGGCGATGGCGATGAAGCTGGCCAGCCGCGCCTCCGACGCCAGCAGGTCGTAGCAGCTCGGGTCCAGCGCGCCCTCCGCCACCGAGTAGCCGATCGACAGCAGCTTGCGGGCGGGGTCGAGCAGGAAGCCGAACTCCATCGCCATCGCCATCGCCCGGGCGGTGTCCTCCAGCGCCTGCAGGCGGGCCCGCAGTGCCGGGTCGGCGGGTTGGGCCAGGTCGGCCCGGTGGGCGGCGATGCTGTTCAGCACCGCCTGCGTCCAGAACAGCACGTCCGCGCCGGCCTTGGTGCCCTCCGCCGCCAGCAGGCGCGCGATCCCGGCCATGGCGTCCGCGTGCCCGGCCAGCTCCTGCAGCCGCGACGCCGGGTCGGCCCCGCGCACGCCCGCCTGCTGCACGGCCATCGCCAGCCGCGCCAGGGCGTCGTCAAGCTGCCGCCACGTCCCGGCCTGCGCCTGGCGTGCGCCCTGCAGTAGCGCCGCCTCCTCCCGCGCCAGGCTGATCGCGTCGCCGATGCCGGCCAGGCGCGCCCCGGCGTTGACCGGGCTGCCCTGCCATTCCCGGCAGGTGTTGGCCAGGGCGATCAGGTGCCCGGCCAGGTTGCCGCTATCGACCGAGGACACGTAGCGCGGGTCGAGCGGGCGCAGGTCCCGCGTGTCGTACCAATTCAGGAAGTGGCCGCGGAACCGCTCCATGCGGCCCATGGTCGCCAGCGTCGCCTCCAGCCGCCCGGCCGCGTCCGCCGTGCCGATCCAGCCGAAGTCGCGTGCGCTGGCGACCGACAGCAGGTACAGGCCGAGGTTGGTCGGCGAGGTCCGGTGGGCGAGGACGGGCGCCGGGTCCTCCTGGAAGTTGTCCGGCGGCAGCATGGCGTCGTCGGCGGTGACGAACGTCTCGAAGTAGCGCCAGGTGCGCCGGGCCGTCAGCCGCAGCGCGCGGGCGTCGGCGGCGGGCATCGGGCGGCGGCCCGCGACCTGGGGGGACAGGCTGACCCAACGCGCCACGACCGGCGACGCCAGCCAGAGCAGCGCGAACGGCATCGCCAGCACCACCGTCCCCCGGCCTGCCAAGCCGTGCGCCTCCATGCCGGACAGCCAGGCGACGCCGAGCGCGCCCACGGCCAGCACCAGCGCGCCGGCCATCCGCCGCAGGTAGCCCACCAGGCTGGGCCGCCGCCCGTTCGTCGCCTGCGCCGCCGTCATCCATTCCAGCATGTGCCGGTGGCTGCGGTACAGCCGGTCCAGGGTGCGCGCGATCGCGTCGCCCATCAGCCAAGCCTGGTGCGCCAGGAACGTGACGGCGAGCAGCGACAGCACCGCGCCCAGCCGCAGGTCGCAGCCCAGCGCGCGCAGGTGGCTGGCCGGGGTGATGCCGGGCCGCCGCGGCGGGATGGCGGCCAGCACGGGGAGCACCATCGGCAGCAGCACCGTCAGCAGCACCATCGCCGTCCAGGCCAGCGCGGCATTGAACGGCATCGCCCACCCGGCGATCAGCGCCGCGACGGCCAAGGGCGCCGACAGGGTGCGCCGCAGGTTGTCCAGCATCTTCCAGCGCCCGATGCCCGGCGCCCCGGCCCCCCGGCGTCCCAGCAGCCACGGCAGCAACTGCCAGTCGCCGCGCGCCCAGCGGTGGTGCCGCAATGCGCCCACGTCGTAGCGCGCCGGGAAGTCCTCCACGACCTCCACGTCCGAGGCGAACCCGGCGCGGGCGAAGGTGCCCTCGAACAGGTCGTGGCTGAGCAGCGCCCCCTCCGGCACCCGGCCGGCCAGCGCCAGCTCGAAGGCGTCCACGTCGTAGATGCCCTTCCCCGCGTACGACCCCTCGCCGAACAGGTCCTGGTACACGTCCGACACCGCAGAGGCGTAGGGATCGATGCCGCTTAGGCTGCTGAAGATGCGCTGGTACGGCGATCCCTCGCGCCCGACCGGCAGGGACGGGGTGACGCGGGGCTGCAGCACGCCGTAGCCCTCGATCACCCGGCCGGCGACGGCGTCGAAGCGGGGCCGGTTCAGCGGGTGCGCCATCTTGCCGATCAGCCGGCCCACGGTGTCGCGCAGCAGCCGGGTGTCCGCGTCCAGCGTGATGACATAGCGGACCGCGGCCGGGACCGGGGGAGGCACGCCCGCCGCGCCCAGGAAGTTGGTGTCGGCCGCGCCGCGCAGCAGCCGGTTCAGCTCGTGCAGCTTGCCGCGCTTGCGTTCCCAGCCCATCCACCGCGCCTCGCCGGCGCTCCAGGTGCGGCGGCGGTGCAGCAGCAGGAAGCGGTCGCCGCCGGGGGCCGGGCCATAACGCCGGTTCAGCCCGGCGATCCCGGCCTCCGCCGCCGCGAGCAGGCCAGCGTCGCCATCGGCGTGCTCGCCCGCCGCGTCCGTCCAGTCCGACAGCAGGGCGAAGTACAGCTCGCCGTCGGGGCTGGCCAGGTAGTGGATCTCCAGGTGCTCGACGGCCTCCGCGATCTCCGCCGCGGTGGTGAGCAGCATCGGCACCGCGACCAGGGTCCGCAGCGGCAGCGGCACGCCGTGGCGCAGCTCCATGCCGGGCAGCAGTTTCGGGTGGCAGGCGGCGGCGACCCCGCGGTTGACCAGCGCCGTCGCGGCGTCGATGGCGGGGATGGCGCCGAGCACCCCAAGCAGGGCCAGCCGAAAGCCGCCCAGCCCGCAAGCCGCCACGGCGGACAGCGCCAGCGCCAACAGCACCAGGGCCGCAACCAGGATGGCGCCCATGTAGCCGCCGAGGCCGAAGGCCCGGTTCAGCCGGGCCGGCACCCGGGGCCAGGGCATCCGGTAGCCGACCGACGCCTCGAACCCGCGGCGCCCGCCGGCCAGCAGGAAGAAGCCGGGATCGGCCAGGCGCGATTCGTCCGGCGGCTGGGCAGCCCGCGCCGCTTGGACCGCGGCATGGGCCACCTCCAGCTCCGTCTGGCCCGATCCGCGCGACAGCTCCTCGATTGCGCCGCGGTACAGGTTGCGGGTCGGGAAATCCATTGCGGCGAAGCCGGCCGCATCGAAGCCGACGCCCGGAGCGGCAGGGCCGCTGCCGGCCGCGAGCACGTCGTCCACCAGGCTCATGCGCTCGAACAGGTCGTTCCAATCCACGTCCTGGATCAGGCGCAGGCTGGTGATGATGTTGCGGACCGTGACGTTCGCCGTGCCGCGCCGCCGGTGTACGTCGCGCACCGCCGCCTCCGCCGTCGTGCCCTGCGCCGCCAAGTGCTGGTCGAGCCATGCCAGGGCCGGGAACGTCGTGCCGTCCTGGTCGCGCAGCCGGTGCACGAGCTGCACGGCGAAGGCCTCCGGCAGCCGGGTGTCGCCGTGCCCGGCGGCCACCTCCGCCAGCGGCTCGGCGGGATGGCCGCTGCGGCCGAGCAGCCGGTCGGCGACGGCGTCCGCGTCCTGCCGTGCGACGCAGTTGCGCACGGTCAGTTGCGCCAGTCGCCGCAGGTTCTCGATCAGCACGGCCCGCAGGGTGATCGACACCGCCCACAGCTCGCCGATGCTCAGCGGCTGCACCTCCTGGTAGGCGCGCACGGTGCGGACCAGCCCGTCCCCATCGAACCGGCTGTCGGTGTGGGCGACGTAGGCCCAGGCCAGACCGAGCACCCGCGGCGTGCCGGCGAAGGGTCCCGACGCCAGCTTCGGCAGTTGGCGGTAGTAGCCGGGCGGCAGGTCGAGGCGGATCGCGCGGACCTGGCGCTCGACCAGGTGGTAGTTGTCGATCAGCCATTCCGCCGCGGGCGTGATGGTCCGCCCGTCCTCGACGACCTTCATGATGCTTTGGTAGCAGCCGAGCAGGACGGCGCCGTTCTCGGCCAGGCGGCTGGCCAGCGCGTCGGCGCCGGCCAGCCGCCTTGGCAGCGTCCAAGCGGGGCGGCGCGACGGCCGCGGCACGATCGGCTGCGCCGCTGCGAGGCTGCGCGCGTGCTCCTCCAGCCGTCCGGCGCTGAACAGTTCTTCCCGGATCGGGTCCTGGCCGTCCCACGGCGTCGCCCGCCGCCGGCGCCCGAAGCTGCCGAGCGTGGCGCCAGACCCAGGCCCGAAACCGCGACCCCCCAAGCTGCGCCCTAGCAAGCCGGGCGCTCCACCGGCCGGCGGGGAAGGAAAGCCATGGTCCATCGGGCGCTCCCGGTCAAAGGCCGAGAAGCCCCTGCTTCCCACAAGTCTGAGGAACCAGCCGGGACCGCTGCGCCCGAAGCGCGAGATCGCGGCGTCCAGTGCAACACCCAGTGCCGCGCGATCGCGCCGGTGTGCCAACCAAGTTCGCCCTGGTCCCCAATGCAGCGAACGTTAGTGTAAGAACGTCGGGCCGGGCAGGTTCGGAAACTACCTAGTCCGGCCCGCCCGAAGCCGCCGTCATGCCCGCATGTCGTGCAGCGCCCGGAACGCGCGGACCAGCACATGCGGGTCGAACCGCCCCTGGTACACCGCCGGCGGCCCGTGCGGCAGCCCAAGCAGGCCTTGCACGGCGACCTGCGCGGACCGGATGGAGTACTCGACGGTGAACACGACATCCAGCGGCAGCTCGACGAACTGGCCGATGAACGCCAGGT
>CAXTFY010000141.1:0-11904 GCA_964243265.1 uncultured Acetobacteraceae bacterium | reverse complement strand
CCGGGCGGGCTGCGCTGGTTGGGCGTCTAGCGCACCGCCAGCCCGTCCCGCACCGGCTGGCGCAGGCGACCGGTCATCACTGCCGCAGCAACGCCCGTCAACACCAGGGCAGCCGTCCAGCGGACATTCGGCACCCCAGACCCGCCAGCCAACGCCAGGAACAGCAGGCTGACCACCAGCAGCGCCCCCAGGCTGCTGCCGCCGCGCCGGGCCACGGCAAGGCCCAGCATGACGAAGGTGACATACAGCCCGATGGACAGCGCCCGCACCACGTCCAGCGCCACGGCGGTCAGGTCGTCGATGATTTCCGCCAGGCGCCAGCCCAGGACGTGCAGGGTGTCCAGCACGCGGAACAGGAAACGGTCAGGGCCGACCAGGTAAACCAGCGCCGCCAGCACCAGGCCAAGGCCCCAGGCCAGCAGGATCGGATCGCGTCGCATGGGTGTGTCCTCCAAAGGGAACGGCTGCGATATGTGCGCGCGGAAGCGCGGTTCCAAGCGGCCTGCTGCGTCTCCCTCCACCGGAGAGGGGGACAAAAGGTAGCCCCCCGGCCCGTGCCGCGCTATGCCCGGGCGCATGGATGCACCCCCCTTCGACCCGGCCCTGCAGGGCTGGCGCCCGCTCCCCGCCGATGGCTTCCCCGCGCTGGTCGGCCCCCTGTGGTACCGCAAGGACGATGGACCCCGGAACGGACCCGAAGGCGGCGCCCTGCCCCGCTTCGGCATGCTGGCCGACGCCCGGCACCGCAACATCCACGGCATCGTGCATGGCGGCATGGTGATGACGTTCGCCGACACCGGGCTGGGCATCACGGTCGCCGAGGCGATGGGCCGCCCCTGCGTCACCATCCAGTTCGCCTGCCAGTTCCTGGACGCCACCCGCCCCGGCGACTTCGTCGAGCTGGACGCCGAAATCCTACGCCGCTCCAGCACCGTCGTGTTCATGCGCGGCACGCTGCGGGTGGGCCGCCGGGTAACGGGCGCGGTGGACGGCGTGTGGAAGGTGATCCGCGGGGGGTAGCGGCGCCTCTGCGCCTCAAGCGTCGCCTGCGAGCCAATCCTGGCCGGCGTCATCAAAGCCTTCGCCGTCCCGGTTAGGACGGCGGAAAACAGCAAGGGCGGCGGCCGGCCCATAGCCTGCCGCCGCCCCGGTCAAACCCGCATGGACCAGGCCCGCTTGGCCCAGTCCTGCGGCAATCAGGCCCGCCGCGTCACCACCGCCATCTCCCGCGGTGCCCCGATGCCGCCGCCGGTCCAGGCCGCGATGGCGCCCAGGGCCAGCGCGATGAAGCCCAGGATGCCCGCGCCCGCCAGGCCCTTGCGCGTGGCCTCGGCAGCCTGTTGCGCCTTCTCCTTCGCTTGCTCGGCGGTCTGCCGGGCCTGCGTCTCGGCTTGCTGCAGCCGGGCGCGGGCATCGTCCGGGCTGATGTTGGCGGCGCGCGCCAGGCTGTCCACCGCGCCGTCGCGCGACGCGTCCGCCGCCGCCTTGTCACCGCTGACCGACGCGCGGATGTAGGTGGCGATGTTGTCCTGCGCCGTCTGCGCGTCGTTCGGGTTCACCAGCCGCTGCACCTGCGCCTTCAACGAGTCGCTGTCCGAGCTGCCGGCCACACCCGACACCGCCGACGCCGCACCCCGTCCGGCCGCGCTGACGGTTCCGCCCAGCGCGCTCGCCGCGCCGCCGATCACGCCGCCGACCGCCGTGGTCAGCAAGTAGAAGATGCACAGCGTCGCCACGCACCAGCTCAGGAAGCCGTGCCACCGCGCCGTGTTCGCGTCCGCCGACCCGCTCAGCCGCCCGGCCGCGATGCCGCCAACCAGCGAGGCGATAATGCCTGACGCCACGATCCACACTGCCGTGATGGTGGACGCGCCGCCCGCCGAGGGGTTGCTCGCCGTGTCCGCCGCCGTCACCGACGACGCGCCCAGGCCGATTCCCAGGATGTTCAGCAGCAGTTGCACCACCAGCGCCGCCACGACGCCGGCCAGGATGGCGCCCCAGCTTGCCCGGTTGCGCAGGCTGGTACGGTGGTCGTCCGGCACGACGGCCTGAACGGTGGGCGCCTGCACTGCGGACGGGTGCAGCCCACCCGCAGGCATGGTGGCGCCGGCGGCGAAGCCGGGCGTGGAATTTGGTGCGATGGCCATGAAGGATACCCTTGTTGCAAGGGGCCGAGCCATCCAGCCCCTATGTAAGGGCCGCTAACACTGCGCCCTGTTCAGGGTTCCCATGAGGATTGCACCTCAACGTGTTTGTGTCAGCGTCCGCCCCCAGCATGGCCTCGTTGACGCAGGTTGCCGTCGCGCTCGCCGGCCGCCGCGCCGCATGAGAACGGTGGGCGCCCTGCGGCTTGGGGCGCCGGATGCGGCGTGCGGGCTGAGGTTCATCAGGCCGGGGCCGATGGCGTTCCCCGGACGCCCTCCGCCACCTTGCGCGTCGGACCGATGGCGACCGTGTGCAGCAGGGCCAACCCCGCCGCGCGCCGGTCGCTACGGCCGATCAGCGGCTGCAGGCTGAGGTCCTGCACCGTCCCGGCGTCCGTCAGCGCCTCGCGAAGCCATCCACCGCTGGATCAGGGCACCGTTCCCCACGCCAGCGCCGTCAGGCCCGCCACCGGGTTGCGTGGCAGCAGCGCCTCCAACCGGCACGCCGCCAGCAACGCGGCGTTCGCCACCCCCCCGGCCGGCCGCATCTGGCTGCTGGGCGGCGCTCCACGGCCCAGCCGCCGCGCCACCTTGCCCGGCAGCCGCGTCGCCATCACCAGCGGCAGCAGCAGCCCGTATAGGTAGCGCCCGCCATCCAGCCGCAACCCGGCCCGGCGCAGCACCGCCTGCACCCCGGGCAGGGTGTAGCGCCGCCGGTGCTCCAGGAAGTCATCATGCCCGCTCCACATCCAGGCGAAGGCGGGCACGGTCACGACCACGCGGGTGCCGGGCCGGGCGGCGCGGATGTACTCGGCGGCCAGCGCCGTATCGTCGTCCACATGCTCCAGGACGTCCATCATCAGGATCAGGTCGGACGGCGCGGCGGGCGCGGCCCGGCGGAACAGCAGCGGCCGGCCGGCGTGCTCCGCATCGCTGTCGCTGGCATAGCCGGGGTCCACGCACGTCGCCTGCCCGGCCCCACGCTCCAGCAGGTGGCGGGAGAAGAAGCCGGCGCCCGCGCCCACGTCCAGCACCGTGCCTGGCGCCGGTCCCACGACACGGTCCAGCGCCTCCGACTTGGCGCGGTAGTACCAGTGCCGGGCGACGCCGTCGCCCAGGATCGCCTCCTCCTTCAGGTCCATGATTGCCCTCCTGGGATCAGACGGGGCCGATCATCCGGTCCTGCAAGGCGCTCAGCAGGGCGGCATGGGCATCCCCCAGGGCCTGGGCGGCATCGGCCAGCGCCGGATCGTCGAAGTGGCGGGAGGCACGCAGGCCGTCCAGAACCCGGTCGGGCGCGATGCCGCGTAGGGCCTGCACGCTCGCGCCGGCCAGCAGGGCGGCGGTCAAGGCCAGCTTCGGCTCGCCGGCGAACTCCAGCCCGATCTCTCGGCCGCGTGACCAACGCAGCCGGGCCGCATAGACGGAACCGCCGGGCATATGCAGCGCAAACTCCCCGGCAAGACGGACTGGTGCGCCCAGCAACACGCGGGCGCCCGACGTGGACAGGTCCAGCACGGTGCAGTCAAGAACGGCGCCGCCAAACGCCAGCTTAGCGCGCTTGAGCACGTTGCCGCGCTCGCCCCGCCGAGCAGGGTGGCTTGCAGGATTCGAGTCCGGGATCGGCATGTCCACGCACACCTCCAATTAGACAACTACACGTAACGTCGCACATCCAAGGCTGCGAATACCATTTATAAAATGTGTTTAGTGACAAAAAATGACAATCTAGCCGCGCCGTTGCCCGCTACCGTTGCACCATGCACCAGACCGGCCACGGAACCCCATGACCTACGTCGCATCGCTGCCGGGCCTGGCCGCCACACGGGCCGGCAACCCGCTGGTCTCAGTGATCGTCCCCGTGCTGGACGAGGCGGCGGCGATCCCGGCGTTCCACCAGGCCGTGACCGCCGTGCTGCACGCGGCGGGGCTGCGGCACGAGCTGGTGTTCATCGACGACGGATCGACCGACGCGACCGGCGACGTCCTGCGCCGCCTGGCCGCCGCCGACCCGTGCGTGCGTGTGCTAAGCCTGTCGCGCAACTTCGGCAAGGAGGCCGCGCTGACCGCCGGGCTGGACCACTCCGCGGGCGACGTGCTGGTGCCGATGGACGTGGACCTGCAGGACCCGCCATGGCTGATCCCGGTCTTCGTGGCCCGCTGGCGCGAGGGCTGGGACGTGGTTTACGGCGCCCGCCGCTCCCGCAACGCCGACACCCGGCTGAAGCGGCTGTCGGCGGCGGCGTTCTACCGGCTGTTCAACCTGGTGGCCGACACCCGCATCCCGGCCGACGCCGGGGACTTCCGGCTGATCGACCGCCGGGTGGCGGACGTGCTGCGCCTGCTGCCGGAGCGCGGGCGGTTCATGAAGGGGCTGTTCGCCTGGGCCGGATTCCGCACCATCGGCGTGCCCTATGACCGGCCGGCGCGGGTGGCGGGCGGATCGCGGTTCCGGCCATGGCGGCTGTGGAACTTTGCCATCGACGGGCTGGCGTCGTTCTCCACGGCGCCGCTGCGGGTGTGGACCTACGTGGGCGCGGCGGTGGCGCTGGGGGCGTTCGTCTATGCCGGGGCGATCATCGTGCGGACCGTGGTGGTGGGGGTGGACGTGCCGGGTTATGCGTCGCTGATCTCGGTGGTGCTGTTCCTGGGCGGGCTGCAATTGATCTCGCTGGGTGTGCTGGGCGAGTATGTGGGCCGGCTGTTCGTCGAGGCGAAGGGACGGCCATTGTATGTGCTGGACCGTGGCGCGGCGCAGCGGCCGGAGGCCCCGGTCAGGGAGGCCCCCGTCAGCTTGGCGACGCCGCGCTAGGCACCTCCCCGAGCAGCGGCGCCAGCGCCGTGCCGTCCGCCCCGGCCATGCGGCATACCGCCATCAGGCTGTTGCGGCGGCACGTCAGGCCCGTCTCCGCCGGAGACCACGCCTCCGGGTTCAAGCGGACGAGCAGGGAGCGCGGCGTCAGCGGCGGTGTTGCGCAGTCCGGCCGGACGCGGGCGGCGGCCAGGGTGTTGGTCGGCACGCCCGCCTGGGCCGCCATGAACTGGATTTGAACCGCGACCTGCCGCCGCCATTCAGGCCCGGGAATGCGCGGCAGGCAGGAGGCGGGCGGGTCCACGACAACCTGGTCCAGCCCGGGTAGGACGGCCTCCCAGGCGGCGAGGTCCAGCACGGCCGCGCCAGGGCCGGCCACGCTGGCCCCGACCATGCGGCGCAGCGGGCTGGCGTCCACCCATTGCAGGCCCGCCGCCAGCAGCAGCACCGCCGGGGACCACCGCCAACGCGCCATCATGGCGACGGCCAGCGCCGCCAGCAGGTACACCCCCGGCCACGCAAAGCGCCCGCTGGACCGCACGACGCCCGCCGCGTGCATCGCCCATTCCGGCAGCGGCGCCTCCAGCACCGCAAAGCGGCCGAACATGACGCGGTTCGACAACGCCAGCACGGTAAAGCCGGCGACCACCGCCAGCAGCCAGGGATGCCGCCGCGCCAGCGCCGGCCGGGCCAGGACGGGTAGCCCGGCCAACAGCAGCAGCAGCAGCCCGGCGCCCAGGTAGGCGAAGCCCTCGTACTGCCCGCCGGTGCCGTCCAGGATACGGGGCAACCCATCAGGGAACACGCCGCTGAGCTGCGGCAGGAAGGGCGACACCAGGTTCATGGAGTAATCGCCAAACCCGGTGTCCGTCACCGGCCCATCGCCGGACAGGTATCCCATGGCCGCCACTGCGCCCCCAAGCAGGGCCGCCAGCGCGACCAGCACCCAGGCCGCGCCGCGCAGCCGCCGGTCCGTGCCGGCCTGCGCCACCCCCGCCGCCACGATGCCGGACACCATGAGGAACAGGTAGGGGTGCACCAGCAGCGCCCCCAAGCACAGCGCCGCCGCCCGCCCGAGCACGACGCGGGGCCGGGCCGCCCGGTGCAGGCGGACATAGAACAGGAAAGCCAGCGGCAGCAGCGCCTGCGCCATCAGCGACAGGTGCCCCCACCGCGCCAGCAGCGCCGGCATCGACACCCCGATGGCCGCCGCCGCCGCCGCCGCGCAGGCGCCGCGCGCGCCCAGCGCCTGCACCAGCGCGGTGGATGCCAGCGCCATGCCGACCATGCACAGGCCCGACCATGCGCCGAACAGCGGGACCACCTGTCCCGTCACCCGGAACAGCAGACGGCCCAGCAGCGCGACAATAGGCGTGCTGTCGGTGAAGATCGCCTGCGTTCCCGCCGCACTGCCCAGCCCGGCGATGTGGAACAGCGGCCACCCCCAGGCGCCGCGCACGAAGATGTCGTAGCCGGACAGCGCGATCTCCATGTCCGCCCAGGACCCGCTGACGATGCCACGCGGCAGGGTCCAGAACGGTGACGTGCCCAGCAGCATCGGCACCGGAAACAGCGCCAGCGTCCCGGCCACGCCGATGGCGAGGCTCAGCAGCCAGGGGATCGCTGCGTGCAAGCTTGCCTGTGCCGGCCGGCGGCAAGCAGCCGGCGGCGCGGCGGCCAGGTCCGCCGTGGCACTACGCGCCGTGGACGGTGCGGCTGATCCGGTCATGGGTGGCGGCAAGCCCCCGGCCACCGCCCGACTCCGAGATCACCAAGCACCGTCGCGCCATCGGACACCCCGCCGGCCTCGGTCAGGAGCCGGCTTATGACGGGGTGCACCGGTGGGCGGGGCGAGGCTTCGCGCACCAGCAGCAGGACGCCGCCGGGCTGCCCCGGCACTCGGCACAGCGCGTCGCCAGCCGTGCCCTGCGGCATGGGTTCGGCGCCGGTGACCAGCCTGGCGAACGCCCCGGACACCCTGGCGCCTAGGGCCGGCGTAATCGAGACCACGGGCTGCGCCGGGTCCCTGGCCGGGAGGTAACGCTTGAGGGGGGCGGTATCGAAGCCCCCTGCGACCATCACGGGCCATCCGGTCCTGACTGCCTCCCGGTGCAGGACGCCGGCCACCTCTCGCCAATCCTGCCCGTGCCGGTCGCCATTGAGCGCCAGCGCCAGCCCCGGCGCCTGAGCCAGGGCCACCACGACGAGCATCGGCACCGGCATGGCGGCCAGCGCAGCCCCCAGGAACGGCATAAAGAACACCAGGCTGAACATGAGCGTGCGTTCGAGCGGCACCGGCACGGCCTGGCTCACGCCGATGAGCAGGGCCAAGGCGAGCAGCAGGCTGGCCAGCATCCCCGCGGCGTTGGCCCTCGCCTGCCGCACCGCCCAGCGCAGCGCAAATCCCAGGGACAACGCCCCGAACACGACGCAGCAGCCGATCAGGGGCGCCGAGACCACCCGCATGCCGTCCAGCGGCGCCGCAAGCACGGACAGGGTCATCACCCACGACATCTCCCAGCCCGGCGCAATGATCCCGGCCGCATTGTTCACCGGGTTGCCCGCAACCTCCAGGATCGCCAGCAGCGTCGGCAGTGCAAGGGCCAGCGCTCCGAACCCTGTTGCAGCCAGCATCGGCAGGCGCGGCAGCCGTGGGCCGGGACGCCGCAGCGCCGACACGCCGGAGTAGGCGAAAAAGCAGGCGACTGCGACCAGCCTGGTGTCATGCAGCGCCATCGCCGCCAGATCCGCACCGGGTTCAGCACAGCGTCAGACACGGAACCCTCCAGCGGCTGAACCGTAACTTAAACGACCGGTGGACCCGTCACCTTCCAAGATTATCCGATAAGAGTTAAAAATCTTTAGGTATTGTTTAGCCCAAGGCTCACCGCGAAAAAGCAGCAGTCTTGGTGTCCCTTAACCACACGTTTACCCAGGATCACACATTATTGAGTCGCCGGTTCGCCGGAGCTTGGCTCATTATCCAATATCCAGTCCGGTAGTCTTTTCCAATGATTGACCCTGGAGTCAGCGTGATCGAGAATATGCTTGCATCGGCGGAATGTGGCCTCGGTGACCGCATCCTTCTTGTTGACGATGATGCCGCCGTGCGGACGGTCATGCGCCGCGTGCTGGCCCAGGCCGGCCTCTTGGTGACCGAGGCTGGCAGCGGCGACCAGGCAGCCCAGTTGCTCGACCAGCCCGGCGGCTTCGACATCCTTGTCACCGACGTGCAGATGCCTGGTGCGCGGGACGGCCTGTCCCTTGCCAGCGATTGGCGGGCCCGGGCGCCGGGCCGCCCGCTGTTGTTCGTCACCGGCTTCAGCGACAGCCTTCGACCAGACCAGCTCGGCCCGCAGGAGGCGATGACCTGCAAGCCGTTCCCGCGCGCCGGGCTGGTCGATGCCGTCCGCCGCCTGCTCCAAGCGGCCGCCTGAAACCGGGTCCGCAGGGTCCGTCGCCGCCGGCAACCCGTCAGGCGGCGCAGGTCCTCATAGGCGTCAGCGCAGCGGCCCGGCGGCGCTGCACCGCCTCCACCCGCTCCATCACCTCACGCATCACCATCGGCTTTGTCAGGTAGTCGTGCGCTCCGCCGGCCAGCGCGCCCCGACTTCCGGCCTCGCCGCGCCCGGACAGGGCGATGATGCCGCAATCCTCCTGCTGAGCCAGGCAGGCCACCAGCGCCTCCCCATCCATGTCTGGCAAGTCCAGCGCCATCAGCACGACATGCGGCGCGAACTCGGCCTTCATCTGCAGGGCTGCGGCGGCGGTCGCAACATGGAGCACGGACCAGCCAGCCCGGCGAACGCCACGCACCATTGCGGCAGCGACAGGCTCATCCGCCTCGATCAGCAACAGGCGGAGCGGCGGCTCAGACAACGGAGGCTGGCCCAAAACGGGCAAGGCCGTCAGATGTGCCTCCGAGCCGGGAACGTGCACCAGTTGCAAAGAAGCCTCGTATGAATTGTGCACAGCGTCCTGCAAAAACGGTGCCTTGTCAAAAGTTCTTAGGTTAGATTTACCGAATTATGCAAGGTGTGGCGTCAATGCCGCATTGCCGCTCCGGATTGTGGGGCCATGGACTGGCGGCCGATCCCGGCGGCAGCGGTGTCATCACAGCGGGAAATGCAGGCGCCAGACCAGATCATCAAGCCTCGCCGTCCTGTCTGCCCATGGTGGAAAACAGGGTGCCAGCACCCAAGGGCCGGTTGATGCCGACGGCTATTTGCAGCGGCCTTTACGTTGCAGCATAGGGTCTGCCCTTGACTACCGCCACGGCATACGGCGATGCGTCGAAGCTGCCCACCTTGAGGCTCGACAGCTTGCCTGCCTCCTTCAGCGCCCCGAACGCCCCGAGCGCCATCGCGTCATTGCCGCTGATCACGCCGGTGCGGTTGGGATTAGCCTGCAGCAGGCTCTGCATCTTGTCGTGACCCTGGGTCCGGTCCCAGTTAGGCTCGCAGGGCACGACTGCCCGGAGATCAGCCGGTTGCCGACCCTGGTCTGGCCCTCTGCAGCGATGCGCTCGGCTATGCCGTCATGCTCCGTCCCAAGGCCACGGCCTGATTTGCCATGTGCCGGCATCCATCCGCGCCAGGACCGCCCGACCATATCTTCGGGTCAAGCCAAAGTTCATGGATAGGCCCACCGCTGGGTGGCGATGGCCCGCTGGCAGGCCCGCCACCGTGATTGCCGGGCCACCCCAGCACCTGCAGCCGCGCCACCGCCCGGTCGATGGCGGCGGTCACGGCTTCGGACGAGTTCGGGTCGATCACCAGGATGCGGGCCATCAGCGCGCGACGGCCTCATGCTTGATGAAGTTGGCCGCAATTTGCTGCCCCGTGGCGATCCACAAATCCGGGCAGGACTTGGCGTAGGTCAGGAACTCCCGCAGCAGCCGCAGCCGTATCGGACGGCCGGAGCATTGCGGGTGCAGCACGGTGGTGACCAGCGCGCGCCAATCCCGCGTCTCGTCCAACTCGCCCTTCCAGATCGACAGCACATGCTTCCTGGGAGGGATCGGCCGCGGGCTGAACCGGGCCGACAGCCCGTGCATCCAGTCATCGTAGCTCGCTTGGTGGGAACGAGGGGGATGCCCGCCGGGGCCTTGCCGTCCAGCATTGATCGCCGCCTTTCCCACCGCGTTGTCAGCGAGCTTCCACCCGGCCGGCAGCGCCTTGCGGGCGCCGTCGGCGGGCAGCACGTCCAGCGCACCGGCCGCAGCCGCAAGCAGCAGGCGGCGCATCAGCCGAGCACCGCGGACCGGAAAGCGCGGGTGCGCGTTTCCTGCGGCGAAGCCAGCACCTGGGCCGGCGGCCCCTGCTCGACGATGGCGCCGCGGTCCATATGGACCATGCGGTCGGCGACTTCCCGGGCAAAGCCCAACTCATGGGTGACGATGATCATGGTCATGCCGCTCCTGGCGAGTTCCTTCATCACGGCCAGCACCTCGCCCACCAGTTCGGGGTCCAGCGCGCTGGTCGGTTCGTCGAACAGCATCAGCTTCGGGCGCATTGCCAACGCCCGTGCGATCGCCACACGCTGCTGCTGCCCGCCCGAAAGCTGGGAGGGGTAGTTGCCGGCCCTGTCCGCCAGGCCGACGCGGCCCAGCAGCCCCATCGCTTCGGCCCGCACCTCGGCAGCGCCGCGGCCCTGGACCTGCACCGGGCTTTCCATGACGTTGCCCAGCGCCGTCATGTGCGGGAACAGGTTGAAGCGCTGGAACACCATGCCGGTGTTCATGCGCTGCCGGGCTACCTGGGCTGGCGTCAGCCGGTGCAGCCGGCCGCCCTGCTCGCGCGTCCCCAGCAACTCGCCGTCGATCCAGATGCCACCGCGATCGACCGCCGCCGATTGGTTGATGCAGCGCAGCAGCGTGGTCTTGCCGGACCCGGACGCGCCGATCAGGCACAGCACCTCACCCGCCGCCACGTCCAGCGACACGCCGTGCAGCGCCTGGAAACCGCCGAACATCTTCTGCACGCCGCGGCTGGCCACCAGGGGCGGGTTCACCGTGCGGCGCCGCGGGCGAAGCGCCGTTCCAGCAGCATCTGCAACGGGGTGAGCACGGAAACCACCAGCAAGTACCAAAGCCTGGCCACGATCAGCAGCTCGATCACGCGGGAGTTGGCGTAGTAGATGTTCTCCGCACTGTGCAGCACCTGGGAATACCGGATCACGCTGGCCAGCGAGGTCGCCTTCACCATGCCGATGAACTCGCTGCCCAAGGGCGGGATCACCACCCGCATCGCCTGCGGCAGGATGACCCGCCGCAGCGCCCACAGCCGGCCCATGCCGATCGCGGCGGCGGCCTCGTACTGCCCAGTGTCCACCGACAGCATGCCGGCACGCATCACCTCGGACGTATAGGCGCCCTGGTTGATCCCAAGCCCCAGCAGCGCCGCCAGGAACGGCGTCATCACGTCCACCGCACGGCCAGACCACAGCCCGGGGATGCCGATGGTGGGGAACACCAGCGCCAGGTTGAACCACAGCAGCAACTGCAGGATCAGCGGCGTGCCGCGGAACAGCCAGGTGTAGCCGGCCGCCCCCCGCCAGCACCGGATTGGGCGACAGCCGCATCACCGCCACTACCACGCCCAGCACGATCCCCAGCGCCATCGCCAGCACCGCCATCACCACGGTGTTGCGGATGCCGTCCAGGATGACCGGGACCGTCAGGAAGCGGCCGACATACGCCCACTCAATCTGGCCCTGGTAGAAGGCACGCCCGATCAGCGCCAGCACCAGCAGGATCGATGCGGCCGACAGCCAGCGGCCCCAGTGCAGCCTGCGGACGACCGGCATCCCCGCAAGGTCGGGGAAGCCGGTTGCGAGGTGCGTCGCCACGCTCATTGCGGAGGGGCGTTCAGCAGCGGCTCGGTGACCGCATTGGCGGACAGGCCCCACTTGGCCGGGATCGCGGTGTAGCTGCCATCCTTGATCAGC
>CAXTFY010000140.1:0-11961 GCA_964243265.1 uncultured Acetobacteraceae bacterium | reverse complement strand
CGCCGCCATGCTCGTCGCAGTACGGCGACACGTCGGTGCCGCCGCCGGCCAGGCCGAGGCGCAGCGGCGCGCGGGAGCGGATGATCATGCGGCCGCCGCCTCCTGCGGCGCGGTGAGCAGGGCATCGAAGCCGCGCAGGCGTTCGGCCCAGATGTAGTCCCGCAGCACCCGTTGCCGCGCGGCGGCGCCGACCGTGGCCCGGCCGGGGGCGTCCAGGCAAGCGGCGGCGAAAGCTTCGGCGGTCTCGGCCAGCAGCACCTCCTCGCCGGGGCGGGCGCCGATACCTTCCAACGCGTCCGGGGTGACGACGACGGGCCGGGCCATCGCCATCGCCTCCAGCACCTTGTTCTGGATGCCGCGGGCGATCCGCATTGGGGCGACGCAGGCGGTGGCGTGGGCGACGTAGGGCCGCACGTCCGGCACCCGGCCGGTGACGTGGACAGCATCGGACGCCAGCGCCTGCACCTGCGGCGCCGGGCTGGAGCCGACGATGTGGAACGCGGCACCAGGCGATGACTGCCGGATCAGTGGCAGGATAGTGCCGGCGAACCAGGCCACGGCGTCCATGTTGGGCGGGTAGTCCATCGTGCCGGTGAATACGAAGTTCAGGCGGTCGGTGGGGTAGGGGGCCTCGGTGGGCAGCGCCGGGTCGAAGTAGGCGGCATCGACGCCGCTGCTGATTGCACGGATGCGGTCCGCGGCGGCCGGGTGCAGGCGGGTGAACAGCGCGGCCTCCTCGGCGGAGACGAAGGTGCTCCAATCGCACTCGCGGGCGATGCGGGCCTCTAGGGCGGCGGTGCGCCGCCACTCGCGGGCGTGGACCCAGCGCATCGGCGGGCGGCCGGCGGCGGCGTAGGCGCGCCACTTCTCCGAATCCACGTCGGCCAGATCGACCAGGCAGACCTGCCGCCGGTCGCGCAGGTCCAGCACATAGGGCGCCATGTTGGAGGAGCAGACGAAGATCACCTCCGGCCGCACCTCCCGCAACACGCGGGCGGTCCAGTCAGCCAGGCCGCGGTCCCTGTAGAACGTGACGCTCAGCGGCTCCCCGGTCAGCAGGCCGCGCAGGCACGTCACCTTGGCCCGGCGCCGGTCCAGCGTGGCGAAGTAGGCGTCCGTGCACAGCGCCCGCACGGTCGGCACGTGCTCCTGGTCGCGCGGGTCATCCACCAAGCAGCCGAGATGCACGTCGTAGGACTGCCGCAGGTGCCGCAGGATCTGCAGCGGCCGTATCTTCTCCCCCTTGATCGGCGGGTAGGGGATGCGCTGGGTCAGGAACAGCAGGTTGGGCATGCGGCGATCCCGTCGGGGCCTGCTGGATACAGGCCCCCGCTGGATACAGGCCCCTGCGCCGGGCCGGAAGGGGACGCAGCGCTACCCTGCATTTCCTAACGCAGCGGCGTGGGCGCGCGGCGCTAGGCTTCGGGCAGGTCCTGTGCGACGGCAGCCTGCGCGGTCCCCGGATCGCCGAACACCGCCGCCAGCGCGTGCCCGGCGGCCACCGCGGCCAGGCAGAGCAGCACCGACACCCCGACATTCAGCAGCGCCCGGCCCCAAGCCCCGGCCCGCATCAGGTCGAGCGTCTGCAGGCTGAACGAGGAAAACGTGGTGAACCCGCCGCAGAAGCCCACCATCACGAACAGCCGCAGCGAGTCCGGCGCCGGAAGACGCCCGCCTTGCAGCGTCAGGGTGCCGAAGAATCCGATCACGAACGACCCGGCGATGTTGATGCCGATGGTGCCCCACGGCATTGCCTGGCTAACCGGCGTCGCCCACACCGCGACCCAATACCGCGCGACGCTGCCCAGCGCGCCGCCCAGGGCGACCCACAGCGTTGCCGTCATGCCGGGCGCCGGGCGTGCGAGGCACTGGCGGGTTGCGGGGCGATGTCATTGCAGGCCGGCCTTGGTGCGGCAATCCAGGCGAACAAACCTTCGCGCTGCCCGCCGAGAACGCTGCCCCCTTGCTGCTTCCTCTTCCCCTTCGGGAGAGGGCCGGGGTGAGGGGGCCTTGCGGCGCGACGACGCTGGCGCAGGCGGACCGGTCCCGCAGGCGCCGGCGATCTTTGGACGACGCAGGCAGGCAGGCAAGACCCCCTCATCCCAGCCCTCTCCCGGAGGGAGAGGGAGCAGCAAGCTGGGGCGGTCATTGTGGGAACCCGATGACTTGGCGCACCGCCCGGCCCTCGTGCAGCCGGTCGAAGCCCTCGTTGATCCCGTCCAACACCATCACGACGTGGTCGCCTGGCGCCAGGTCCTGCATGTCGTCGCCTATCTGCTCCACGATCCCTGCGGACTCGTGCCCCAACGCCATCGGCATCGGCCGCGGCCGGTCGCCGTTGATGACCGACAGGTCGGAGTGGCACAGCCCGGCGGCGATCCGCACCAGCACCTCGCCCCGGCCGGGCGGGTCCAGCTCGACTGTGGCGATCCGGAGGGGCTTGCTGACGGCGTTGGGCGGCGCGGCGCCCATGCGGTCCAGGACGGCGGCACGAATCTTCATGGCAGGCTTTCCGTCAGTTCCGCCCGGATGGCGGCGGCGTGGCTCACCGCACGGCCCACCCAAGGAGCGGCGGCGGCGATGGCAGGCGTGAGGTCGAAGGCGCTGTCCAGGTCGCCCGCCATCCCCTGCAGGGCCGGGTCCGCCGCCAGGACGGCGTGCAAGGTGCTGCCGGTCTCGCGGACCATGCCGGCCGCGTGCTCCACGAGGGCATGGGCCTCCGCCCGCCCCAGCCTGCCCGCCAGCCGCGCCGCCGCCGCATCGGCGAACAGCAGGCCGTGCGTCAGGCCGATGTTGGCCCTCATGCGCGCCGTGTCGGCCGTCAGCCCCTCCGCCAGCGCCCGGGCTTCCCGCAACGCCCCACTGGCCAGGCCGAACAGCATCGGCAGCGCGTGCCATTCGGCGTGCCACAGCCCGGCCGGGCGCTCATGCGCGGCGGCCATGGCGTTGAACAGGGTCTGCACATGCCCGCCCGCCGCCGCATGCGCCGCCAGGATAACCGTCGAGGACACCGGGTTGCGCTTGTGCGGCATGGCCGACGACCCACCGCGGCCGGGCACGTAGGGTTCGGCGACCTCGCCGATCTCGGTCGAGGCCAGGCTCGCCACGTCGGTCGCCATCTTGGCCAGGCTGCCCAGCAGGATCGCGACCCACGACCCGGCGTCTGCCACCCGCCCGCGTAGCGTGTGCCAGGCCAGCGGCGTCGTGCCCAGGCCCAGTTCCTCCGCGAAAGCATCCAGCACCGCCGGCCCCCTGTTGCCCAGCGACGCCAGGGTGCCGACCGGGCCGCCCAGAGACGCCACCAGCAGCCTGTGCCGGATCTGGGGCAACCCGCTAGCAGCGTCGGCGATGCCGGTCAGCCAAACGGCAACCTTGTAGCCGAAGGTCAGCGGCGCCGCGTGCTGGCCGTAGGTGCGGCCGACGCAGGGCGTCGTGCAGTGCGTCTGCGCCATCCGCATCAGCCCAGCCAGGATGCCGTCCAGGTCGGCCGCAACCAGGTCCAGCGCGCGGCGCAGTTGCAGCACCAGCGCGGTGTCGAGGATGTCCTGCGTCGTCGCGCCCTTATGGAACGACCGGGCCAGGTCCGCCGGCAGCCGGGCCTGCATGGCGGCGATGAACGGGATCGTCGGCACCCCGGAGACCGCCGTCTGCCCGCCGAGCGCCGCGGCGTCCAATACCCCGGGATCGACCGCCTCGATCGCCGCGGCCAGTCCGTCCGGTGCGATGCCAAGCCGGGCCTGCGCCCGCGCCAACGCCGCCTCCGCCTCGATCATCGCACCCAGGCGCGCCGTGTCGGAAAAGCAGTCCGCCATGGCAGCGGTGGCGAACAGCGGTCCCAGCAGCGCCGAGTCCAGCGCGGCGAAGGTCACGCCGCGGGGCGCAGCCGCAACGCAGAGCGGGCCTCGGCCGGGGTGGCGACCTTGCAGCCGTGCCGGGCGATCGCCTCGGCCGCCATCCGCACCAGCTCGGCGTTGCTGGCCGCCAGGCGGTCCTTGCTGGCGCGCACGTTGTCCTCCAGCCCGGTCCGCACCGCATCCGCGCCGCGGGCCAGCGCCCAATCCATCACCACCGACTGGAACCGCCCAATGCCCGCCCCGGTCCAGGTGGCGCGCGGCAGCACCCGGCGGGTCTCCTCCAGCAGGATGTCCAGCAGCCGCTCCTCCGCGGGGATGGCGTTCTTCACGCCCATGACGAACTGCACGTGCGGCGTCTCGGACATCAGCCCGGCCTCCACCAGCCGCACCGCGCCGTGGATGTGGCTCAGGTCGAAGATCTCGATCTCCGGCGCGACCTCGTGCTGCTTCATGCGGGTCGCGAGGTCCGCCACCAGCGCCGGGGCGTTCTCGTAAATAATGGTCGGGAAGTTGACCGACCCGGTGGACAGCGACGCCATGTCCGGCCGGTGCTGCAGCGCATTGCCGCGCGCCGCCTGGTCCCGCCCGCGCCCGCCGGTGGAGAACTGCACGATCATGCCGGGGCAGTGCTTCATCACGCCCTCCTGCACCTGGCGGAACAGCTCGGGGTCGGAGGACGGGTTCTCCTCGGCGTCGCGCACATGGATGTGGACCAGGGTGGCCCCGGCCTCGAACGCCTCGTGCGTCGACTCGATCTGCTCGGCGGGGGTGGTGGGGACGGCCGGGTTGTCCTTCTTGCGCGGCACGGACCCGGTGATGGCGACGGCGATGGTGACAGGCTTCATGGAGTCCTCGTGGGTTCGGCGGATGGACAGCGTGTGATCGCCCCAGGCATGCGCTTCCCCTTGCCGCCTTTGGGCGCTACGGTCTTGAATAGCGACGCAACAAGAACCGGGGCCGCCCTTGAAGGCAAGGCCCCCCGATGGGAAACGGGCCATGGACGCTGCTGCCGCAGCCCCAAACACCCTGCATAGGAGACCGATGTGGCTGTGAACAAGGTTTACCCCGACGCAGGCGCTGCGTTGGCCGACGTGCTGCGGGACGGCATGACCATCATGTCCGGCGGCTTCGGCCTGTGCGGCATCCCCGGCGTGCTGATCGCGGCCATACGCGACAGCGGCGTGAAGGACCTCACGATCATCAGCAACAACGCCGGCGTGGACGGCGCCGGGCTTGGCCTGTTGCTGGAAAGCAAGCAGGTCCACAAGATGATCTCCTCCTATGTCGGGGAGAACAAGGAGTTCATGCGCCAGTACCTCGCCAAGGAGCTGGAGATCGAGTTCAACCCGCAGGGCACCCTGGCCGAGCGCATCCGCGCCGGCGGCGCCGGCATCCCCGCCTTCTTCACCCGCACCGGCGTCGGCACCGCCATCGCCGAGGGCAAAGAGGAGCGCGAGTTCGACGGCCACCACTACATCATGGAACGCAGCCTGTTCGCCGACCTGGCCATCGTCCATGCCTGGCGCGGCGACACCGAGGGCAACCTGGTGTACCGGATGACCGCCCGCAACTTCAACCCGATCATGGCCACCGCCGCCCGCATGACGGTGGCGCAGGTCGAGGAGCTGGTGTCCCCCGGCGAACTCGACGGCGACGCCATCGTCACCCCCGGCATCTTCGTCAAGCGCATCGTCGCCGTCCCCGGCGTCGAGAAGCGCATCGAGCAGCGCACCACACGCAAGCACCTGCAGGAGGCGTAACCATGGCCTGGACCCGTGAGCAGATGGCAGCCCGCGCCGCGCAGGAGTTGCACGACGGCATGTACGTGAACCTGGGCATCGGCATCCCGACCCTGGTCGCCAACTACATCCCGGACGGGATCGACGTGCAGTTGCAGAGCGAGAATGGCATGTTGGGCATCGGCGCCTTCCCCTTCGAGGGGGAGGAGGACGCTGACCTCATCAACGCCGGCAAGCAGACCGTGACCAAGCTGCCCACCACGGCGTTCTTCGACAGCGCGGCGTCGTTCGCCATGGTGCGCGGCGGGCACATCGCGCTGAGTATCCTGGGCGCGCTGCAGGTGGCGGAGAACGGCGATCTTGCCAACTGGATGATCCCCGGCAAGATGGTCAAGGGCATGGGCGGCGCGATGGACCTGGTGGCCGGCGTGCCGCGCGTGGTCGTGCTGATGGAGCACACCGCCAAGGGCGAGCCGAAGATCCTGAAGCAGTGCGCGCTGCCGCTGACCGGCAAGGGCGTGGTGAACCTGATCGTCACCGACCTGTGCGTGTTCGACGTGAACGCGCCGGGTGCGCCGGGGCTGACGCTGGTCGATCTGGCGCCGGGCGTGAGCGTGGACGAGGTGCGGCAGAAGACCGAGGCCGGGTTCGCCGTGCATCCGAGCCTGCAAAGCAAGGCGGCGTAGGAGGGGCGTTATGACCGACAACCCGAAGGCGGTGGAGCTGCCCACCCCCATCTCGCCGGATGCCGTGCTGGGGCTGTGGTCGTCCTGGATGGAGAAGGCGACCAGCTCCGCCAAGGCCATGGCGCAGCCGGTCGCGGGCAACTGGGACGCGATGGCCGGCAGCGTGATGGCGGACAACATGACCCGCGTCCGCGCCGCGATGGCCGACGACCCGACGCTGCGCCAGATCGACCAGATGTGGAACGCCAACCCGATGCGGGACGTGGTGCCGGTCGATTGGGCGGCGGTGGCCGGGGCGCTGCGCACGGTATGGCTGCGCGCCTTGCGGAACCCGGGTACACTTGCCACGGCCGCCGTCGAGATGAACGCCAGCGTGCTGCGCGCCGCCGCCGACGCCTGGGCCGATGCCACACGCGCCTGGATGGCTGGCGGCTCCCCGGCCGAGGTGCCGAAAGGGGTCGATAAGCGGTTCGCCGCCGCGGATTGGCACGGCAACCCGGCCTATCGCATCGTAAAGGACGCTTACTTGCTGGCGTCCGACTGGTTGATGCACCAGACCGAGGCCGATGACCTGGACCCGGCCGAGCGGCAGCACCTGCGCTTCCACCTGCAGCAGTTCGTCGATGCCACCAGCCCGGCGCTGATGCTGATGTCCAACCCTGTCGCCCTGCGCCGCGCGGTGGAGACCGGCGGCGCTAGCGTCGCCGCGGGCCTGCAGAACCTGCTGTCCGACCTCAAGGAGGGCCGGCTGAGCATGGTGGACGAGAAGGCGTTCGCGCCGGGCCGCAACCTGGCGCTTGCGCCGGGCAAGGTGGTGCACCGGAACAAGCTGATAGAGCTGATCCAGTACTCGCCCACTACGCCGCAGGTGCATGCCACGCCGCTGCTGATCCTGCCGCCGTGGATCAACAAGTACTACATCATGGACATGCAGCCGAAGAACAGCCTGGTGTCCTACCTGGTCGGGCAGGGGTTCACGGTGTTCATGGTGTCGTGGAAGAACCCGGACACCACGATGGATGGCACCAGCATCGAGGACTACATGGACCTCGGCCCCTTGGAGGCCAGCGATGTCGTGCGGGACATCACGGGCGCCGAGACGGTCAACGTCATGGGCTACTGCATCGGCGGTACGCTGCTGGCGATGACGCTGGCCTACCTCGCCAACAAGCAGGACCGGCGGTTCAACTGCGCGACGTTCATGGTCTCGCTGCAGGACTTCTCCCGGGTCGGCGACACCGCGGTGTTCATGGAGGACCCGGCGGTGGACCTTGTCGAGCAGCAGATGATGGAGCGCGGCTACCTCGACAGCCGCAGCATGTCCAATATGTTCAACCTGCTGCGGTCCAACGACCTAATCTGGTCGAACGTCGTGAACAACTACTTGCTGGGGCAGAAGCCGCCGGCGTTCGACCTGCTGTATTGGAACAGCGACGGCACCCGCATGACGCGGGCGGCGCATAGCTGGTACCTGCGCAACACCTATGTCGAGAACAACCTGATCGAGCCCGGCAAGGTGCAGCTCAAGGGAGAGCCGTTGGACCTGGGGCACATCACGCTCGACGCCTATGCGGTCGGGGCGGAAAAGGACCACATCGTACCGTGGGACGCCGCCTGGCGCGTGACGCAGTTGCTGGGCGGCAACGTGCGGTATGTCCTGGCGTCGAGCGGGCACATCGCGGGGATCATCAACCCGCCGGGCGGCAAGGGCATCTACTGGTCCACCGAGCCGGGCCAGGCGTTCTCGGATGCGGAAGCCTGGCGCGCGGCGAGCACGAAGCGGGACGGAAGCTGGTGGACGGACTGGTCGGCCTGGCTGGCGACGCGGGCCGGGGAGATGGGTGCGGTGCCGCCAATGGGCAACGCGGCGCACCCGCCGTTGGTGGATGCGCCGGGGACTTACGTGCTGGAGAAGTAGTCGGCGTCAGCTCGCCAGCAATTCCTTCAGCTTGGCGTCGATGAAGTCCGCATCCACCGGGCTGGTGCCGGGGCCGCCCGCGAAGTGTCCCCAGATCGAGGGGATCGTCAGCAGCTTGGCGTTGGGCATGTGCGCGACCTCGATTTCGCTGTCGGCTGGCGGGAAGTACAGGTCGGTTTCGGCCGGCATCACGTAAGCTTTCGCCGTGATGGCGGCCAGGGCGCGCTTGAAGTCGCCGTCATACAGCTCGTTGGCGCTGATGTCGCCGTGCTGCCATGTCCACAGCATCGTCAGCAGGTTGTTGGGGTCCTTCGGCAGGAAGAACCCCTCCCAGAACGCCACCAGGAAGTCCTCCAGCGACGAGTAGCCCAGCGTCTTGAGGTCCAGCTCCTCGCGGTAGAACGCCTGGGAGAACCCCCACCCGGCATAGACCCGCGCCATGGCCCGCAGGCCCGTCGCCGGCTTTTCCGAGTACCAGCCGTGGTTGAAGGCGGCGTCGGCGGTCAGGGCGGCCTTCACGCCCTCCAGGAAGACGAAGTTATGGCGCGAGCACTTGGCGGAGCCGCAGAACGGGGCGATGCGCTCGACCATCGCCGGGAACAGCGCGCCCCAGTGGAAGGTCTGCAGCGCGCCCATCGACCAGCCGGTCACCAGGCGGATGCGCTCGATGCCGAAGTGCTGCGTCACCAGGCGGTGCTGCAGGCGCACGTTGTCGGTGGCGGTGACGTGGGGGAAGCGGGGGCCATTGTACGGCTCCGGCGTGTTGCTGGCCGACGAGGACAGGCCGTTGCCCAGCATGTTCGGGATGATGATGAACTGCGTTGCCGGGTCGAGCGCCTTGCCGGGTCCGATGAGCCACTCGTTGTCGGGGTGCTGCGCGGAGTACCAAGTGGGGTAGACGATCACGTTGTCCTTGGCGGCGTTCAGGGTGCCGAAGGTCTTGTAGGCGAGCTTGCAGCCACGGAGGGTGGCGCCGCCCTGCAGCACCACGTCGCCGGCCTCGTAAACGTCGTAGTCCATGCCAGAGAGCCTCCTTTGATGACGCCAGCACCCTTGACGCGCTGCTGTTGCCGAAGCCACGGCAGCGCTGTCCCATCCACAACCCCAGTCCGCCTAGCGTTAGAGCGCCGCGGGGTTGTTGCAAGCCCAACCAACCCGCTGGCAGTGGGTCAGCTTGAGGTTTCCGCGCTCGCCGTTCCTTCGGCGGGGTCTGGAAACCGGTAGATCACCTCCGAAAAACGGTCGGCCGGGAACACGTAGAAGACTTTCAGAACCGTCTCAGCCACGTTGCGGATGCCATGTTCGGCATCGCCCGGGATGAACGCCGCACAGCCCGCTGGCACCACGGTTTCGATCCCGTCGATCATAAGGACGCCGGTGCCCTCGGCAATGTAGTAGATTTCCGGCTGCGCATGGCGATGAGGTTTCAAGCCCTCGCCGTTGGGCCTGAGTTCCATCATGCCGGCGCTCAAGCGTCCGGTCGGCGTGATGTCGCCGCTGAACAGCGTGAACCACGTCGCATCGCCCCGGGCGGGCGCATCCCAGCCCTCAGGGTGCCGATCCTTTGCGCTCGCGATGACGCCTTGCGTTTGCTGGGTCATTCAAACGTCCGCTTTGCCCGTGGCCGGATGGTCGTTCCCCGGTTCCGGCCTGTCAACTTGGGCAGGTTCCAAGGTGACCCACTACCCACCCGCTAAACCCGTCGCAACGCCGCGATGTAGTTCACTGCCAGGTCCGCCCCCGACCGCCACTCCCGCCGCAGCAGGTCGAACACCATCCCGCTGACCGCCTCCACCCGGAACCCGGCTGGCGCCGCCAGCGCCCCCAGCTCCGCCGGGGTCACGAACTGCCGCCAGTCATGCGTGCCCACCGGCAGCAGCCGCAGCACGTACTCCGCCCCCAGCTTTGCCACCGCCAGCGAGCGCAGGGTGCGGTTCAGCGTGGACACGAACAGCAACCCGTTCGGCTCGGTCAGCCGGGCCAGCAGCCGTAGGAAGGCGCCGGGGTCGGCGACATGCTCGATCACTTCCAGTGCCGTGATGACCGGGAACTGCGCGGCCTCCCCGGCCAGGTCCTCAGCCGTGCCCATGCGATAGGCCAGCGGCAAGCCGCGTCCCGCGGCATGGTGACGCGCCGCCTCGATTGCCGCCCCGGCGGCGTCCAGCCCCAGCACGTCGTGCCCCAGGCCGGCCAGCGCCTCCGCCGCCAGCCCGGCGCCGCAGCCGATGTCCAGCAGACGCCCCAAGCTACCGCGGACCGGCCCGCCGAACCGCGCCTGGATGCGCCGGTCGATCCAGCCCACCCGCAACGGGTTCATGTCGTGCAGGGCGCGCATCGGTCCCTTCGGGTCCCACCACTGCGCCGCCAGCGCGTCGAACTGCGCGATCTCGGCCGGGATCGCTGATCCCGGCCCGGCCGGGATTGCTGATCCTGGCCCGGCCGGGATCGCTGGTCGCGCCTCCCTGGATTGCGCATCTGCCATGTTGCCGCCCCGTCCGGTTCGGACGATATGTGACCCGGCACGGCACATCCCGCAACGGATGGCCGATTCCAAGGAGATAGCAGGCGAAGATGGCGCGGATCGTTATGAAGTTTGGCGGCACCTCGGTGGCCGACCTCGACCGCATCCGCGCGGCGGCCACCCGGGTCAAGCGCGAGGTGGACGCCGGCCACCAGGTCGCCGTCGTCGTGTCGGCGATGTCCGGCGTCACCAACCAGCTCGTCGGCTGGTGCCAGGCGCTGTCCCCGCTGCACGACGCCCGCGAGTACGACACCGTGGTCGCCACCGGGGAGCAGGTGACGACCGGCCTCATGGCCATCGCGCTTCACAACCTCGGCATCGAGTCGCGGTCCTGGGCCGGCTGGCAGATCGCGCTGCGCACCGATGACGCGCACGGCCGCGCCCGGATCGAGTCGGTGGACGACGCCCCCTTGCTGAAGGCGATGGCGGCCGGGCAGGTCCCGGTGGTGGCGGGCTTCCAGGGCATCGGCCCCGGCGACCGCATCACCACCCTGGGCCGCGGCGGCTCCGACACCTCCGCCGTGGCACTCGCCGCAGCCCTCAAGGCCGACCGTTGCGACATCTACACCGACGTGGACGGCATCTACACCACCGACCCGCGCATCACCGCCCGCGCCCGCAAGCTGGACAAGATCGCCTATGAGGAGATGCTGGAACTGGCCTCCGTCGGCGCGAAGGTCCTGCAGACGCGCAGCGTAGAGTTGGCGATGAAGGAGCGGGTGCGGGTCCAGGTGCTGAGCAGCTTCGAGGACAAGCCTGGAACCCTGGTGGTGGACGAGGACGAGATCGTGGAAAAAGCAATGGTGTCCGGCATCGCCTACTCGCGCGACGAGGCGAAGATCACCCTGCGCCGGGTGCCCGACCGCCCCGGCATGGCCGCCGCCATCTTCGGGCCATTGAGCGCCGCCAACGTCAACGTCGACATGATCGTGCAGAACATCTCCGCCGACGGCACGACGGACATGACGTTCACTGTCGGCCGCGCCGACCTGCCGCGCGCCCAGGCCATCCTGGCCGAGGCCGCGCACGCGACCGGCGCCGCCACCGTGCTGACCGACCCCGACGTCGCCAAGATCAGCGTCGTCGGCGTCGGGATGCGCAGCCATGCCGGCGTCGCCAACATCATGTTCAGCACGCTGGCGTCCAAGGGGATCAACATCCAGGTGATCTCCACCAGCGAGATCAAGGTCAGCGTGCTGATCGCCGCCGAGTACACCGAGCTTGCGGTCCGCGCCCTGCACAC
>CAXTFY010000139.1:0-11988 GCA_964243265.1 uncultured Acetobacteraceae bacterium | reverse complement strand
TGCCTTGGGGAGAGGGCAGCCCATGGCAGCACCCTATGCGGACCTGGCCGGCAAGATTGCGCTGGCAGCCGTGGCTACCTAAGCCCCAGGTAGGCGTCGGCCAATCCGGGGTCCTCCACCAGATCGGCAGTGGCGCCCTCCGACGCGATCGCTCCACGATTCAGCAGGTAGCATCGCGTCGTCAGCTCGGTGGCGAGCTTCACGTTCTGCTCGACCAGCAGCAGCGTCACGCCCTGCGCGCGCACCGCCAGCAGCATGTCCCGCACCTGCGCGATGGCGACCGGCGACAGGCCGCTCGACGGCTCATCCAGCAGCAGCAGCCGGGGGGCGGACATCAGCGCGCGGCAGATCGCCACCATCTGCTGCTCGCCGCCGCTGAAGCCGCCGGCCAACTGCCGCCGGCGGAGGCGCAGCCAGGCCACGCGGTCCAGCACGCCCTCCAGCCGCTGCCGGGCCATGCGGGCCGGTGCGCCGTAGGCGCCCAGCAACAGGTTGTCCTCGACGGTCATGGCGGGGAACAATTGCCGCCCTTCCGGGCATAGGGCCACCCCATGGCGCACCACCTGCTGGGTCGTCGCCCCCCGCAGGTCCGCGCCGCCGACGCGCAGGGTGGCCGCGGCCGCCGGCACCCGGCGCATGATCGCGCGCAGCAAGGTGGTCTTGCCAGCGCCGTTCGCCCCCAGCACCGAGACGGCCTCGCCGGGCGCCACCCGCATCGAGACGCCGCGCAGCGCCGGGGCCACGCCGAACGCCACCGCCAGCCCGGCGACCTCCAGCATGGGCGCCTCCGGCATGGCGTCAGGCGCCAAGGTAGCAGGCGATCACTTCGGGGTTGCGGCGCACCGCGTCCGGCGTGCCCTCCGTCAGCTTGCGCCCGGCGTTCATCACCATGATGCGGTCCGCCAGCCCCATCATCAGGTGCATGTTGTGCTCCACGATCAGCACCGTGACGCCCAGCTCGTCCCGCACCCGGCGGATCACCCTGGCCAGCGCCCCGCTCTCGGACGGCGCCATGCCGACCGCCGGCTCGTCCAGCAACAGCAGGGACGGATGGGTCGCCAGCGCCACCGCGATCATGGCCAGGCGCTGCTCCGCGTTGGACAGGAACGCGCACGTTGCCGCGCCGCGGCCGGCCAGCCCGACCAAGGCCAGCAGCGCCGCCGGGTCCGCGCCGCCGGGCCGCCGGGCCGCCGCGACCTCCAGGTTGGCGGCGAGCGGCCAGCGGGCGAACAGCCGCGTGGTCTGGAACGTGCGCGCCACGCCAGCCTGCACGGTGCGGTGCGCCGGCAGCCCGCCGATGGCCCGGCTGCCGAGGCGTATGCTGCCGCTGCTGGGCCGGTAGGTGCCACTGAGCAGGCCGAGGAACGTGGTCTTGCCGGAGCCGTTCGGTCCGATGATGCCGCAGATGGTGCCGGCCTCGACGGACAACGCCAGCCCATCCACGGCGCGCACGCCGCCGAAGGAGCGGCTCAGCCCCTCCACTTCCAGCAGGGCGCTCACCGCACGGCGGCCCGGCCGGGGCGCCAGGCGAGCACGGCGTCCAGCGCGCTCATCAGCCCGCCCGGCAGCAGGATGACCACCACGATGAACACCAGGCCCACCAGCAGCAGGCCGATGCCGGACGGCAGGTTCAGCAGGTCCGGCACGCCCACGATGAACGCGCTGCCGAGTAGTGGCCCCAAGACCCGCCCAGCCCCGCCGACGCTGAGCGCCACGAACATCACGAAGCCCACGCTGTAATCGAACATGTCCGGCGAGAGCGTGCTGTTGTACTGCGCGATCAGGGTGCCCGCGAGGCCGCCGATGCCGGCCGACAGCACGAAGCCGAGGAGCTTGGTGCGCCCGGTCGGCACGCCGATGTGCTCGGCCAGGTCCTCGTCCTCCCGCACCGTGAGCAGCCGTTGGCCGAGCCGGCGGCGGCTGATGCAGCGTACCAGCGCCATCGACCCGGCCGCGCAGGCTGGGATGATGGCGTTCAACGGCCCGTTGCCGTCGAATACGAACGGCACGCTGGTGCCGAGCGGTCCCCCGGTCAGCGAGGCCCAGTTGTTCAGCACCAGCGCCACGATCACGCCGAAGAACAGGGTGCCGATTGCGAAATACTGCCCGCGCGTGCGGGCGAAGATCATGCCGATCACCAGGCCGCTGCCGCAGGCCAGGCCGACAGCGGCGAGCAGCGCCACACCCGGCGGCAGCCCGGCGTCGAGCGCCAGCGCGGACCCGTAGGCGCCCAAGCCGTAGAACCCGCCCTGCACCAGGCTGGGATAGCCGCCAAGCCCGGCGATGACGTTCAGCCCGCTGGTCGCCACCGTCCAGATCAGGATGGCGGCGAACACGCTGGAGTAGAACGAGTTGGACTGGGCCAGCAGCACCCATCCGGCGACGCCGAGCAGTGCGATCCCGCCATAGTCGCGCGCCGCCAGCAGCACCGATCGGTCAGGCGACGCGGGCCGGGCAGGCGACACAGCCCCGTCGGGCGACACAGCCTCATCGGGCAACACAGGCCCGTCAGGCGACACGGCGGATGCCTGAGCTGAACAGCCCCGTCGGGCGGAACACCAGCATCAGCAGCAGGACCGCAAAGCCGAACAGCGTCTGGTAGGCCGCCGACACGTAAACGGCCCCCAAGGTCTCGACCACGCCGAGCAGCAGGCCGCCCGCCACGGCACCCCACACGTTGCCAAGCCCGCCGAGGATGACCACCACGAAAGCGTTGAGCAGCACCGCATCCGCCATGTAGGGGAACACCGCGTAGGTGGGCGCGTAGGCGAACGCGGCCAGGCCGGCGAGCAGGCCGGAGACGAAGAACGCCGTGACATACTGCGTCTGCGGCCGGATGCCGAGGATGGCCGCGGCCTCGCTGTTCTGCGACACCGCGCGGATGGCCCGGCCCACGGAGGTGCGGTGCAGGAACAGTTGCAGCGCCAGCACCGACAGGGCGGCGGTCAGCACCAGCGCCACCGACACCGCCGGGACCTCGATGCCGGCGAAGCGGAGCAGCGCCGCCTCGTACGGCGGCGACAGCGACACATGGTCCCCGCCCCAGATCGCCAGCGCGGTGTTGTCCAGCACCAGCAGCAGCCCGAGCGCCACGGCGGGGGCGGCAAGCGGCCGGGTGCGGACGAAGCGGTAGGCCAGCCGCTCCGTCAGCGCCGACAGCACGCCGGCGAACAGCACGCCCACCGCCACGGCGAGGAAGAATGGCATCCCCACGCCCTGCTGCAGCCACAGCATGACGTAGGACGCCAGGGTGATGATCCCGGCCTGGGCGAAGTTCGGCACGTCCATCACGCCGAACACCAGGGTCAGCCCGGTGCCGAGCAACGCGAACAGGGAGCCGAGGACGATGCCGTTGGCCAGCGTCTGCGCGAGCAACGGGCTACTGCCCCGTGCAGCCGTCCGCCACGACCTGCTCGCGCGTGACCTTCAGGCCGTCCATGAAGAACATCATCGCCGCGCCGACCGTCTTCTGCTCCGGGCACCAGCGCACGCCCTCCGCCAGGGTCTGCGCGTCGCGGTCGTGGAACAGCTTGCCGTCCGCCGTCGGAATCCAGCCGCTGATGGTGTGGTCCGGCACCGGCATGGCCAGCATCGCCTGGTAGATCGCCTCCCGGTCGGTGACGCTGCCCGCCTTCTGCATGGCGGCGGCGAGCACGTAGGGCGCATCGTACGCCCACATCGTGAGGTCGTCGGGGTATTCCTTGAAGCGGGCGAGGAACTGCTTGAAGAACGCCTGGGTGGCCGGCTCCGGCGAGGTCTGCGGCAGGGACCCGGCGAAGTCGTAGCTGTCCTTCATCACCTCGATATACAGCGGGTCGCCGATGATCTGCTGCGCCTGGGTCGGCGTGGCGCCGGCGTTGTGGATCACCGGGATGCCGCGCACGCCCGCCTGATACAGCTGCTTGGCAACCGGCAGCACCTCCTGCGTGACGCCGCCCAGGTAGATCGCGTCCGGCTTGGCGGCCATGGCGGACTGGATGAACGGCGCGAAGTTGGTGGTGTTCGGCGGGTAGCTCACGGCCGAGACGATCTCGACCCCGTACTCCTTGGCCGCCTTGGTCATCCAGGTTTCCAGGCCCTTGGAATACGGGTCGGCCTCGGCGCCGATGAAGCTGATGCGGGACTTGTGCAGCACGTTCTTGAGGTACCACACGCCGCCGGGCACGTAGGCCGGCGTGTCCGACCGGAGCAGGAAGACATGCTTGTCCACGTCCAGGATGCTCGGGAAGGTGCTGTCCAGGATGTTCAGCACCGGCAGCGGCGCGCGGCGGAACTGGGCGGCGTAGATGCGGGTGTTGTCGGCCAGGATCAGCGCCGGCACCTTGTCTACCTCCACCAACTGGCGGTAACCGGAGATGCCCACGGTGGCGGGCGTGGACTCGTCGTCCAGCACCTTGATCGCGATCCTGTAGCGCTTGCCCGCGACCTCGAACCCGCCGGCGGCGTTGATCGCCTCGGTGGAGAGCTGCATGGCATCGCGCTCGGGCGGGCCAAGCGTGGAGAACAGGCCAGAGAGCGGCAGGATGGCGCCGATGGTGACGGTGTCGGCCGGCTGGGCCATGGCGGGCAGCAAGGCGGCGGCAAGCCAGGCCGCGGCACCCAGGCCGGCGTGGCGGAACTTCATCGGCGATCCTCCCAGGCGTCCGCGTTTTGCGCGGCATCATTGGCGTCTCGCCGACCTTGGCCGACCGGCCGGGGCCGGTCAACCGTGCGGCGCCGCCAGTCAGCCGTTCGTCCCGGTCAGGCGTTCATCCCAGTCAGGCGTTCATCCCAGTCAGGCGTTCATCACGGAGTGGATGAAGCCTATCGTGCGCTCGGCGATCAGCCCGGCATCATGGTCCAGCGTCGCCACATGGTAGGAGTTGTCCAGCCACAGCAGCTCCACCCGGCCGGAGCCAAGGGAGGAGGCGATCAGGCGGGCGTTCGCCGGCTTGACCACATGGTCGTCGCGCGATTGGATCACCAGCGCCGGGCAGGTGATACGGCCCAGCAGGTCCCGGGTCACGCCGGTCAGCGCATACAGCTCCGTCAGGCAGCGGACCGGCACCATGGGGTAGGCCAGCTCGCGCTGCGCCGGGTCCTTGATGTCGGAGCCGATGCCGGGGACCATCGCCACCGGGCCGCCGCCGAAGGCCAGCCCGGCGAGGTCGGCCGAGTCCAGGTGCACGACGGCATTGATCGGCACCGCACCGCGGATGATGCCGGCATGGCGGGCGGCGGTGAGCAGCGTCAGCGTGCCGCCCATGGACAGGCCGGCCATGAACACGGCGGAGCAGCGCCCGCGCAACGCCTCCAGCGCGCCGTCGATGGCGCCGACCCAGTCCCGCGCGCCGGTGCCCGCCATGTCCTCCGGCGAGGTGCCGTGGCCGGGCAGGCACGGCGCGGAGACGGTGAAGCCGGCCTGCGCCAGCGCCTCGCCGAGCGGGCGCATGCTCTGCGTCGTGCCGGTGAAGCCGTGCGAGAGCAGCACCCCCACGTCGCCGCCCTCGAACAGGAACGGCTCCGCGCCGGGCATCACGCTTGTTGTGTTCATCCTCATCCTACTCCGGGTTCAAGCCGCTGCCGGTTGGTGCCCTGCGGGATACATCATGCGTGCCGGGTTCGCCACCATGGCGGCGAACGCCTTCAGGGTGCGATGCTGCTGCACGATCAGAAGGCACTCGCACAGGGTGCTGGGTGCATGGGACCGCGCCTCATGGCCTGGCGTTTGCCGTGCGAGCCTGCTTGGTCCATGCCGTTCAAGCTGAACCAGCACGGCCACCACAGTCCGAAGCAGAAGCACCGGGTCACGAACCGGCTCGCGCCGAACTGGCTTGCGCATCACGTCAGCTTGCGCCAGCGCAGCGGCCCGCCTGACTGGTTCACGGACGATGCCATTCAGGGCTGGCAGGCGCAGCCCGTGCACGACCCCGAGCAGCCAATCCTGATATTCCGCTGGGACTTGGCCCTGAAATCGATTCCTGGAGGATGACAACCTGATCGCAGGCTTGATCCGCATGGTTGCCGCGCTGGCACAGGCTGGCGTCATACGCACGCTGGTTCGTGACTTGGCGCGTCTGCTTGGGGATACGGCGGCGGCGGCGGCCTTGGTTCGGCTTGAACGGCAAGGTGGGCATCCAGGTTGGGGTCAGGGCGGAGCCTCGTGCGCTGTGCCGGTCCCGGACGCCACTGGACGGGTCCGTGCAACAGGGTTCCTCGTGCAGCAGCAAGGCCAGATCAGCGCTCAGTCCGCGTCAAGCTCGGGATAGTGGCGGAAGATGCCGTTGCCGAATGGAAGCCGTCGCGGGCTTTCCAGGTACCTCTTGATCCCGGGCAACTCGGCCACGCAGCGATGTACGTCGAGGACGCGCGCGTGCCTTGGTGCGAGCGTCGCCATTCGCCGTGGAAACGCGTATTGGAGGCCCTCGACGACCTGGAACAACGACAGGTCAGCGTAACTCCAGCCTGCCCCGGCAAGAAAGGGCTTGTTCCGCGCAAGCACCCCCGAGAAGTAGTCGAGAAACTTTGGCAGGCGCTCCGTCCTGAATGCCTCGGCCCGGCGCAGCGCCTCGGGCTTCTGGTCTTCGTAGTATAGGCCACCATCGATCGGGTGATGCACGTCATGCGCCTCCACCACCCAATCGGCGATGGTGAGCTGGAGCTGGTTGACCCAAAGCCGGCCCGAAAGATCCGCTGGCGCGAGACCGTGCTTCTCGCCCAGGAACAGCAGGATGTTCGCGGTCTGGCTGATCACCAGCTCCCCGGCCTTGAGGTAGGGTGGTGCGAAGGGCGGATGCAGCCGCTCGGCCGCGAGGTCTGGGCCGAGTACGCCATCCCGCTCGCGCGGCGGTTCGGTGTAGGGGATCCCGCCGGCCTCCAGCGCGAGGCGGACGAACTCGCCACGGCCGGGGATGCCGTCCCAGTACCAAAGCTCATAGGTCATCACCGGCCCCCGGATACGGTGACGATGGTGCCGGTCACGTAGGAGGCGGCGGGGTTCAGCAGCCAGGCGACGGCTTCGGCAACCTCGTCCGCCCGGCCCACGCGCTTGATCGGGATGTTCGGTGCGATCCGCGCCTGCCGTTCGGCCGAGTTCATCTCCGTGTCGATCAGGCCCGGCGCCACGGCGTTCACGCGGATGCCTTCGTCGGCGACCTCTCGCGCCAGGCCCAGGGTAAAGGTGTCGATCGCGCCCTTGGTGGTTGCGTAGTGCACCAGCTCGCCCGCGCCGCCCAGCCGGCTGGCGACGGATGCCATGTTAACGATCGCCCCGCCGGTGCCGCCGTGCCGGGTCGAGAGTACCCGGACCGCCTCCCGTGCGCAGAGCATGGAACCCGCAATGTTGACCGCGAGCACCCGGGCCAAGTCGTCGGCCTTGAGGTCCTCCAGGCGGGAACTGCCGCCAAGGATGCCTGCGTTGTTGACGAGCCCATAGAGCGGCCCGAGCTGCGCCTGTGCCTCGGCGAACAGCCGCAGGACGTCGGCCTCGACGGAGACATCGCCGGGAAAGGCGCCTGCCCGCCCACCAGAGGTCACGATTTCGGCGACCACTGCCCCGGCCAGCCCGGGATTGGACGTGTAGTTGACGCCCACCGCGTAGCCGTCCGCCGCGAGCCGGCGACAGATCGCCGCGCCGATGCCACGGCTGCCCCCGGTCACGATCACCAGTCCCTTGCTGCCCATGGCGCCGTCTCCTCAGTTTACCGGACGATGCCGGGTTCCACTGAGCGGCGCCAGCCGCGCAGGTCACAGGTGACCGGGAGCCGCCGGTCCGCTTCGCCGGCTTGGAGGGGGTAAGCGGGCCTCTGTCGCCGCAAGCTGGGCGGCGGCGGCCGGCCAATGCCGGCAGTCTGCTACTCGCAATCTGCTACTGGCAGTTTGGGCGACCGGTCGAACTCGCCGTTGGCGGGCAGTCAGTCCCGTCCTTCGCAGCAGCATCCAGCCCGCGCCGCCGGGGATACAGGGTTGGGAATGGCTTGGTTTTTGCTACACTCGGCCACACCGAACCGAGGTCGCCCGATGATGAACCGCCGCACCCTGCTCGCCACCGGCGCCGCTGCGCTGGCTGCACCGCATGTGGCCCGGTCGCAGACCGCCAAGACGCTGAAGTTCATCCCGCAGATCGACGTCCCGCTGCTCGATCCCGTCATCACCAGCGCCTACATCTCGCGCAACCATGGCTTCGTGGTGTTCGACACGCTGTTCGGACAGGACGCCGAGTTCAAGGCGCAGCCGCAGATGGTGGACGGGTTCACCACCGAGGCCGACGGCAAGACCTGGCGGCTCACGCTGCGCGACGGCCTCAAGTTCCATGACGGCGCCCCCGTGCTCGCCCGTGACTGCGTGGCCAGCGTCAACCGCTGGGGCAAGCGGGACGCATTCGGCCAGGCGTTGCTGGCGGCTACCGACGAGCTTTCGGCCGACGGCGACAAGACGCTGGTCTTCCGCCTCAAGCGCCCGTTCCCCCTGCTGCCGGACGCGTTGGGCAAGGTCGCCGGCGTCATGTGCGCGATCATGCCGGAGCGGCTGGCCAGCACCGACCCCTACAAGCCCGTCACCGAGATGGTCGGCAGCGGGCCATTCCGCTACGTCGCGGCCGAACGGGTGCCAGGGGCGCTCAGCGTCTATACGCGGTTCGAGGGCTACGTGCCGCGGCCGGGCGGCACGCCGAGCTGGACCGCCGGGCCGAAGATCGCCTACCTCGACCGCATCGAGTGGGGCGCCATCCCCGACGCGGCGACCGCCATGGCCGCGTTGCAGCAGGGCCAGGCCGATTGGTGGCAGGAGCCGTCGCTCGACCTGTATCCGGTGCTGCGGCAGGACGGCCGCCTGACCACCGACACGCTGGACCCGACGGGGCTGCCGGGCATGGTGCGTTTCAACCACCTGCAGCCGCCATTCGACAACCCGGCCATCCGCCGCGCGCTGCTGGGTGCGGTGAACCAGGCCGACTTCATGCAGGCGGTGGCGGGGACCGACCGCTCGCTGTGGCAAGACGATGTCGGCTTCTTCGCCGCCAAGTCTCCGCTGGCCAGCAACGCCGGGGTGTCGGTGCTGGATGGCAAGCGGGACATGGCCCGCGTGAAGGCGGAGCTTGCCGCCGCCGGCTACAAGGGCGAGCGCGCGGTCGTGCTGGTCGCGACGGACCTGCCGGCGCTGCAGGCGCTGGGCGAGGTCGGGGCCGACATGCTGCATCAGGCGGGCATCAACGTGGACGTGCAGAGCACGGACTGGGGCAGCGTGATCCAACGCCGGACCAGCAAGGCCCCGGTGGACAAGGGCGGGTGGAGCGTGTTCTTCACCAGCTTCTTCGGCATCGACCAGTTCACGCCGGCGACGCACCTGGGCCTGCGCGGCAATGGCGAGGCTGGGTGGTTCGGCTGGTGCAACTCCCCGGAGCTTGAGCGGTTGCGGGACGCCTGGTTCCAGGCGCCGGACATGGCGGCCCAGAAGGCGATCGCGGTGCAGATTCAGCAGCGGGCGTTCCAGGACGTGCCCTACCTGCCGACGGGGGAGTACTATCAGCCGACCGCCTATCGCAAGACGGTCAGCGGCGTGCTGAAGGGGCTGCCGTTGATGTGGAACGTGAAGAAGGCGGCATGACGATAGCTGGTCCGGCGCGGCTTGCGATCAGCAACGATCGCCACAAGGCAGCCGTCGAGAACGCGGATTCATATCCACAACCCTCCGCACTGAATATTACGATAATGCACCAGTTTAGCCATCGTCAATGCGAGCCGATTTCGGCGCGGCAGTCCAGGGAGGCATGAACTGCGCTCGGGTCTGGCGGCCCCTGGATTGCCGCGTCGCAAGCGCTCCTCGCAATCACCGATGGCGCAATGACAGGTGGGGGCTGGGGCCAAACGGTCATCACAAAGGGCCGTTGGTATCAGACGTCCGGTTTCCTCGTGCCCCAGTTCTTGGAAGCCGAAAAAGCAGACCTATTTAGGTTTGCGCATAGATGAAACCCAAGCAGCCTGGCTCCGCTGGCGGCCCTCTGCGCACCAGGCTGCGCAAGTCTGCTTTTGAGGAATAGGAAGCAGCACGCCGATGACCGCAATGGGCGCAAACCGGCCGCGATCACCGTCCCGGACCCAATGGCGGCTTCCCACCACAGGCGGCGATGTGCGACTGAGCGATCAGCCTCCAGCCTATTGCATGGTTTTCCTTTGTGAAATGGTGGTGTGAACATGAGAAGCGGTCCCATGCCAGTTCATGCTCCTGCATTTCCCCCACTTTGCTGTCCCGGCACCCCCTAAACTGTTTTGCAGTATGGCCGATCGACTGGCGTGCCACAGCCTTGACGCCATTGGTGGCGGACGCTTGCAGGCGGCGTTGTTGCATGGATCGGCTCACCTAATTATTTCTCGCAACGGCCAGGAGAAACCGCCAATCGGGAATGATCTATACTATTTTGGCCCAAGACGTGCTCCTGGCATAGTTTGCAACATTGATAAATCGACGGATCATCCATGCAGAAACGCTGTTTGTGCGGCAAAGCCCTGAGGCAGCCCTTCCCGCACCGGCTTGGCACGCCCGGACCGTGCTGCCGCCGGCCTCGGCGTGGCGCCAGGCAGCACCCTGATATAGGTGTCCCAGCCGAGCCGCAGGTAGCCTGATCCGCCCCATGACCGCCATCCGCAAGCCCCCGTCCGAAGCCGATCTCTGGCACCGCTACGAACACTTGGCTGCCGGCTCCAAGCGAGTTTTGCGGTTGAAGAGCTTGGTGTTCCTGCCCACGAACAAGACAGTGTTCCTGGACTGCCTGGCGCGGTTCGGGCTGCGCGCGCCCGACGGCAAGGCGTGGTCGTCGCGGTCTGTCAACGTTGCCTTGGAGGAACTGCTGGGCCAGGGTCTGCTGACCGAGGATTTGGCCTGCCCTGCAATGCTGCTGCACCCCGTGGCGGTCGATGCCGCCGCTTCCACGGATGGCGACGTGCTGGTTGCCGCGGTCCTCCGGGCGTTCCCGGCCCGGCGCACCGTGCCGTACTCCTTGTCTGGCGAGCAGATCGACTGCGACGCGGTGCGGCGTCTGATCCGCCTGGCGATCTACGCGAACGATGCCGCCGGGTTCAGCACGAACTGGGACCTCCACCGCAAAAACTGCGGCGTATCGCGTGCGGCCGACCTGTTGGGCCTGTTTGCCACGGTGCCGCTCGCGCCCGGCTGGCTGGCCAGCCGGCGCCCAGTGATCCAGCTTGCCCTGCTCGACGCCAAGGTGTCCGCGTTTCTGCGTTCCGGCGTGCCCGGCCCCGACCTGCCGACGCTGCTCGACCATTACCGGGCACAGCAGGGCAAGGAGGACTTCGCCAGCAGCCGGCCAGCGCTGCTGCTGCTCGACCTGCTCGCCGGCAAGCTGGACGACGTGCAACGCGGGATCGCGGCGGTCGAGGACCCTATTGGAAGCATCCGGCAATCGCTTGAAGGCACCGTCGCGTTGCTTCGCGGGCGCAACGAGGCGGCGCTGCAGCACTACCGGGACGCCCTGAAGCTGCACCGTAAGCAGGTCGGCAAGCGCAAGGTGTTCCTGGACGGAGTGCATGGCCTGTTCTTCCTGATGGCCCTGCTGCGCGCCAGTGATGCGGCGCTGCAGGCGGAGGCGCAGGCCGGGCTTGATGCGGAGCTGTCTCACCCGTCCGCCTATGCCGGCGGGTTCCGGGCGTTGCAGGCGCTGTTGTGGCTGGCCCAGGGGCTTGAGCCGAAGGCACGGAAGCTGTTGGGACAGTTGCGTGCGGCGATGCCGACCGAGCCGTTGTCGGCCGCCTGCGTGGCACTGGCGGAGCACACCGTGGACGCCAACCTCACGCACGCGCGCCAAGCCGACCTCCAGGCTCGCTTCGAGCAGATGGAAGCCGCGCTGCCGCTGGTCGCCCGCATCTACGCCGAAATCCTGGCCAGCGTGGCAACGTCGTCCGGGCCGTATGAGGCCTACTTGTCCAAAGCTGGCCAGGGCGTGGAGGTCGCGTTCACGCAGATCATCCAGGTGCGCCAGCCCTGGGAGCGCGCGCT
>CAXTFY010000138.1:0-12011 GCA_964243265.1 uncultured Acetobacteraceae bacterium | reverse complement strand
GGTAAGCGATGACGCTGGGCGGCACGGCTGACAGCTCGCGGGGGGGCGGGCACCCGGCCTGGTCGGGCCTTGGCGGGCAGCGCGGCCAGGCTATCGGCTGCGGGCCAGCAGGGCGCGGCTGATCCGCGCCGCGGCGGGATTGCGCTCGATCAACCACGCGGTGATGCGGCGCTGGTCGTCCCGGGCCGCGGGCCGCCACGCGACCCTCACATCGCCGGCGACGAGGGGTGCGACACGGCGATCCGGCGTTCCAACTCCTAAATCTCGGCCCTGATCTCGGCGCAGACCTTCTCGTGCGGGATGTCAGGGCGCGGGTCGGCCAGGGCCTCGGCCACCGCGGCAATCAGCGCCTGCCGTGCGGCCTACAATGGGAGACGACGGTCATGGCGTTGCCTCAAGGGTTGGTCGGGTCTCAGGCGGGGCGAATGCCGCCAGGAACGAGCCCAGGCCGGAGGAGCGCAACGGCGCCCAGGGCTTGCCAAGCTGGCGGCACAGCCGCTTAACGGTCAGCGCGGCGTCGTGGCTGACGCAATCCACGGGAAAGGCAACCCGGTCGGCCTGGCCGATCAGGCCGGGCAGCAGCGACGGGTGGTCATGCCGCCCCCCGTCGTGGACGAGCAGCGTGCCGCCGGCAGCCTCCAGCAGCCCGCGCAGGGCGTCCACGGCGCCCGGACGGCCGCCAACATAAAGGATGCATTGCGCCGGCAGCGCCACAGCCTTCGAGGCCGCGGCCCCTGCCCCATGCCGCTCCAGCGCCGCGGCTTCGTCCCGCGCTGCCGTGCAGCCGGCCTCTGCCGCCGTTGCCCGTGCGTCCGCGAGCCTTGTTGCCGCCAGGGCGTCTGCGAGGCGTTCTTCCAGCCGCTCGCGCCGGCCTGTCTCGCGCGCCAGACGGGATTGCAGATCCGCCACCAGGTCGTGCAACCCGGCGAGCGCATCACCGTCGTCCGTGGCAGCGGCATGCGCGACCTGCCCCGCCGCGAGCGCGCCGAGGCGACCAATCGTCGCATCGCGGGAGGTGACGGCCTCATGCAGCCGGACCTGCTGCCGCTCCACCTTGGCCTGCAACGCGGCGTTCTGTTCCTCCAGCGCGGTCAGCCGCCGGATGTCGGCCCGGTTGGCCGCGCCGACCAGGTGCGACAGCATGTGAACGTCGCCGAACGCCCGCCGCATCCCCTCATGTCCCACGTCGGGGTGGGTCAGCACGGCCCAGTAGGCGCCGGGGATGTCGCCCGCCCGGCGCGCCTCCGCCCAGGCCTGCAGTACGGCGGCCTCGCCGCGCAACGGTGCGAAGCGCTTGACCACCATCTCATGCCGGGCATCCAGCGTCTTCTGCAGCAGCTTCGACCCGGCGTTGTGGTGGCCGCACAGGCTGACGGCCTGCGAGTGCAGGTCATGGTCGCTGAAGCCGGACACATCCACCTGCACCACCTTGCCCATGGCCCGGCGCAGCTCCGCCGTGGTCAGGCAGGTGCCGATGACCGAGCAGTGGATGGAGGCGTTCAGCTCCCACAGCTTCGCCCGCTGCCGCTTGGGCGGCGGCAGCCCGGCCATGGCAACCGGCAGCAGGACCCGGGGCCGGCTGGCGTTCCCGCCGACCCCGACGAACACGGCAGAATGCGCCGCTGCGGTCACAGCAACGCCCCTCTCGTAGCCCTGCTTCCGTCAAGGCTCCACCTTCCACAACGATGCTGCGACGGCCTTGGTCTCGGTGTGAAGCTCGATAGCCTCGTAGCCCATCTCTGGCGCTTGGTCGGCCTCATGCGCGCCCAGGAGCCGTCCTTCAAGGCGCGCCGGGCGGCCTGGACGGCGAGGTCCACGTCCTGCGCGGCGCCCTCGGCCGCCTGCGCGATCTGCTGGCCGCCGCAGGGGTCGAACACGGCAAAGGTCTCGCCGAAATCGGCGTTCACCCATCGCCCGCCAATCAGCAGCTTGTGGCGGCATGCGATGGGGTCGCGGTCGGCCTGACTCAGCCAGCCATGCGAAGCGGTTGCATCCATGTTCGCCTCAGTCGTTGTATTCGACAAGATATAGCGATGTGTCACGGCGCAAGTCCAGCGCAACCGCGCGGGATTGCCATCGTTTCCGGACACCCGGCGATGGTGCTACATTGCCGGCATGACGAGGCTCATGCTGCGCATCGACTTCGATGGGGACCGCGCGCTCGGCCCGGGCAAGGTCCGGCTGCTGGAGCTGGTGGGTGAGACCGGCTCGATCTCGGCGGCTGGCCGGGCGATGGGCATGAGCTACCGGCGGGCGTGGATGCTGGTGGATGCGCTGAACCGCACGTTCAGCCTGCCGGTGGTCGAGACCCGGGGCGGCGGAGCCGGGGGCGGCGGGGCCAACCTGACGCCGTTCGGCGCCGGGGTAGTCGAGAGCTACCGCGCGATGGAGCGGGAGGCGCGCGACGCCCTGGCCCGGCGTCTGGCCGAGCTTGAGAGGGCGCTGGCGCCCGCCGCGCCTTGATCCCAGAGCGGGCCTACGCTCACGTTCATGTTATCGGTGTCCATGCTCGCCATCATCGCGGGGTGCTCGCCATCCGCGCATTGCACTCGCAATCACTGTCAACAGCGTCTGGGCGCTGTTCTCTCACATCTCTCTAAGGTCTATCCGGGTTCATGTCTCTATCCGGCATCGTGCCATTGAAGTTACTCCCTCGCGGCACGGGGGCCTGCGCGAAGCGGAGGACCATAATGCAGCACGCACTGCAACGTCTGCATGGCGCATCCGGATGATTGAACTGGCGAAACCGTGTCGGTTCCGGTCATGTCCGCCGGGATCGCGTCCGAGACGGCCGATACCGACTTGTCTCCATGTGATCGACCGCGCTCCGGTGATCCATCGCCCCACCGACGAATCACCGTGCTGTGCATCAAGGGCAGATTGGCAGAAACGCCGGGCGAGCCGGCGAGATCCGCTGCAACCGTCGCCCCTCAGCCGAGCCGGCGCTTCCGTCGCCCGGCGAAGCTCACCATTCCGGTCAGGCCCGCCGCAAGCAATGCGAGCGAACCGGGCTCCGGCACAGCTTGTGCGCCGGCTACGGAAAGCGCGTTCGCCAGCAAGGTCGTCCCGCCATCGCTGGCGATCTGGAAGTCAGACCGCACCGCGCTCGATGGAGGGTAGAAGTTGAGGTCGACCGTCTCAACACCGTTAATGGTTGTCTTGGCAACCAGCGGGACGCCGTTGGCGTAATCCGCGACATCGACGGCACCGGGCATGAGCGTTGCACCGGGACTATAGTAGCTGGAAGTGCCGCCATTGAATCCGGTTACACCGGCAAGCAAGGGATCGCCCGGAACATTGACCGCGCCGAGGGTTTCCGTCGTGTCCGCACTCTCATCAGCTCCTGGGTTCAACGCGAAGTCGTTTGCGAACGCGCTTCCAAGGAGGCCGAAGCCGCTGTTGGAGACGGCGAACATGGCGACAACCACGCCGCCGCCAGCTTGAAGATAGGCATCCAGGTTGTTTCCAAGCGTCGTTGCGTCGGCAAAGCCGGCGTCGCTGTACACCAGCACCGATGAGAAGCTGGCCAGATTAGCAGCGGACGGCGTGCCGGCGCTGGCGTTGAAATACGATACCGAGCTGAACTGCCCGGTCGAAGTCAACTGGTTCACGACATCGGCGTCGTAGGAGGCAACGGTGCCGATGACCTCGACCGGACCGGCATAAGCGGCACTGACCGACATTGACAAACCGACGACTGCAGCCATTATGAGTTTCATGATTGTTTAACCTACTGTTGTGTCAATCTACTGTGCAGGTGTTGTGCCGCTGCATAACTTACTACTATCGCTGATGTAATTGTTTTGCCATTTGGACTTCAGCGCTTTCTGTAAGGTAATCCGACGTGCGACGCGCAGAGCCGTCTCCGAGTTCTCATGCGCGCGGGACGGGCGGTGATTGCGGCCTATGTATAGCGGCCCGCAATCATCGGTGCCTGGGATCGCAATCAGTGCGGGCAAGCCCCCCGATGATTACGAACCTCGTTACGGCCTTTATGCGCCCATGTGCAGTGATTGTGGGCCAGGCCCCTCAAACCCAATGCAATAATCTCCGGCACGGCCCGCCGGTGATTGCGATCCCTGGCGCCGATGATTGCAGGCCGCCGTACCTACGCCTGCCGCGCCCGGCGGGCGAGGCCGATCCCGATCAGGCCCATGCCCAGCAGCGCCACCGTGGCCGGCTCGGGCACAGTGGTGTAGTTGACTGTAACCTGGACGGCGGCCGAGGCTGCGGTATCGACGTTAAAGCTGATGTTGGACGAACCCGAGAAGCTGCTTGTCCCGAGGGCGTCGACCAGCACGTCCGCGGAGCCATAGCCAATAAAGCTTTGCGCGATGGAGGCAAAGTCGGTGGTCTGGGCGTCGCTGATGGTCGTGGTGCTCGCACTTGCAGTGAGGCCTAGGCCCGGGTTGGTTTCAGTCGGGTCATAGCCGCCCGCAGTCACGGTCTGCTTCGGCGCCAGGGTGAAGGGCATGGTGGAGAACAATGGGATGACGACGCCCAGCGCTGTTGGCGTGTTGCCGTCGGCCGGGCTGTATAGCGTGATGCTCGTTGTGATGTTTGCGACCTGGTTGGCATAGGTGTTGTTTGCGCGAGGGTTGTAGGCGCTGTAGTCGCCCGCGACCGTGCCGGACAGGGTGACCACGATCGACGTGATGCTGGCGAAGTGCGCAGGGTTGATCTGCGGCAGCATCAGGTCCGTCGAGAAGTCGGTGAAGTCGAGCGGCAAGGACGCGTTGAATGTTACCGATTGCGCCCAGAGGGGCCCTGCAGGGACGGCATGCGCTGCCCCAGCGTTAACAAACAGTGCACAGGCAGTTGCAGCGGCAAGGTGAAACTTCATGGTGCAATCCTTAGGTTGGCCTGCTTCGCCGCGAATGAGTTTCGCGGGCAGGGCGTGTAGAAGAGTTGTTAAGTTAATAAGATTGCAATACCCATGCCATGAAGCAAGCCGCTGTAAACATGAGGGATAATTTCCGTCAACGAACCATGTTATTGCTACTGTAAGTTTTCCCGACATAATGATCTTTGGCCATTCTACAATAAAGTGTTATTTTCATACTTTGCTTAACGAAAATGAACAGGCCGCGGCCGTAAAGTTGAGGCTGGCTGGTGTGCCAGGGTGCAGCGTGACTGCAGCGTTCTTGGGCCTGACTCAACAATGCTGCGATGAGCCGCAAACTAGCGGGAGACTGCTCGCCGGAACGGGTCACCATGCTGATATCGTAGAAGGCTGCGGGACAAAACCCGCCTCAATAAGCGTTGGTGTTCGTTCGGGATCGTAATTGTTTGTTCGGGATCATATCATCGATCTAACTGGAATTTCTTCCACGAGCGCCAGCCCGGATGTGGTCCGGTCACTCGGTGCGTGCTGTGTTCCAATCCTCCGCTCCGTGCAGCCCCCTGTGCCGCGAGGAAGCGATTTCTAAGGACATGATCCCGGATAGGCACTCAGGGCTTGGAGTCCCCTTCTGGGTGGAACAGCTTCTGTCCGGCGACCTGGTAGCTGGCGATCGCCGCCTGCCCGGCTGATGAGGCCAGCCAATCAGCGAACTGCTGTGCGGGCTGGTGCCCTTCCGGGGCATGCTCGTCCGGATTGAGCGTGATCACGTCGTAGCGGTTCACCAGGTCGCCCCCACCCTCCACGAGGATGCGCAGGTCGCGCTTGTTGCCGAAGCTGAGCCAGGTGCCTCGATCCGACAGCGTGTAGGCATCCATCGCCGCCGCGGCGTTCAGCGCCGCGCCCATGCCGCCGCCGATGTCGCGATACCAGGCTCCGGCCGGGTTCACGCCGGCGCCCTGCCAAAGGCGTTTCTCCTTGGCGTCGGTCCCGCTCTTGTCGCCGCGCGAGACGAATGTCGCCTGTGCCTGTGCGATCGCTCGCAGGGCGGCGCCGGCATCATGTCCGCCGGCGATGCGTGCCGGGTCGCTGGCCGGTCCGACCAGGATAAAATCGTTCCAGGCGATCTCGCGCCGGCTCACCCCATGGTGCTCCGCCATGAACCGGTCCTCGGCATCGGGGTCATGCACCAGCACCAAGTCCGCGTTGCCCTTGGCCGCCGTGGCCAGGGCCTGGCCGGTGCCCTGGGCGACGACGTGGACCTCGATCCCGGTGTCGCGGGTGAAGATCGGCAGGATGTAGCCCAGGAGGCCGCTGTTCTCGACCGAGGTGGTGGAAGCGAGCGTGATCACCGGGTGCTGCTGCGCGGGCTGGGCGGACGCGGCCGGCGCGGCGGCCGTGGACAGCGTGCCTGCCAGGATAAGGTGCGGAAGTTGGGAGGGGTTCATCGGCCTGCCTTTTCGCGGGTGCGGGACAGCATGAACGCCGCAGCGCTCACAGTCACGCTGATCACGATCAGCACAAGCCCGAGCGCCAGCGAGGTCGCCAGGTTGCCTTCGCTGGTCTCCAACGTGATGGCGGTGGTCATGGTGCGGGTGTAGCCGGCGATGTTGCCGCCCACGATCAGGATCGCACCCACCTCGGAGACCGTCCGGCCGAATCCGGCCAGGACGGCGGTCAGCACCTCGGCCCGGCCGATGGCCAGGAGATGGTGCAGGACCTGGTGGCGCCTCAGGCCGAGCGCCAGGAAGTCCCCGCCATACCGGGCCCAGATCGCGGCCAGTGCCCGATGGGTGATGGCGGTGACGATGGGCAGCGCCAGCAGGCTCTGCGCGAGCACCATGGCGCCAGGGGTGAACAGCATCTCCAAGCGCCCAAGCGGCCCAGAGCGCGACAGCAGCACGTAAAGCGCGACACCCACGACGACGGGCGGCAAGCCCAGCAGGGCGTTGGCGAGCAGGACCAGCGCGCCGCGGCCGGGCACGCGATAGACCGCAAGCGCGGTGCCGAGCGGCAGCCCGATTCCGGCCGCGATCAGGGTGGCGGAAAGGCTGACGGACATCGAAAGACCCACGATGCGGAGCAGCCCGGAGTCGAAGCCGGCGAGCAAGCTCCTAGCGTGGTCGGCGGCAGCAGGGATGCCGAACACCCGCCTGCACGGGAACCAGCACGCCTCCGGCTGTCGTGGCATCAATGCCATCGATTGAGGATGCCGGGCCAATGCCGCGGTCCTCGAAACCCTCCGCCGTGGTGACCAGCTTGTCCAGCGACCGGATAAGCCGGTCGATGTCCGACGCCGCTGGCGGGTCGCCCCGGCGCAGCGCTTCGTGGAGGAGGCGCGCAAGCCCGGGCCGGTCCGCCTTTGCGCTGGATGCCTTCGTGGTGAGCATGTTCTCGCAGCCAGCCCGCCGGAACGTATCGCGTTGCGACTTGGGCGACTGGTCAGTCGTGCTCACTCTGGCACAGCCGGTCCACATGCTTGCCTCATATCCGCAAACGCCGTTGAAGCCGTAGCTTTTTCAAAACGACCCATCAAGGGCAGTTTCGAGGTGGAGAACGCGGCTTCAAGGCTGTTAGGGGCAAACCGCGTCGGGTTACGTCAGAAACGGTGGCTGTCGAGAGCAGCGGACGCCAGCGCCGGGCCGGGTCTCATTGCCACACACCATAAGCGCCTTCGTCCGTCAGCGGGCACGGCGCGATGATGACGAGCACAGCGGCCAAAAACGTGAGCATGGGGCCTAACCCCATTGTCAGATGATCGGCGCACCGAGAGGACCAATGCCGAACCAGGTCCCGTGCCGCCCCGCAGGCGCTCGCCGCGATCCGCAACACCGCGTTGACCATCATCAGACGCCCAGGAGACGCTCAGGCCGCAAACCCGTCGAGGGCTTCGAGCACTTCGCCGAGCATCGACAGCAGGCATTGAACGCAGATGTCGGTCAGAGAACCGAATGACCCTGGGGCCGGGTGAGGGAGTCCTGCTTGCCGCGCCAAAGACCGCGAGACCTGCAGACACCGCGCTGCACTGGCTGAGGGCCGCGCTGGCCCGCCCCTCACCCCAACCCTCTCCCGAAGGGAGAGGGAGAAGGCAGCGCGGCCTCTGCTCCGCCGGCCTATGCCCTGCGCCGGAACACCTTGCCGAAGCTGGGAGCATGTTCGGATCAAGCGGCTTCGCTTGAGCCGGACAGATGCTCGCAAAAACAAAGCCTAGAGCATGTTTGGTGTCTCTGACTTGCACCAAACATGCTCTAGTCCGCGGCCTGGTGCTGCCGCGCCCAAAGCTCCTCCAGGTCCAGCTCCTGCTCCAGGGCAATCAGCACGCGGTCATGGATCCGGCTCGCCCGGTAAAGCCGCAGCACCTCCGCGCGCCCGGCGGCGACGGCGGACAGGATGGCCTCGAAGTGCTCGGCCCGGTCGCCGTCAAGCCCGCCCGCGGCCTCGCTGAACTTGGCGGCGGCCGCGGCGCGATAGGCATACTGCTCCAGCAGGCGCGGGTTGCGCTGAGTGCCATCGGGGCGGGTGGACCCGGCCTGCACCGCCGCAAGCTGGGCCGCGGCCACCGCGGCGCGGGCCGCGGCCTCGGTCAGCGTCTTGGGCGCCAGCGGCATGGCGAAGCTCTCCAGCCGCAGCAGGCGGATCAGCGGGCCGAGCGTCGCGCCCTGCACCAAGACGGTCATCAGGATCACGGCGAAGGTGGCGGCCTGGATGAAGTCGCGGCCGGGGAACGGGTCGGGCAGCGCCAGCGCGATGGCCAGGCTGACCACGCCGCGCATCCCGGCCCAGCTCATGATCACCGGCACCGCCAGCGGCGGCATGGGGTCGCGGCGGCGCAGCGAGGGGACCAGCAGGCGTGGCAAGTAGGTGGCGGGGAACATCCAGGCGAACCGGGACAGCACGACCGCGCCCAGGATGACGCTGATAGGCAGCAGCAGCGGCCCGATGCCGCCCGACGCGCCGATGCGGGCGAGCACGCCGCGCAGCGACAGGCCGATCAGGATGAACACCAGGCTTTCCATGATGAACACCACGGTGCTCCAGACTGCCCCAAGCTCGTTGCGCGCGGTGGCGGTCAGGGTGCTGTGCTGCCGCCAGCCGCCCACCAGGCCGCTGGCGACGCAGGACAGCACGCCGGACACGCCGATGGCGTCCGCCACGATGTACGACGCCCAGGTGAGCAGCAGGCTGGCGATGATGGCGAGGTTGGGGTCGCGCAGCCGGGCTATGACGACGCTGGCTAATAAGCCGAATACCAGCCCGGTCAGGATGCCGCCGATGGACAGCACGGCGAAGCTGCCCAGGGCGCCCCACCAGCTGAACGCGCCGGTCATCGCCGCCGCCACCGCCAGGCGGAACAGCACGATCCCGGTGGCGTCGTTGACCAGGCTTTCGCCCTCCAGCAGCACGACGATGCGCGGCGGCAGGCGCACCCCGGCCAGCACCGCCTTGGCGGCGACGGCGTCCGGCGGGGACACGATGGCGCCCAGCGCGAAGCAGGCCGCCCAGGGCAGGCCCGGCACCGCCAGGTGCGCCGCCACGCCGACCACCAGGGTGGTGAACACCACCGCGCCGACCGCCAGTTGCAGGATGATGCGCAGGTTGGCGCGGAAGTCCCGCCAAGACGTGAACCAGGCGCTGGCCACCAGCAGCGGCGGCAGGAACAGCACCAGCACCAGGTCGGGGTCCAGCTCCACATCGGGGGTGCCCGGCGTCACCGCCAGCGCCAAGCCGCCCAGCACGAAGGCAGCAGCCGGCGGCAGGCGCAGGCGCCGGGCCGCCAATTCCAACACCACGATGGCGGCTAGCAGAAGCAGCAGCACCTCGAACTGGGCGACCGCGAGGGAGTCAGGAATAGCCGGGGTCCCCTTTACCTCGTATGCCCGGGCTTCATGCGTACGGCGCGGGACGGTTGGCATTTGTGTTGCATGGTAAACAGTGCGGGTCGGCAACAGGCCCGGCTGTGGTCAGCCGGGGCAGCAGGAGGGGATCAGCAGGATGGCGTCAAGCAGCCAGGACATGCCGACCCTGATGGTCGCCGGTGCAGACCCCAAGCTGTACAACCACGACCTGGCGCCGACGGCGCCGGCCGGGCGGACCTGGGGCGCGTTCAGCCTATTCGCCATGTGGATGTCGGACGTGCATTCGGTCGGCGGCTACACCTTTGCGGCCAGCCTGTTCTTCCTGGGCCTGACCGGCTGGCAGGTGCTGATCTCGATGGTGGCGGGCATCACGGCGGTTTACTTCCTGATGAACCTGATCGGGCGGCCGTCCCTGCGCTACGGCATCCCCTTCCCGGTGGTGGCCCGCATCGCGTTCGGCGTGATGGGGGCGAACCTCGCCGCCGTGGTGCGCGGGATCGTGGGGGTGGTCTGGTACGGCGTGCAGACTTACTTCGCCTCCAAGGCGGTGCAGGTCCTGGTGGTGACGCTGCTGCCCGTGGCGGCGGACCTTACCCATAACAGCGTCCTCGGGCTGTCCACGCTGGCCTGGGGCAGCTTCCTGTTCATGTGGTTCTTTCAGCTCGTCATCTTCCTCAGCGGCATGGAGCGCATCCGGCGGTTCATCGATTTCTGCGGGCCGGTGGTCTACCTTGTGATGTTCGCGCTGGCGGCGTGGATGCTGTGGCAGACCGGATTCTCCAGCCTGTCGCTGCAGCTCAGCCCGCCGGCCCCGACGATGGCGGCGACGCTGGGCGTGATGGCGAACGCGGCCATGCTGATCGTCGCCTACTTCGCCGCCCTGCTGCTGAACTTCGGCGACTTCGCCCGCTTTGGCACGAACGAGGCTGCGATGAAGCGGGGCAACCTGCTGGGCCTGCCGGTGAACTTCCTGGTGTTCTCGATCATCACGGTGATCGTGACCGCGGGCACGCTCAAGGTGTTCGGCCAGGCGATCATGGACCCCGTGCTGATCGTCGAGCGCATCGGCAACCCGGTCGTGGCGGTGATCGGCTCGGTCACGTTCATCGTGGCGACGATGGGGATCAACATCGTCGCCAACTTCGTCTCGCCTGCCTACGACATCGCCAACCTGTATCCCGAACGCATCGATTTCAGGCTGGGCGGGCTGATCGCCTCGGTGCTGTCGGTGCTGGTGTGCCCCTGGCTGTTCGTCGCCAGCCCGCAGGCGATCACCCTGTTCGTCAGCATCTTCGGCGCGGTGCTGGGGCCGATGTTCGGCATCATGGTGGCCGACTACTACCTGGTGAAGCGGCAGGTGGTGGCGGTGGACGACCTGTACACGATGTCGCCCAACGGGAGCTTCCACTATGACGGCGGCTGGAACCGCACGGCGCTGGTCGCCTTGGCAGGGTCGGGGGCGCTGTCGATCGGGCTGTCGCTGCTGGGCGCGTATGGCGTGATCCCGAACGTCGGCGACTGGGGGTGGCTGATCGGCGCCGGGGCGGGCGCGCTGATCCACCGCGCCCTGTCAACGCCGGCCGCCCCGGTGATGGCGCTCCGCCCGGGGGAGTGATGCGAAGGCCGCTGGCGCCCGAAGCGGGTACGGCAGCCACGGCGATGACAAACCACGGCGCTTGCTGGGCGCCAAGATGCCAAATCCCAAAAACATCAGATCGAGGAGGAACATGGTCATGTTGCAGGCAAGCCGACGGACACTGCTGACAGGGGCAGGAGCATCGCTGGCGATCATGGCGCTGGTCCGGCGCAGCGCGCAGGCGGCGGGAACGCCTGGGCTTACGACCCACATGCTCGACGTGGCGAACGGCAAGCCCGCAGCCGGCGTGCGGATCGACTTCGCCGTGCTCGACGGAGACGCCTACCAGTTCGTCCGCATGGTCCACACCAACGAGGACGGCCGCAACGCCGAGCCGCTGCTGACGGCGGAGACGATGAAGGTCGGCCAGTACCAGCTTGTGTTCCACATCGCCGAGTACTTCGCGCGGATCGGCACCATCCTGCCCAACCCGCCGTTCCTCGACCAGGCCGTGATCCAGTTCGGCATCGCTGACGCCGCCTCGCATTACCACGTCCCGCTGCTGGCCTCGCCCTGGACCTACACGACCTACCGCGGCAGCTAGACCGTGCGGCGCCATGCCGGCGATCAAGCCATCCGCACCGCCAGGAGCTGCCCGACGCGCCTGCGCCTGGCCTGCGCTGGCTTGGGCAGCGCGTTGGCACTGCTGGCTGCGCCGGTCCCCGCGGCCATGGCGGCC
>CAXTFY010000137.1:4544-12110 GCA_964243265.1 uncultured Acetobacteraceae bacterium | reverse complement strand
CTCCCTCACCCCGGCCTTGGTCCGTTTCACGGCCCAAGCCCGGAGGGAGAGGGAGACGGAAGGCACTCTAGGCTTGGTCCTCGTGCCAGGTGCGGCCGTCGCGCTCGATCAGGGCGATGGAGGAGCTGGGGCCCCAGGTGCCGGCCGAGTAGGGGCGCGGGCGTTCCGGCCGTGCGGTCCAGGCGTCCATCACCGGCTCCACCCAGCGCCAGGCGGCCTCCACCTCGTCGCGCCGCATGAACAGGGTAGAGTCGCCACGTACGGTGTCCATCAGCAAGCGCTCGTAGGCGTCGGGGTAGCGGGCGCCGAAGGTCTTCTCGAAGCTGATGTCCAGGCCGGTGGGGCGGAGATGCAAGCCGCCGGGGCCGGGTTCCTTGGTCATGACCTCTAGGCGCATCCCCTCCTCAGGCTGCAGGCGGATGATGAGCTTGTTGGGCGACAGCTCCGCCTGGTCGCTGGGAAAGATCGAGAACGGCAGGCTGCGGAACTGCACGACGATCTCGCTGAGCTTCTGCGGCAGGCGCTTGCCGGTGCGCAGGTAGAACGGCACGCCGGCCCAGCGGCGGCTGTTCAGCTCGGCTTTAAGGGCGACGAAGGTTTCCGTCGTGCTGGGTTCGGCCATGCTGTTGCTGCCGTTGAGGTCGCGCAGGTAGCCCTCCACCGGCTTGCCGTCCACCGCGCCCGCCGTGTATTGGCCGCGCACCGTCAGCGCCGGCACCTCATGCGCCGCCATCGGGCGCAGGGTCCGCAGCACCTTCAGCTTCTCGTCGCGCACCGCGTCGGCCTCCAGCGACACCGGCGGCTCCATCGCCAGCAGGCACACCAGTTGCAGCATGTGGTTCTGCAGCATGTCGCGCAACGCGCCGGAGTGGTCGTAGTAGCCGCCGCGGCCCTCGACGCCCACGGTCTCGGACACGGTGATCTGCACGTGGTCGATCACGTCGGCCGTCCACAGCCGCTCGAAGATCGTGTTGGCGAAACGCAGAGAGAGCAGGTTCTGCACGGTCTCCTTGCCGAGGAAGTGGTCGATGCGGAAGGTGCGGGCCTCGGAGAAGTGGCGGCCGACCTCGTCGTTGATCGCCTCGGCGCTGGCGAGGTCGCGGCCGATGGGCTTTTCCAGCACCACCCGCGACTCGCCGGTCGCCAGCCCGGCGCGGGTGAGCGCCTGGCAGACGGGGCCGTACAGCTCCGGCGAGGTCGCCAGGTAGAACACCCGGATGCGGTCGGCATGAAGCAGGTTCTGCAGGCCGGACCAGTCGCCGTCGGGCGCCGCCGCATCGATCGGGACGTAGTGCAGGATGTCGAGGAACGCCGCCTGCGACGGCCCCTCCAGCGCGGCGGAGCTGACGTGGCGGCGCAGGGCCTCGGCGGCGCGGGCGCGGTAGGCGGACGGGTCGAGTTCGGAGCGGGCGACGCCGATGATGCGGCTGCCCCCGGGGATCTGGCCGTCGCGGAAGCGGTAGTACAGCGCCGGCAGCAGCTTTCGCAGGGTCAGGTCGCCGGTGGCTCCGAAGATGACGAAGTCGAACAGCGGGACGGGGATGATCTTCGACATGCGGCCGTATCTCCAAGGCGAATGGCCGGACTATGCTGCAACGCGGCGGGGTTGTCGCCGCGAAAGCGCAGCTCCGGGCTTGGGGGCGGGCGGGCGCCTGGCCGGCCGGGAGCAGCATAATGCCTGCCGGGCTTTGGCGCACCGGCGGCAGACAGGCTCGGGTCTCCGGTCGGCAGGCCGCTGGGCAGCACCGCCCCGCCCGCCGACGGCGCCGGGTTCGTCAGCGCAACAGCCGCCGGATTGCCAGCCGCGGCGGATGCGTTGGTCGTGATGGCGGCGTCTGCACGGCTGGTCGGCGGCGTCGCAGCCGACTTTACAACATAGCAGCCGGACCAGGGGCGCGGCTGCATAGGCGATGATTCAGGCCGGCCATCACCTGCCCTTGGCGCCGCCGGCGTTGGGATGCCGCCTAGAGGGCCGAGAAGACCGGGCGGGCGGCCCATGGATTGCCGCGCCGCAAGCGCGGTTCGCAAGGACGGTGCCGGCATGTGCGGTCAAAGCGCCCCGCACCTGGCCTGGAGCAGCGCCAATCGGGTTCGGCCGGGAATTCGGATGGAAACGGCACGGATGAAAAGGGCGGCGGAGAATGCCGCCGCCCTGTAAAGAAAGCTGACAGGCTGGCGGTCAGCGGCGGCGGCGCACCAGGCCCAAGCCGGCCAGGCCGGTGCCGAGCAGGGCCAGGCTGAACGGCTCCGGCACTGGCGCCGGGCTGGTGAGATCGGCGAGTTGCAGGCCGCTCAACACCACCGAGCCGCCGGTTGAGGCAGCATCCTCCCCCAGGGTGATCGTCTCGGTGGTGCCCTGCGCCTTGAAGCTGTAGAGTTCAGTGGTGAACGGTGTGGCGGCTGTGCCTGTCGGGTCGGCAGCCGACAGTGCGTAGCTAATAGTGAGTCCGTCCGTCGCCGAGATATCAAGCTTGGGAGTGTCGGTCTGGCCGGACCGTGCATTGGCCAACACGCTGATCTGGTACATGTCGCCGATGGTGAAGCCGCTGACAATCTGCGACATGCTGTCGCCGGGGTTCGCCAGGAAACCGGCGACGGTCGTGCCGGAGGGCAAGGCGCCGTTGTTCCAGTAGCCGCTTACGTTGAACTGGCTCTGGCCGTTGAAGGACATCCCGTTGGTGCTGGCGGAGTTAGCGTTGGTGGTCCAGCCGGGGACATTGAATTTTATGCCGTTGCCGTTGAACGTCCGGGTAACATTCGAACTGTTCTTGCTGGTGTCAACGTCGCTGAAATTCGGGTCCACGATAACGGGGGCCGCGTGGGCTGACACGGCAATCAACAGGCCGGTCAAGGAGGCGAGCAGCAATTTTTGCGCTGACATAATGGAACCTTAAAAGTTTCTTAACCGTCGTTGCAGGTGTTGTGCCAGCACGTCCCATGGCTTTTGTTATTGGAGCTGCTTGTCAGGAAATGTTGGCGGTGTAAGTTTTTCCGACACCGGAACGGAGATGAATCCGGAGACGCCCAGGGAAAGCAACAGCAACGTTTCGATACATCCGGTTGCATTCGCCTGAGCTATGGTTGCGTCATGGATACCGCTGCCCTCAATGCCACCATCCGTTTCGGCCTGGGCCATGCCGCAGGCCAGCCGCTGCCGGCCGACCCCAGGCGCTGGCTGGCCGACCAGCTCGCACGGCCCGACCCGGCGCCCGCCACCGGCGCAACCATCGCCGATGCGCTGATGGCCCGCCGCCAGGACCGCCTCGACCGACCGCCAGGCGGCGAGCAGGCCCGGGGCGGACCCACCCGCGCCCGCACCCTGGCCCTGTCCGAGCAGGCGGCGCTGCTCGACCAGGCCCTGCTGACCCCGGCACCGTTCCGCGAGCGGCTGGTGCGCTTCTGGGCCAACCACTTCACCGTCAGCCTGCGCGTCGGGCAGGTCGGCCCGATGATCGGCCCCTACGTCCGCGAGGCCATCCGCCCGCACGTCACCGGCGGCTTCGGCGACATGCTGCTGGCGGTGATCCGGCACCCCGCCATGCTGGTCTATTTGAACAATGCCGCGTCGGCCGGGCCGAACAGCCCCGGCGGCCAGCGCACCGGCCGCGGCCTGAACGAGAACCTGGCCCGCGAGTGCCTGGAGCTGCACACCATCACCCCGGCCGCCGGCTATACCCAGGCCGACGTGACGGAGTTCGCCCGCATCCTGACCGGCTGGTCCGTCGAGCGCGAGGAGGAGCCGCTGGGCTTCCGCTTCCGCCCGGGGATGCATGAGCCTGGCGCCCGGACGCTGCTCGGCCAGCCGTTCCCCGACGGCGAGGAGGGCGGCGTGGCGGCGCTGGCGTTCCTGGCGGCGCACCCGGCCACCCACCATGCGCTGGCGGTGAAGCTGGTCCAGCACTTCACCGCCGACGTGCCGCCGCCGGATGCGGTGCGCCGGATCGAGGGCGTGCTGCGCGACACCGGCGGCGACCTGGGCGCGGCGTCGCTGGCGCTGGTGGACCTGCCTGCCGCCTGGCAGCCGCTGACGAAGCTGCGGGCGCCGCAGGACTTCGTCATTGCGGCGCTACGCGCCTCGGGCCTGCCGGAGGGGCACCGGCCGGAGCCGGCGGGCATCATGGGCGCGCTGGGACAGCCGTTCTTCAACGCGCCTGCGCCGATCGGCTGGCCCGATACCGCCGCGGACTGGGCGGGGCCGGAGGCGCTGCTGCGCCGGGTCGATTGGGCCTATGGGTTTGCCGGGCGGGCGGAGCTGCCGGACCCTGATACGCTGGCGGCGACCGCGCTCGGCCCGCTGCTGTCCGCCGCGACGGCGAACGAGATGCGCCATGCCGGCTCCCGCCGCGACGCGCTGACCCTGCTGCTGGCCTCCCCCGAATTCCAAAGGCGCTGACATGCAAACTTCCCTGCACCTCCCGCAACTGGGCCGCCGCGCTGCGCTGCTTGGCCTTGGCGCCGCCATCACCCTGGGCCGCGCCTCGCTGGCGGTGGCGGCTGCGCCGACCGAGCGGCGGCTGGTCGTCGTCATCCTGCGCGGCGCCTTGGACGGCATGGCGGCGGTGACGCCGTATGGCGACGCGGCGCTGGCGGGGTTGCGGGCCAACCTGGTGCCGCCGGGGCCGGGCGAGGCCGGCGGGCTGCTGGACCTTGGCGGATTCTTTGGGCTGCATCCGGCGTTGGCTGGGCTGCATGGCATGTACCAGGCGGGGGACCTGCTGCCGGTGCACGCCGTCGCCGGGCATGTCCGCACCCGTAGCCACTTCGAGGCGCAGGACCTGATGGAGTCCGGCGCCGACCAGCGGCTGACCAGCGGCTGGCTGAACCGTGCCGTGCTGGCCATGCCGCCGCGTGGGGACAGCGGAGCGCCGCTTTCGGTCGGCGTGTCGCTGCCGCTGCTGCTGCGTGGCCCGGCGACGGTGGGCAGCTTTGCCCCCAGCGGCCTCGCCCAACCGCTGCCGGACCTGTATGCCAGGCTGGCCGCGTTGCACTCGGCCGATCCGGTCACTGGCCCGGCCTTCCGCCAGGGATTGCAGGAGCGCGGCTTCGCCACTGCGCAGCTCACCGGGGGCGACACGCGGGGCGGGCAGCAGGCGGACCGCAACGGCTTTCCCGCCCTGGCCGCCACGGCGGGCAAGTTGCTGGCCGCGCCGGACGGCCCGCGTATCGCGGCGATGGAATTGGGGGGGTGGGACACCCACCAGGCGCAGGCGCAACGGCTGGCCCGGCCGTTGCAGCAGCTTGACGCCGGGCTGGTGGCGCTGCGCGATACGCTGGGGCCGGTGTGGGCGGAGACGGCGGTGCTGGTGATGACCGAGTTCGGCCGCACTGCCCGCGCCAACGGCACCGGCGGCACCGACCATGGCACCGGGACCGTCGCCTTCGTGGCCGGCGGGGCGGTGCGCGGCGGGCGGGTGCTGGCGGACTGGCCGGGGCTGGCGGACGGGCAGTTGCTGGAGGGGCGGGACCTGCAGCCCACCTTGGACTTGCGTGGGCTGGCGAAGGGGTTGCTGGCGGCGCATCTGGGCCTGGCGCCGGGTGCCCTGCTGCGCGCGTTCCCTGGCAGCGAGGCCGTTAGCCCGGTTGCCGGGCTGATGCGCGTCTGAGGTTGTGGGTCTGGCCTGACTGATCCGCAGTTCCGCTGTCGGTTGGTGCTGGGAACGCCTGCGACGCGGCAATGCAGGGGGTGCAGGACCAGAACCCAGCCCTTGCAACCCTGGATTGCCGCGCCGAAGCCGGCTCGCAATGACGTTGGCCGTCTGCCGGGGCTGACTGCGGGGGCTGACTGGGCGGTTGCGCCCGCGTCCGCCGCACCGTAGCAGGGGTGCAATGGCAGCGGAGGTGCGATTTTGGACATCCTTTGGCCCGAAGGCGAGCACATTCCCCTGCCCTGCCCGGTGTGCGGCACCCCCGGCCCGCATCCGGTGCTGCTGCGCGCCGGGGCGCCTGCCCATGTGCTGATCCGCTGCACCGCCTGCACGGCCTGCTTTTTCGAAGACATGACCCAACCCGACTACGCCAACCCAGCCGGGTCGGAGGTGTTCCAGCAGATGTACCTGGAGCAGAACGCCGGCATCCACCACATGACCGGCGTGCTGTTCCGGCTGGATGATCCCGGCATCGACAGCCTGCTGGATGTCGGCTGCGGCTTCGGCTACCCGGTTGATCTCGCTGCCAAGGTGTTGGGCTGGCGGGCCTGCGGCGTGGACCCATCCCACTACGCCAAGGCCGGCGCCCGGCTGCTGAACGCGGACCTGCGGCAGGAGTACCTGACCAAGGCATCCGAGCTTGGCGAGCCGTTCGGCCTCGTGATGGGATCGGAGGTCATCGAGCACATCGGCGAGCCTTACCCGTTCATGGCCCTGCTGCGCCGCTGGATGAAGCCGGATGGGACCTTGGTGCTGACCACGCCCGATGCCGCCACGCTGACGCCGGGGCAGGACGCGGCCACCATGTTCGGCATGCTGTCGGTGGGGTCGCACATGGTGCTGTACACGGCGCAGGCGATGGAGGCGATGCTGCGCCGGGTGGGCTTTGCCCATGTGCATATCGAGCGCGCCAACAACAACCTGATCGCCTTCGCCGCCGACCATCCGCTGCGCTTCCACCCCGACGCTGCGGCCCGCCACCTGCAGGGCTACCGCGCCTACTTGCAGCACCTGGTCGGGACGGCCGAGCCTGGGTCGCCGCTGTGGAACGGCGCGGCGGGGCGGCTGTTCGCCCATGACTGCCACGGCGCCCCGCTGCATGAGGCGTTGGCGCTGTGGGACCGCATCGCCGCAGCATGGCGGGCGCGCGGCATCGACCTGGCCCGGCGCCGCCTGCCGCCGCCAGTGGCCGAGCTGCAATTCGGCCAGGACCCACAGGCTCTGGTGCTGGCCCAGGCGGCGACGCAGCCGTTCAACCTGGGCGGCGTGCTGTACAGCCGCGCTGTGCTGGAACGCCGCATCCCCGGCAGCATCCCGGAGGGCGTGCTGGGCTATGCCCGCCCGGCATTCCGCATTGCGGTGGAGGCCCGGCGCGCGTTGGAGGCGTGGGGGCTGATCGACCTGGACCTGCACCACTCGGCCTGGCAGGCGCGGCTGCTGATGCTGGACTGCCTGGTGGAACTGGCGCCGGAGCTGGAGGTGGAGTTGCTGGCTGCCCTGGCCGCGCCGTCCGCCCCTGGGCTGGCGCAGCGCATCGACATCCCGCTGGACCGGCTGCTGCCGCGCATGGTGCGGCCGTTCATGGAGCTGATGGAAACGGGCCGGTTTGCCGAGGCGTTGCGGCTGGAGCCGTTCCTGCGGGACCTGGATGCCGTTTGCAACGTGCCGTACCGTGATCCGCCGGCGTTGCTGCTGATGCTGTTCCAGATCGGCGTCCTGCGGCTGAATCACCGGCACGACAGGCCCGCCGCACGCGCCGCGTTTGCGCACATGGCGGATCACGCCGCCGGGTGGGCCGCGCAAGCGGCGTGGACCGGGCCGGTCCGCCCGTTGCTGGACATTGCCATCGCGCATGTCGCCCTGGTGGACCGCTTGGGCGCGCCGGAGGCAACGCCCGCCGCCGGCCCGGTTGCGGAGGCGA
>CAXTFY010000137.1:0-4444 GCA_964243265.1 uncultured Acetobacteraceae bacterium | reverse complement strand
GACGCGTTGATCCAGAGGTCGCTTGGGCGAAACTGCGGCCCGTGCGGCCCTGGATCGCCGCGCCAAGGCCGGCTCGCGATGACGACCAGCGATGTAATCCGCGGCCGCAATCGTCAAAGCGGAGAGCGTTTGGCGTGTGTCATGCCTTGCGTCGGATGGCGCGGCTGCGGCGGTCGGGTAAGGTGGCGCGGACCTGCCAAACCCTATGCCCCATATCCCAAGCCAAGGAATGCCGCCCATGCTGTCCCGCCGCACGGCGATCACCCCACCTGCCGTCCCTGTCAGCCCGGGCCCGCTGCGCCGACAGCCTCCGGGCGGCGCGGCCTGCTGCGGCGGGTCGTAGCCCGGTGTCGGACCACCCCCCGGCCACCGCCGAGCAGGCCATCGAGTTCTTCCGCCGCAAGGGCGCCGATGGCCCCTGCCCGATCTGCCGCCATCCGAAGTGGCTGCTGCACTCCGGCGTGGACCGCGGCGTGGACGTGTTCCGCGTGCCGCGCCAGGTCGATTACGTCGTCAGCAACCTGCAGGTCTATGTGCTGATCTGCGAGAATTGCGGGTTCGTGCGCCAGCACGTCCGGGACTTGGTGGATGGCGCGATCGACCCGCCGGGCGGCCTGTTCCTGCCCACCGAGTAGGCGGTTCCGCGGCCCCGCTGCACGGTCCCACCCGCCGCGGGATGCCTGGTGCAGCAGGGCGGATTTGGCAGCAGGGCAGCCCTGGGCAGGGCTGCCGTCACCAGCAGGAGACCTCATGGCGCCTACCGGCATGGCGGCACCTTGGCCGCTTCGGGTTGTCCGCGCACACCCGCGCATCAGCACGGGGATGCTGGTCAGCCTGCTGTCGTACTTCGTGCTGCCAGACGCCCTGCTGCCTTCGGCGCGCGCGGTGCTGGCATGGGACATCGGCTCCTTGGTCCTGCTGCTGCTGGCCGGCGTGCTGTTCGCCCACGGCGGCGCCACGATGGAGCGGGCCGCCGCCGAACAGGAGGAGGGCGAGTGGACGATCTTCTTCATTACGCTGGCCGGGGTGGTGTTCAGCTTCGTCGCGCTGACGGCGGTGTTCGGCGGGCTGAAGGACATGACGCCGGATGTGCGCCGGTTCCATGTCGGCCTAGTCGCGGCGACGCTGCTGCTGTCATGGCTGGTGACGCATGTCGTCTTCGCGATGCGCTATGCGCACGAGTACTATGCGAAGGACCTGGGCGGCCCTGAGATCGACGGCGGGCTGGAGTTCCCGGGCGGGGAGCTGCCGGATTATTGGGACTTCGTTTACTTCGCCATCGTTCTTGGCATGACGTTCCAGGTTTCGGACGTGCAGATCACCGCGCGCAAGCTGCGGCGGCTGGCGACGGTGCACGGGCTGATCGGCTTCTTGTTCAACACGGTCATCGTGGCGCTGACGGTCAATATCGCCGCGAGCCTGCTGTCGTAGTTACTGCAGCCCGATCATTGCAGCCCGGCCACCACGGCGTCGCAGTTGGTGCGGCCTGACAGCAGGCAGTCCTCAATGCGCGCCTTTTCGCGCAACTGGATCACCAGGAACAGGCTCGCCACGACGATCAGCAGCGCCGCCATCAGTCCGGCCAGGCTGGAGGTGAGGCGGTTCTCCTCAGCCTGCTCGTCCTCGCCTCGGTATGGGCCTGTCGGACGCATCGTGCCTTCCCTATTTGTCTGTTCGCGATAAGGCTGCGTCAACCCTAGGCTGCAAGGCGCATTGCAGCAACACCCGCGATGCCGCATGAGGACGCGATGCAGGCCGCCCGCCACCTCGCCGCCGCCGACGCCGCCTTCGCCGCGCTGATCGAACGGATCGGCCCCTGCACCGCGGTTCCCAAGCCGCGCGAACCCTATGAGGCGCTGGTCCGCGCCATCGCCCACCAGCAACTGCACGGCCGTGCGGCGGAGGCCATCCTCAACCGCTTCATCGCCCTGCACCCGGACCCGTTTCCCTGCCCGGAGCAGGTGGCGGCCACCCCGGACGCGGCGCTGCGGGCCTGCGGCTTCTCCGCCACCAAGGTCGCCGCCATCCGCGACATCTGCGCCCGCGCGCTGGACGGCGTGGTGCCCGGCGCGGCAGAGGCGGCCGCGCTGTCGGACGCCGAGCTGGTCACGCGCCTGGTCACCATACGCGGCGTCGGGCGCTGGACGGTGGAGATGCTGCTGATCTCGACGCTCGGGCGGCCCGACGTGCTGCCGGTGGACGATTTCGGCGTGCGGGAGGGCTGGCGGCTGATCAAGGGGCTGGAGAAGCAGCCGGCGCCGCGCGAGCTGGCGCGGGTTGGCGAGGCTTGGGCGCCGTGGCGCTCGACGGCGGCCTGGTACCTGTGGCGGGCGGCGGATGAGGGCAAGAAGGTCAAGCCGCCGCTAGAAAGCCCTGTACTACCTGGGTGAACGCCTCTGGCGCGTCGGCATGCAGCCAGTGGCCGGCGTCGCGCAGGGTGATGAAACGGGCGGCGGGGAACAGCGCGCGGAAGGCCGGGCGGTGCTCGGGCAGCACGAAGTCGGAGCGGTCGCCGCGCAGCGCCAGCACCGGGCCGGGGTAGGTCGCGCCGGGCGGGGCATCCCAGCCCTCGATGCCGGGGAGGGCGGCGGCGATTTCCGGGAGGCCGATCCGCCAGGCGGGGTGTGCGCCGAAACGCAGGTTCTGCAGCAGGAAGCCGCGTACCCCGGCCTCGGGGACTGCGGGCGTCAGCAGCGCGTCGGCCCCGGCGCGCGTCAGGTCCGGCGTCAGCGGCAGGGCCAGCATGGCGTCGGCGATGGCGCGGTTGTTGTGATGGTAGGCGACTGGGGCGATGTCGGCCACCAGCAGGCGCCGCACCCGGTCCGGCGCCAGCAGGGCGGCCAGCATCGCCACCTTGCCGCCCATCGAGTGCCCCAGGATTGCCGCCTCCGCGATGCCGCGCGCCGCCATGCTGTCCAGCACGTCGGCGGCCATGGCAGCGTAGGACATGCTGGGATCGTGCGGGCTGGCGCCGTGGTTGCGTAGGTCGAACGTCACGGCGCGGTGCGTCTCGGCCAGGCTGCGCTGCACCCTGGCGAAGTTGCCGGACGAGCCGAACAGCCCATGCAGCAGCACGACGGCGCTGCCCTGGCCGGACTCGGTGGCGTGCAGGATCATGCGGGGGCGGCCGGGCCGGGCACCAGGCGGGCATATAGCGCCGGGTCGGTTGCGCCCTCGGTGCTGAACAGCAGCACTCGGCTTTCGGCGGTCAGGCCGAGCGCCGCGCGGGCGGCCGGGTGCTCCGCCGCCAGCAGCAGGCCGCCCAGCCCGGCCGCGCCGGACTCGCCGGACACGATGCCGGCCGTGGCCAGGGCGCGCATGGCGTCGATCGCGGCGGCGTCGGGGATGGCGAGGAAGGCGGCGGCGGCGCGGTCTAGCTCCTGCCAGGCGATCAGGCTTGGCTCGCCGCAGGCCAGGCCCGCCATGATGGTCTGCAGGTCACCGGCGGCGGTCGGCGTCCCGGCCTCGGCGCTGGCCAGCAGGCAGGCGGCGCGGGTGGGTTCGACCACGACCAGCGCCGGGGCCGGGACGAGGGTTCGGATTTGCACCGATACCGCCGCCGCCATGCCGCCGACGCCGCCCTGGACGAAGACGTGGGTGGGCGGCGGGCCGGACCACTGCCTCAGCGCCTCCTCGGCCATTAGGCGGTAGCCCTGCATGATCTCACGCGGGATTTCGGTGTAGCCGGGCCAGGAGGTGTCGGAGACGACGAACCAGCCGTGCTCGGCTGCCAGGGAGGCCGCGGCGCGCACGGAGTCGTCGTAGCTGCCGGGCGCCTCGCGCACTTCGGCGCCGTAGTGGGCGATGGCGTCGCGGCGGGCCTGCGTGACGCCGGGGTGGACGAGGATGACGCAGGCCGCGCCGAAGCGCTGGGCGCCCCAGGCGACGCTGCGGCCATGGTTGCCGTCGGTGGCGCAGGTGACGGTGATGCCGGCGGTCGCCGGGGCGAAGCTGCCGCTTATTAGCTCTGCCGCCGTCGCGTTGCGGGCGGCGCCGCACCGGGCCAGTTCGGCCTGCAGCACGCCCAGCACGGCGTAGGCGCCGCCCAGCGCCTTGAAGCTGCCTAGGCCGAAGCGCGGCGCTTCGTCCTTCACCTGGATCGCGGCGACCCCGGCGCGGCGGGCCAGCGCCGGCAGATCGTGCAGCGGCGTGGGCGCGTAGCCGGGCCAGGCGGTGATCTCGGCGCGGGCGCGGCGGAAGCCGCCGGCGGGGAGCACGGTCAGGCCGGGCAGGCCGCGGCGCGGGTTGGGCAAGCAGCGGAAGGTCATCGCCGCAGAATTGCGCGGCGCGGCAGTCGCGGCTAGTGCTGGACCGGATCAGAGGCCTGCTGCTGCTCCCTCTCCCCCCGGGAGAGGGCCGGGGTGAGGGAAGCGGCAAGGGCCTAACCTGCCGGTTTGAGGACTAGACTCGCTGCCGACCAGGCGAGGTTTGGTTCTTGCGGCCT
>CAXTFY010000136.1:0-12187 GCA_964243265.1 uncultured Acetobacteraceae bacterium | reverse complement strand
ACTACCGCGAGAGCTTCGGCCTGCACGCCAGCTCCGGCATCCTGTTCAACCACGAAAGCCCGCTGCGCGGCATCGAGTTCGTCACCCGCAAGGTCACCGACGGCGTGGCGCGCATCAAGCTCGGCCTGGCGCACGACCTGCCGCTGGGCAACCTCGACGCCAAGCGCGACTGGGGCCACGCCCGCGACTACGTGCGGGCGATGCACCTGATGCTGCAGCAGGCGGCGGCGGACGACTACGTGATCGCGACGGGCACGACGACCAGCATCCGCGACCTGTGCCGCACCGCGTTCAGCCACGTGTCGCTGAACTACGAGGACCACGTGAAGACCGACCCGCGCTTCATGCGCCCGGCCGAGGTGGACGTGCTGCTGGGCGACGCGGGCAAGGCGCGTCAGCAACTGGGATGGTCCCCCGAGGTCAGCCTGGACGAAATGGTGGCCGAGATGGTTGACGCCGATCTGGCCCGCCACCGCGCACGCATGGCGCGGTAGGCCGCCCTGCTCTCCCCGATGCCGCCCCGGCGCATCCTGGTCACGGGAGCGGACGGCTTCGTCGGGCGGCATCTGATGCGGGCGCTGACGGCGGCGTTCCCGGCCACGGTGCTGGACGCCGCCCGGTTCGACATCACCGATGCGTCGGCCGTGGGTGCCGCCATCGCCGGGGCGCCGCCGGACGCGCTGGTCCACCTGGCCGCCATCGCCGCCATCCCCGCGGCGCGCGCCGACCCGGACCTGGCCTGGCGGGTCAACCTGGGCGGCACGCTGAACCTGGCACGCGCGTTGCTGGCGCATGCGCCGGACAGCACGATGGTGTTCGCCTCCAGCGCCGACATCTACGGCGCCAGCTTCCGCGCCGGGCATCCGCTGGCGGAGGACGCGCTGCCGGCGCCGCTGAACACCTACGCCGCCACCAAGGCCGCCGCCGACCTGGCATTGGGCGCGATGGCCGCCGAGGGCCTGCGCGTGATCCGGGTACGCGCTTTCAACCACACCGGCGCTGGCCAGGCCCCCGCCTTCGTCATCCCGGCCTTCGCCGAGCAGGTGGCGCGCATCGCGGCCGGGCAGCAGCCGCCGGTGCTGCGGGTGGGCGACCTGTCGCCATTCCGCGACTTCCTGGACGTGCGCGACGTATGCGCCGCCTACGCTGCCTGCGTTTCCCATGCGGATGCCCTGCCGCCGGGCACGGTGCTGAACGTGGCGTCCGGTCAGCCGCGCCGGGTGGGCGACGTGCTGCAATCCCTGCTGGACGCTGCCGGCGTCACGGCGGAGGTGCAGACCGACAGCGCCCGGCTGCGCCCGAGCGACATCCCGCTCGCCGCCGGGGATGCCGGCCTGGCCCGGCGGTTGCTCGGCTGGGCGCCCACCATTCCCTGGACCCAAACTGTGCATGACGTGCTCGCTGACTGGCGCGCGCGCGTGCAAACTGGACTGAAGGACCCCGCATGACCGACCTGACCCTGACCCAAGCCCAGACCATCGTGACCGCTGCCCTGGCGGAGGCACGGCGCAACAGCCTGAAGCCGCTGGTGGTCACCGTGCTCGACGCCCGCGGCACGATCAAGGCGCTGGCGGCGGAGGACGGCACCAGCCTGAAGCGCGGCGAGATCGCGCACGGCAAGGCGCATGGGGCGCTGGCGATGGGCCTCGGCTCCCGCGCCATCGCCAAGCGCGCGGCGGAGCAGCCCACCTTCATCGCCGCCGTCACCCATGCGGCCGGCGGCGCGTTGGTCCCCGTGCCCGGCGGCGTGCTGGTGCGCGATGCCGGGGGCGCCTTGCTGGGCGCGGTCGGCGTGTCGGGCGACACCAGCGACAACGACGAAACCGCGGCGCTGGCCGGCATCAAGGCTGCCGGACTGGTCGCCGACCCGGGCTGACGGCCGCAAGGCAGGCAGCCGCAGCACCTACCAACCGCCCCTGCTCCGAGCGGCTTCCCAGCCCCTATCCGTCATTGCCCCGTCTATCATGGCGAGGAGCGCTTGCGACGCGGCCGTCCAGGGATCGCAAGATCGGAACTGCGGCCCGTGTGCCCCCGGATTGCCACGCCGCAAGCACGGCTCGCAATGACAGCGGCAGACCTGCCCCTGATGGGATCTTGACGGCATTGCCCCGCTTGGCACTCATCCCGCCGAACAGCCAGGAGCCTGCCTCATGACGTTGAAGGCCGCCATCGTCCCTGTCACGCCGATCCAGCAGAACTGCGCCCTGATCTGGGACGACGCCACCAAGCAGGCCATCGTCGTCGATCCCGGCGGCGACGTGCCGCGCATCCTGGAGGCGGTCCGCAGCCTGGGCCTGAAGGTCGAGCGCATCCTGCTGACCCACGGGCACTTCGACCACGCCGGGGGCGCCGCCGAGCTGCGGGACGCCCTGCCCGGCGTCGAGATCGCCGGCCCCGACGAGCGCGACGCCTTCCTGCTGGACAGCCTGGCGGAGACGTCGGCCAAGTACGGCATTGCCGGCGCCCGCAACGTCCGCCCGGACCGCTGGCTGCGGGAGGGGGAGCACGTCATGCTCGGCGCCCACCGCCTCGACGTGCTGCACGCACCGGGCCACACGCCGGGGCACGTCATGTTCGTGGACCGCGCCGCCCAGTTCGCGCTGGTGGGGGACGTGATCTTCCAGGGGTCGGTCGGCCGCACCGACATCCCGCAGGGTGATCACCCGACGCTGCTGCGCTCGATCCGCGACAAGGTGATGCCGCTCGGCGACGCGATGGCCTTCTTGTGTGGGCACGGACCCGGCTCGACCGTAGGCATGGAGCGCCAGACCAACCCGTACGTGCGCGAAGCCTTGGAGATGAGGACCTAGATGAGCCGATCCCGCCTTGCCTACGCGCTGCTGGCGCTGCTGCTCGCGGCCCCGCCGGCGTCCGCGCAAGAAGCGCCGCAGGGCTGGGCCGCCGCATGGGACTTCCTGGTGGAAAACGTGTGCGTTGATGCCCACGACCGGCCGTTGCCGGGGGTCAGCCCGCTGGACGGCACCGCCTGCCGGCGTCAGCGCAAGCTCGCCGCCGGGGAGCGCCTGCCGTACCACAAGCGCGACTGGCCCGGCGTCGCCGACCGCTCGGCCCACCCCGGCGGCTACCAGGACAGCGACTCCGTGCCGGTCCGCACCGCCCTAGGCCCCGCCGTGGTGCAAACCTACGATTTCGGCGATGACGGCCGCGCATTTGGCCGCTTCGACTCCGGCGACGGCGGCCAGGTCGCATTCTTCACCCAGAAAACGGCGTCGTTCGGCATCACCGAGGACGGCGGGGCCGGGTTGCAGCTCTTCATCGGGCCGGGCTGCCGACCGTTGGACTCCTGGGTGATCGTGGACAGCGGCTTCGCCACGCAGCCATCCGGCGAGGCCCTGGCCCGCATCACCCGCCGCGCAGACCGTTGCCCGGACCGCCTGGGCTACGCCTACACCCGCTGGCATGTGCAGCCCGTGCAGTACCGCACGGCCTCACGCGGCCAGACCGGCAGCACCGTGCTGCCAACCCTGGTGTCCGAGCACTTCGGCGGCAAGGACGTGGCCGGCGCCGACCATCTGGAGCGCATGTACTTCACCCACGCCTTGGGCTATACCCGCTGGGAACGCTGGCAGAACCTGGCGGTGCACGACCGCTACCGCGACCAGGCGGCGGTGCTGGCGGCGTCCGGCCGCTGCGCGCCGGCGCTTGACGCCCCGGCGGCGGCGGGCTGGGTGATGGTGGACTGCCGGGAGTGGACGCAGATCGCGCCGCCCAGCGATCCCTTGGGCGATCCGCCCGGGTTCTGGCTGGACCGGCTGCGTGCGGCCCCGGCGACGGCGGCGATCTTCGCACCCTGACCGGGCGCCGGCATCGCCAAAGCGTCACGCCCGCCCGTCTCGCGCGACGAGTGGATCGTGGAGCTAGAGCATCTGTTTGGCTCAAGAGGCTTCGCATGAGCCAAACAGATGCTCGCAAAAACAAAGCTTAGAGCATGTTTGGTGTCTCCACTTGCACCAAACACGCTCCAATGCCGCAGCGTTGCGTTTTCGTCTTGGCAGCGCAACGGCCTTTCGGTTACCTGCGGTGTCATGACATTCACGCTGGCGCAGGTTTCCGACACACATCTGGGCGCCACCACCCCGTTGTTCCGGGCGAACTTCGACCGTGTTGCGGCGGCGCTGCACACCCTGCGGCCGGACCTGCTGGTCCACACCGGCGACGTATCGCTGGACGGCGCTGGTCAGGAAGCGGACCTGGCCTACGCCGCCGGCGCCCATGCCCGCCTGCCTGGGCCGGTATGGAGCGTGCCCGGCAACCACGACATCGGCGACCATCCCGAGCGTGCGCCGCAGCAGCCGGTGGACGACGCCCGGCTGGAGCGTTTCCGCCGCCACCTGGGCCGGGACCGCTGGGTGCAGGACCGTGACGGCTGGCGGCTGCTGGGGCTTAACAGCCAGGTGATGGGCGCGCACCCTGAGGCGGAGGCGCAGGCGGCGATGATCGCGGAGGCGCTGGACACCCTGGGCGACCGCCGCCTGGCGGTGTTCATCCACAAGCCGTTCTTCGCCGCCGACCCCGATGAGGCCGTGTTCGACTACTGGTCGGTGCCGCCCTTCGCGCGGGGTCCGGTCCGCCCCATCCTGGCGCACCCGGCGCTGCGCCTGGTCGCATCGGGCCACCTGCACCTGCACCGGGAGCAGCAGCTTGGCCGGGTGCGCTTCGTCTGGGCGCCCTCGGTCGGCTACGTCGTCGGTCCTGCCGAGCAGCCGGACCTGCCGGGGGACCGTCCCTGCGGCTTCTTGATGCATGAGTTCGGCGAGGACGGCGTGACGACCCGCTTAGTGACGCCGGACGGCATGGAGCGGCCGTTCATCCATGACGTCCGCGACGAGGCCTATCCCGGGTAACGACACCAATGACCCCGCCCTGACCAGTACGGTACTGCATCGGATCAGCCCCCGTCCAGGCACTGTCATTGCGAGCCGGCTTCGGCGCGGCAATCCAAAGGTCATGGGCTGCGCTCTAGTGCTCTGTTTTTGCCAGCATCTGTTCGGCCCAAGCGAAGCCGCTTGATCCGAACATGCTCCAGCAGCCCCTGGATTGCCGCGTTGCAAGCACTTCTCGCAATGGCAGACGGGAGCGGGCATACGCAGGCCAGGAAGCCATTTCTAAGATAGCACCGGCCCTCTGGCCTGAATGTGCCCACCCCTCGCCCGTCATTGCCCCGCCTGTCGCTGCGACAAGCCGATTGCTACCGCGCATCCGCATCGAGCGGCTGCTGCCGCGGTGCCGAGCGCGGCGGCCCGGCTTGGCGGCGGGGTCAGGCCGTCAGGAAATCCGAGGGATGGAACAGCTTCACCCCATGGCGCTGGCACCCGGACGCGACCAACTGGGTCATGTCGTCTACCAGGGCTGTGATGCCCTCACGCTCGCACATCATGCCCTTCCAGGCCCGGTACGTGCCTTCCCACCCTGCTTTGCGCGGGTGCAGCAGCCGGTCGAAAGCTGGCCACACGGCGCTGCGCCGGGCCGCCTGGGCGTTCGAGTACTGTTCCCGCAGCACCTCGGGCAAGTAGATCACCCGGTTGAACGCCGTTGGGCCGGGGGCTGAGGCATAGCGGGCCAGGGCATGCCAGGGGCCACCCTGCCGCTCGTTGCGGAACGTGACGATTACATGCCGGATGTGCGGGGTGGCGAGGATGAAGCTGTGCAGCAACGGGGAGGCCGGGTGGTCGATCAGCGTGTTGTCCACGTCCCACGCGATGTCCATGTGGCTCGCCAGCCGTTGCAGCGCCGGGTTCGAAGGCCGGACGGCGCGGGATGCGGGCTGGGATGCAAAGCGGGACGCGGCGGCGATGCTGTCCATCTTGGGCTGCCCTTCCATAGCGTTCAGGATACAGGGCACAGCGTCATCAGTTCGTCAACAAAAACCGTCAATTCATAACATGTTCGGCTGATCGTTACAGAACGTTCAGTCTGGTCCCAGGCGAGCAAAGGCCCGCGGAACCGGCCTGCTGTTGTCTATGACGCCATTGTAACGACTGGATGATCGACGCCTTGGCCGGAGGGCGCGCACGCCGCCAATCCTGCCGCCGTCCTGCTCACCGTTGGCATTTGGTTCGACGTCACTGCCCATGCTGCGGGGTGCGGCGGGGCATGGACCGGGATGACAGGCACCGGTGGTCCGGGAGACCTGCTCCTGTAATAGCTGGCTAAGATGGCGTTACGCCCAGGTCGGGCAGGAACCCGGACATGCCGTGCAAGCCGGCGGGGGCTGCACCTGAGTTGCGCCGCTGGCGTCAGCGACCTTGCCTGGAGGCGTCCCCCGCAACTGGACCAGACAAAGGAACGGCCCGCATCGGACGCGCCGCTGCATCCTGGCGGAGCCGGTCAGGATCACGAGCGGGCTGGTCGCGCCAGCCGGCTGCGTCCTCCTGCTGAGCGATCGAGGCGTCACGGTCGGCCTTGAGCTGGTCGCGCTCTGCCGCAACTGCGTCACAGGCCTCCTGCGCCGCCTTGAGCTGCGCTGACAGGCGTCCCTGTTCCACCATGTGGACCCTCGCCTGTTCGGCCAAGCGGTCCCGCTCGCCGGTCAGCACCCGGCCTTGCTCCTCCAAGATGCCCATCCTCGCCGAGATCGCCCGCACCTTGAGGCGCATGGAGTCGCGTTCACCGCGCAACGCATCGCGCTCCGCCTCAAGGCGCCGGACCGGGGGCATCCGCATCAGGAGGCGAGACAGCAGGCTCAACGTAACCGATCTCCTTGCCGACCATGCCGACGCAGCCCTCGCCAGCCTTGCCGCCGGACCGGATCGCGCCGCGGGGGTGCGCGACCGCAAGCATGCCAGCCCGGTTGGCGTCGAGCGAGGGGAATGCCAGAAGAGGAGCGGCGGCGCAAACCCGCATGCAGGCCACGCCCGTCCAAGCGGTGACGCGGGCCACTGCCGGCTGCTCGACGGTCCCCGGGGCCGCCCCCCTTACTCCGCTGCTGCCGTCTCCGCCGTCCTGGTGATCGCGACTGCGGGCACCAGGGTGGCCAGCAACAGGGTCAGCACCGCCGTCAGGAACACCGCCCAGAAGGTGAGGTGCAGCGAGTGGCCCAGCGCCGCCCGCACCGCGGTATCACCGAGGGCGCCGCCGGGGTGGTCGAGCAGCCGCCGGAGCTGGTCGGGGCTGACCGCGGCGACGCCGTTCACGCGGTGCGCCAGGCTGATGTTCAGCACAGCACCCAACGCCGTGGCGCCCAGGGTGCTGCCGAGGTTGCGCGAGAACAGGTTCGACGCCGTGGCCGAGCCGCGCTCGGCCCAGCCGACGCTGTCCTGGATGATGACGATGGCCGAGGTGCTGAGGAAGCCCATGCCCAGGCCCATGACGATGGACCCCACGCCCGCCACCACCGGCGACGTCGCGGGACCCAGGGCCACGAAGGCCAGCGCGCCCACCGGTAGCAGGGCCGCGCCGAACAGCAGCGTGCCGCGCAGGCCGAAGCGGGCGAAGTTGCGGGCCGCGAGCGTGGCGCCGACCGGCCAGCCCAGCACCATCATGGTCAGCGCGAAGCCCGCCACCAGCGCCGAGCGGTTCAGCACGCCCTGCACATACATCGGCAGAAAGGTCGTGAGGCCAATCACCGCCATGCCGCTCAGCAGCGTCGCGGCGTTGGCCGTCGCGACCGGGCGGCGCGCCCACAGGGCGAACGCCACCATCGGCTCCTGGGCCCGCCGCTCCTGCCAGACGAACAGGGCCGTGCTGACCACGAAGACGCCGGCGGCGCCGAGCGCCGTAGGCAGGTCGGCGGTGCCGAACTGCGTCAGAGCCAGCATCAGGGAGGCAACCGCCACCGTGAACAGGGCCGCCCCGGCCACGTCCACGCCCCGCGTCTGCGGTGCGATGTCCTCGTGTAGGAAGGCGGCGAAGCTGGCCGCGGCGGCAAGGCCGATCGGCAGGTTGACCCAGAAGATCCAGGACCAGCTCAGGTGCTGGATGATCAGGCCGCCGGCGAGCGGCCCCAATACGGACGACACGCCCCAGACGCTGGCGAGGTAGCCTTGGATGCGGGCGCGCTCCTGCACCGAATACAGGTCGCCGACGACGGTCAGCGCCACCGGCTGGATCGCCCCGGCGCCGACGCCCTGGATCAGCCGGAACGCGATCAGCGACGGGATCGACCAGGCGAAGCCGCACAGCGCCGAACCCACGAGGAACACCGCGATGCCCACAAGCAGCACGGGCTTGCGGCCATACAGGTCGGCGAGCTTGCCGAACACGACGGTGGTGGCGGTCTGCGTCAGTAGGAAGGACGAGAACACCCAGGAGTACAGGTGCAGGTCGCCGAGCTGGCCCGCGATCCCGGGCATGGCGGTCGAGACGATGGTCGCCTCGATGGCGATCATGAACATGGCGGCCATGACGGAGGCCAGCACCAGGGGACGGCGTAGCTTCAGGACTTGGGGCATGTTGGCTAAGTAGGGCGTTCCCAGCCGGCCGGGAACCTGCTTCGGGCGGGCAGCAGGTCAGCATATGGTGAGAAGGGGCATTGCCAGGTCGCTGGTTGAGGTGCCGCTGAGGGCTGATCAGGCCCTCACGCGGCGGTCGCGATGCCGGCTCCCTCGCGCCAGGTGCGGCAGGCAGCGTCGCGAGCGGCGCGTGCGGTCTCGGCGGGAACCTCGCCGGCCAGCTCCGCGCGGGCGCCGCCGAACTTGTCTGCCCCCTGGATGGTTACTGCCTTGTCTCTGCCAAGCTCAACGCCACGCCCCTCCCCGTCCCTGGGCAGGAAGCGGGTTTGGGCTGCAGCGGAACCTGGCTACGCCCGCCAACCTCGAACGACGGAACCAATCCCATGCCCGGCCCGCTCCACGGCATTCGCGTGATCGACCTGACGTCCATGATCTCCGGCCCGCTCGCCACCATGATGCTCGGCGACCAGGGGGCGGATGTCCTCAAGGTGGAGAACCCGAATGGCGGCGACCACACCCGGGCCGGCGCCAACCGGCGCGGCGGGATGTCGGCGTCCTTCCTGAACAACAACCGCAACAAGCAGTCGGTCGTGCTGGACCTCAAGACCGAGGCGGGCCACTCGGCACTGCTGCGCCTGGCGGCCGGCGCGGACGTGTTCGTGCAGAACTTCCGCCCCGGCGTGGCGGAGCGGATGGGCCTGGGCGAGGCGGCCCTGCGCGCCGTCTCCCCCGCCATCGTCTACGTCTCGATCAGCGGCTTCGGCGAGGCGGGGCCGTTCGCAGCCAAGCCGGTCTACGACCCCCTGGTGCAGGCCATGTCCGGCCTCGCCACGGTGCAGGCCGGGTCGGACGAGGAGCGGCCGCGCCTGGTCCGCACCATCCTGCCGGACAAGCTGACCGGCATCGTCGCGGCCCAGGCGATCACGGCGGCGCTGCTGGCCCGCGCCCGCACGGGGGAGGGCCAGCACGTCCGGCTGTCCATGCTGGAGGCGGTCGTGGCCTTCCTCTGGTCGTCCGACATGGGCAGCCAGACCTTCGTCGGCGGCGACCTGCCGCAGCAGGAGGCCGCCAGCTTCACCGACCTGATCTATGAGACCGCCGACCGGCCGATCAGCGTGGCCGTGCAGTCCGACCGGGAGTGGGAGGCGCTGACCCGCAGCCTGTCCCAACCCGGCTGGCTGCAGGACCCCCGGTTCAAGACGCCGGCCCTCCGGCAGCAGCACATCAACGAACGGCTGGCCCTCACCCAGGACGTGTTGCGCACCCGGTCGGCGGCCGAATGGCTGGACGTGCTGACGCAGGCCGGCGTGCCCTGCGCCCCCGTGCTGACCCGCACGCAGACGCTGTCCGATCCGCAGTTCGCCGCCAACGGCCTCGTGGTCGAGGTCGATCACCCGGCAGCCGGCCGCATCCGGCAAGGGCGCCCCGCCAGCCGCTTTTCCGCCACGCCACAGGCCATCCGCACGCCGGCGCCGGGCTATGGCGAGCATACCGTGGACGCGCTGCTGGCGACCGGATTGAGCCGGGCCGATATCGCCGAGTTCGGCCGCGCCGGCGCCTTCGGGCTGAATTGGGAGCAGGTGGCATGATCGACTTCCATTACTGGCCGACCCCGAACGGCTGGAAGGTCGCGATCATGCTGGAGGAGACCGGGCTCGAATACCGCATGCTCCCCGTCAACATCGGCCGCGGCGAGCAGCATGCGCCCGCGTTCCTGGCGATCAGCCCCAACGGCCGCATGCCCGCGATCGTTGATCATGACGCGGCAGGCGGCCCGCTCTCGGTCTTCGAGTCCGCAGCCATCCTGCTGCACCTGTCCGACCGCACCGGCCGCTTCGCGCCGACCGCACCGCGGGAGCGGCTGGCGATGATGGAGTGGCTGTTCTGGCAGATGGCCAATCTCGGGCCGATGGCGGGGCAACTCAGCCACTTCGTGAACTACGCACAGGGGGAGCATCCCTACTCGAAGCAGCGTTACGCCGGCGAGTATGCCCGCTGCCTTGGCGTGCTCGACCGGCGTTTGGCCGACCGGCCCTACATCCTGGGCGACGACTACGGCATCGCCGACATGGCGGCTTGGCCGTGGGTGCTGATCGCCAAGCCGCTCGGCCAGTCGCTCGACCCGTTCGCGAACGTGGCCAGGTGGCGGGACGCCATCAAGACCCGGCCGGCGGTCCGCCGCGGGGTCGATCTCGGCAAGGACCTCCGCCGCTCGGCGCCCCCCACCGACGAGGAGCGTCGCATCCTGTTCCGCCAGACTGTCGCTGTGCCCGGATCGCAGCCCGCGTAAGGGCGGTAGGGCAATCGCTTGTTCAAATGCCATGACCACTTCTCTGACTGACTTCTCCACATAATCGCGTGTTGAAGGGGACGGCCGTAACATCACCGCCACTGGAAACCATGCTTCGGCGTTGTCAGGTTGATAGGCGTGGTGGGCTGTGTTGCCCCGGCCCGCCCGATGGCTGCCGCGGCGCTGGCAGCCGGGCCTTCACCCGCCGCCTGGCAGGGTTGGCCCGGTCCGGTGTCCGCATCGTCACCTAATCTTAGCCACCCGCCTCCGGGCGACGGGCGGGACCATGCAGGCCGCATCACCACCGCCAGCATCGAACCGGCGCTCCTGGCCCGGCGTGCGCGCCTCCACCTGTGCGGACCGGATGCCATGATGGGCGATGTGGCGTCCGGACTGCGGCGCCCCGGCGTTCCCGCATTCGAGATTTTCCGCAAACGGTTCGGGACAGCACCGGCGGTGGTTCGGCGGGACGGCGCCACGCACCGTGTCCGGTTCGCGCGCTCGGGCCTCGAATGGCAGTGGAGGGCCGCAAGTGGGACGCTGCTGGCCTTGGCGGAAGCGGCCGGGCCGTCACCCCCGGGCGGCTGCTGCACGGGCCAGTGCGAGAGCTGCGCCGTTGCCGTGCTGTCCGGCCAGGTCGGCCATCTCGTCCCGGTGACGGACCTGGAAGGGCGCGCGTGCCTGACCTGCCAGGCGGTCCCGCTGTCCGACCTGCAACTGGGCCTGTGACGGTGTTGGCTACGTACGCGGCGTTGTTGCGTGGGCGGTTTGCGGGTTCACCAGTGTTGTAGCCTCTGCCGAAAGCACGTCTTGAGCCTAAGATGGCGTGTATCGTTTCGGATTACACAACCTTTCTGGGTCGTTGCGACCTTTTATCGACCGCGCCTCACCTATGCCGAAAGTATCTTGCTGAAATTGCGCGATGGCTTCTTCAGCTCGACTTTGGCCATCATGCGGCGTGGCAGAGAGCGTAGGCTATGCCGTCCCGGAGCGCTGGCCGGAGTTTTCGCACGTCCGCTGATCGGGTGGACGTGACGACGCGGTTCTGACAAGCGGCGTGCCTTGCCGCGCCGGCGCTCGATGGCACCGTGGATGCCCGGCAAACCCCCTGGTTTGACGTCCGGCACGGCCGGCCTGCAGCCTTGGCAGCGGGCCGTGAGCATCGTTTCCATGAGCGGCCGGCATTGGCGCTGGCTGCGCCGGTCGGGCAGCTTCGGTGCGGCGGGGGTCCAGCGGAAACGGACGCTGCTGCGAGCGCAGGAGGCTGCATGGACGATGTACGGGAGGCGGCCCGCGCGGCAGCGGCTGCCGTGTCGGCGCTCGGGGCGGCGCTCGGTCCCTGGCTCGACCTTGCCATCCGCCTGTGGCTCGCCCAGGCGTTCCTGGTCGTGCAGGTGCATGAGATGATGGCGGCCCCAGGCGCCGGACTAGGCGCGTCGCTCAGTCCGTCCTGGTGGCTGGGCGCGCTGCACGGGCTGATGGGGTC
>CAXTFY010000135.1:0-12222 GCA_964243265.1 uncultured Acetobacteraceae bacterium | reverse complement strand
ATGGCACCCAAATGGGCAGCAACCTACTCAGGTTCCAGGTTGTGTTAGGCGCTCTTAATGTTGTCAGCGGGGCGCGTTCTATCCTGAAGTGCGGCAACCTCGCCTTCTCAGCATGTTAGCATCAGGAGATGGCCATGACAGCATGCGACTTCCAACACGTCACGCTTGACGAGCGTCGGTCTTTGTTCCGGATGCAGGAGGCCGCGCAGGACGTTGCCCGCATCCGGCGCCGGCGCTTCGCCAAGCTCGCGCGGCACGAGTAGCTACTCGCCCACGTGGTGGACCGGTTGCGCGGTGGTTGGTCGCCGCAGCAGATCGCAGGGGGGCTCCGGCAAGAAGCAGAGGCTGACGGGAAAGAAAGCAAATGGCTCTGCTACGAAACGGTTTATCGCCACGTGTGTGGCGCCGAGGGTCCTGCGGAGCAGCTCTACCTGCGCCTGCCCCGTGCGCGTCGGCGCCGCGGAACACGACATGGCCGCTGGCCCCCCGAGCATCGCGTACCGCTGGAGCGCGGGATTGCGTGCCGTCCGGCAGACGTGGCCACCCGGGACAGCTTTGGCCATTTGGAGGGCAATCTGCTTGCGTCCGCCAGGTTTGCCGGCAATGCCAACATGACGACGCTGGTGGAGCGCCTTAGTCGGCTCCTGGTGCTGCTGCCCAACCCCGACCCGCGCCCGGCGGGTGTGGCTGAGCATCCGAGCAGCCCCTGGCGACTTGGCTCAGGATAGGCTGCCCCAGCTTTTTGACACTTTCCTTGGCCGATGCCAGACAGCTCACTGTCCGATCTCTCAACGGGCTATACGCAGCACGTATCCGTCTGGAAGGATGTCCATCCTACCGCCGAGCGAAGTCATCATCCGCTGGTAGAGTGACCGCTGCTGCTGCGGCATTGACGCAGCGAGACTGTCGCGGACACCTCGGATCTCGACCTTGATCTCACCCGCCCTCTCGGCCAGCGCGATCTCGACGGTGCTTCCATCCGCGCCGACGGCGGCAAGCTCGAGAAGGGTCGTCAGAAAATTGCGAAAGCGGCTGTTGTTAACCCTTACCATCATCGCCGCCGTACGCGTGGGTACTACCGAGAACGACGTGACGGCCAGCAATGAGCGTGAAGCGATGGACCGGGTGATCGCCGTCGTGAATGCCTCTGCGTCGTCCGCGTCCGCGTCCGCGAGAAGGCTAATGCTGTAAGCTCTTGCTTGCTGTTCGCCGTCTACGACCGATCCGACGAGGGCCAGCAGATCGACCGCCTCCGTCTTGACCTCGAAATCCAGCCCCTGCACGGTCTGGCCGAAATCGCCGAGCAGCTGATCGATCCGGTCGAGCAGAGACCCGCAGATCGCTTGCAGAGATGGCTGGTTGGCGATCAGCCGCTGCAACCGCTCGACCACCGCATTTGCCTTCAGCACCACGGCCAGTTCGGGCTGCAGGCCCAATTCAAAAGCTTGGTGGAAGGTGCCGAGTTCACCCAAGACGCGTTCGACCGCATCTAGGTCCAGCAAAGAGAGGATGCGCGCAGCCTCCCCCGCCTCTCCGAGATAATCCAAGGCTTGGGACAGATAGAGTAGCCTGCCGCCGAGGATCGAGAACAGCCGCTCGCTCTCGCTAAGCAGTTCGTTGGCAAAGCTGCGCAGCGCCATCACCCGCCGTTCGTCCAGTGGAGCCAGCGATCCGAGGCCCTGCAGTCGGAGTGACACCGCGTCGAGCGTGCACGCCATGGTCGCGGCCGGCGCACAGTCGCCATGGCCGGGTCCGCATACCGTGATGCTGCCGCGCGAGAGCAGCCGCGACATCGCCTGCAGCGACGTCTTGAGGGCGGCCGCGCTCCATCCCGCCAGGCCGGCCAACCCTGGTTTTGCGGCGAATGGCAGGTCGCCGATGGCGATGAATTCGCCGAGCCGGACGCTGCAGCTGCACGGGGAATGGCCCGGCGTCGCGTAGATCTCGAGCGTGTTGCCGGGATCGAGCTCGATCGTCACGTGCGGCACTTCGGCATCGCCGCGGAACGCCGTTCGGAACCCGCCAGGCGCCGCGGCGCCCGGATTGGCGAACATGGCCACGTCGGGCGTCCATTCCGGCAGGACCGCGTCCTTGTAGAGGATCGAGAGGGTATGGCTGCGATCTTTCCGCGCAATGGCAGCCACCGCGTCCGCGTGCGCGAACGACAGCGGCCGGCCGCCAGACCGGATGACCTGATCGACATTGAGGAAATGGTCCAGATGCGCGTGGGTCAGGATCAGCAGGAAGGCACGCTCGCGTTCACGGCGGGCCTCGTGCACGGCGTCCGCCACGATGGTCGCCTGGTCTGCGTCCGCGCCAGGGTCGATCACCACGACGGTACGCGGTGTCCGCAGGATGTAGGTGCTCGAATTGGTGATCGTCGGCTTGCCGGTGATCGGGAACACCCACGCGTCTTCCGTCCCACCGACAGGGTGCCATCGCAACGGCGGGAACGGTTTGGCGACAGGAGTGTCCGTGCTAGGCGGCAACCGCGACCTCCCCATCCAACGGCCGCGCACGCGACCGTAGACGGCCCGGCCAACCTGGTGTCTGCTGTTGGGCATGGGGATCGGCGAGCCTTCTCTCCGACTGACGCTTTGCAGCGATGTTGCCGAAATCCGGCGCCTGGCGGACGTCCTCGAGTCGTTCGGCGTCGCGCACGCCATCCCTGCGGAGATCATCGGACGATTTGCGCTCGCGAGCGATGAACTGATTACCAACACGATCCTCTACGGCGGACCAGACCTGCGCATCGGCGTGGACCTGCGCTTGGCCGACGGCCTCCTGACGATGACGATCGCCGATGATGGCCGCCCATTCGACCCGCTCTGCGCGCCGTCGCCCGATGTCACCTCGGAATTGGCGGATCGCCGGGTGGGCGGGCTGGGCGTGCACATCGTCACCCGCTTGATGGATGTTGTAAGCTACCAGCTTCAAGACGGTCTCAACAAGACGACGATCGCCAAGGTCGTCAGCGCACAGGAAACTGCGGGATGAAGACGAGGCGGGCGGACGAAGCAGGGGCGACGGTCTTGGAGCTGGACGGACGGCTGGACGGAACGGCAGCCGAGCCCCTGCACCAGATGTTGATCGAGCTGATCGCCGAGGCGCCGCCGCGTCTCGTCCTCGATCTCGGCGGCATGTCCTATGTCAGCAGCGCCGGTCTGCGGATCCTGCTGTTGGCAGCCAAGCAGGCCCGTGGCAGCAACATCAAACTGGTGCTGTGCGCGCTGCGCCCCAATGTCGAGGAGGTGTTCGAAATCAGCGGTCTGGCTTCCGTGTTCAACATCGCGCCGGAGCGGGAAACGGCGATGACGCATGGCGGCCCGGCCGTCGCGCAATTCTAGTGGAAGAACACGAGATGGATTTCCGCATCGCCGCCATCGGCACGGCTGGTGACCCGGCTCGCCAGACGGCTGACCAGATAACCGGCCATCCGCGCCGCCGCACTCTCGTCGGTCAGCATCTCGGCCTTCGTCGGCCGCGCGTCGGAGAGAACAAGCGGACTGCCATGCCAGACGATCTGCGCCTCGAGCTGCAGTTCGTTGAAGCCGAGCGTCAGCTGGCTCTCGCCGCGCGCCAGCTCGGCGTCGGCGACCGCCTCGATACATTCGGCGATCGAACCCTGAGCCTGTTCGATGACCTCCCGCCGCGCGCCCCATGTGGCGCCCGCGCGGGAAACGAACGCCTGAACCGCGGCGTGGTCGACCGGGTCCATCGCGACGGCGAGTTGGACCTGCTGCCGGATACCGAGCCGCAGCAACGGATTGAGCACGAGCGCCACGAGCGCCGATGCCAGGAGTGGTGAGACGATCACCGGCGCCATCCACTCGGGTAGGCTGCCCTGCGCCCGGGCGAGCGAGGGGGTGGCGACGGCAAAGGCGAACGCGATGCCCAGCGTGAACGTCTTCCGGGCATCGAGCAGGCGCGACGTCATCATTGTGACGCCACCGATGAGCAGCGAGCAGGACAGGAACACCAGTGCCGCGCCGAGCACCGGTGCCGGTATGCCGAGGACCAGCAACGCCCATTTCGGAACGAACGCCAGACCAAGGAAGATCACGGCGACGGCGTAGCCGATCACGCGGCTGGTCGCCCGCGCGGCAGCCGTCAGACCGACGCTGGCGGCGCTGGCCGAAACGCCGCACGCCCCGATCAACGCGGCGACCACCGTGCCGATCCCATCTGCCAGCAGACCGCGACCGAGCCCATCAAGATCCTGCCGCTTCCAGTCGGCATCATGAAGCCGCTGGGCAGCGGTCAAGGCGCCGGTCGAATTCAACGTGATCGCAAGGCCGGTGACCAGCGCCGGCAGGAGCAGCCCGGCCGAGACGGCGGGCACTGTCAACGAGATCGCCGGCAGCGCCAGGACCGGGGCGCCTGCGAGACTCTGCATCGCCTGCGGGTCGACCAGGCCAAGTATGAGGCTCGCCAGGTAACCGCACACGAGGCCGGCGATGGCGCCCAGCGTGCGGACCGGACCACGTCCCCACACGCTCAGGCCGACCATGATCGCGAGCGTCGCGGCAGCCACGACGAGCACCCCGAACCAGGCAGACCCGGCCGCGGTCGCCGCGCTGACGATGTTGTCCATCCCGGTCTGCGCGACCCCAAGCCCGGTGACGAGCACGATCAGTCCTGACAACTCCGTCGGCAGGGCGCCTCGCAGCCGCACCAGGAAGCGGGACAGCACCATCTCGAGCGACGATGCCACAAGGAGCAGGCCGGCCACCGCGGCCAGCCCGCCGGTGCGCGCGGCTATGACTGATCCCGGCACGTAGACGCTCTGAGCGGCGGGAATGGCGAGCAAGCCGGACCCGAGCGGGCCGCGCCTCGTGATCTGCAGCACCGTTGCCCCGGCCAGCGCGATCATGGTGAGAGAGATCATGTTTTCGGCGTCGCTAAGCGGCAGGCGCGCGGCGCGGATGATCACGAGTGGGACAACCAGGAAGATCGACACAACCAAAGCGTGCTGCACAGACAACAAGGCAAGCATCGGCGCCGGCGGCACCTCGTCTGTGCCATAGACGATCGTGTCTGGCTTCCGCATCATCGTTCCATCCCGATTGCCCGCCTTGTGCAATGACGCGTCGGCTGTGTAAAGATACGGCAAATTCAGGATGTGGCGCCGCGTCCGGTGCCCCGGCTTGAGGACGGGCATGGCGATCAACGAGGCGACGCTCGAAGTGGTGTCCGCGCTGCCCGAGATTGAGCGTGCTGCGGCGTGGCTCGACGCCTTTGCGGCGGACGCCAATGTGCCCGGCGAGGTTACGGCCAAGCTGCACGTTGCCCTTGACGAGGTCCTGAGCAACGTCATCAACCACGCCGGGCGGCGCGGCGGGCCGATCCTGCTCCACCTGCGGCGGTGCGGACAGGACATCGAATTGAGAGTGGTCGACGACGGCCTGCCGTTCGATCCACGCCGGTTCGAACCGGTTCCGCTCGGGGTGAGGGTGGCCGAACGCCGCGTCGGCGGAGCGGGATTGCTGTTCATCCGCACACTGATGGACGACATCGACTACACCCGTCGCGACGGACGGAATAGTCTAGTTTTGCGCAAGCGGCTCCCTCCCGCATTGCAGAAGGAATGATCAATGGAACTACTTGAAGCCAACCAGGACGGAGTGAACGTCGTGCATGTCGTCGGGCGCGTGAACAGCGCCAACGCGCAGCAGATGGCGGCGCGCCTGGATGATATTCTCGGGCGTGGCAGCCGCGCGATCGTGCTCGACCTGTCGCGCCTGGAGCACATGACCAGCGGCGGATTTCGGTCGTTGCTGATGGCTGAAAAGCGTGCCGCCGAGAAAGAAACGCGGTTCGTGTTGTGCGGGCTGCAAGGGTTGACACTGGAATTGTTCGAGATTGGCGGCTTCCTGGACATGTTCGACGTGGCGAAAACCCGCGACGACGCGATGCAGCGGGCAGTGGCGCCGGCGCGGGCGTGACCGCGCGATGAGCGCAGGACCGGCGCTGGCACCCCAGAGGCTCAGCCGCCTCGCCGTCTCGCAAAGATTCGCGCTGCTCGGCGGAGCGATGGCGGCGGTCGGCTTCACCATCGCGTCGTCCGGGCTTGCACTCGGCCCGGCGCTGCTGGCGACGGTAGCGGCCGAGGCCTGCGCGGCTTGGTTCGGCGTGCGCTGGGCGCTCATCCCGCTGCACGGCACCGCCGAGTTGGTCGACAAGGTGGCCCGCGGCGACGCCGATGTCGCGCTCCCGGAGGTGTCAGGCGATGGGATCGGCTCGATCCTACGCGCCATGAGCGTATTGCAGCAGGCTCAACGCGACCGTGAGGCGCTGGCCGCGGAAAATGCGCGGCAGTGGCGCATCCGCGCCGACGCGATCGCGCTGTTTCCGATCGGCTTCGCGCTATTCGATGCGCAAGACCGTCTGCTGATCCGCAATCCGATGTTCGCGACTCTCCATCCCGGCCTCGAGGACAAGATCAAGCCTGGCATCACCTTTGAGCAGCTCCTGCGCGACGCGATCGAACTCGGCCTAGTTGATCTCGGCGGCATGCCAGCCGAGGCGTGGCTGGCGCAGCGGCTGGCGACGCGCGGGACGTTGGATGAGGCATTTGAGACGCGGCTGGGCGCGAGCATCGTCTCGGTGGTGGAGCGTCGGACCAAGGACCACGTCACGGTCGAGGTATTCACCGACATGACCGCCGTACGGCGCCGCGAGCTCGAACTGGAAAAAGCACGCGAGGACGCCGAGCAAGCCAACAAAGTCAAGAGTGAGTTCATGGCGAACATGAGCCACGAGCTCCGTACGCCGCTTAATGCCATCATCGGTTACAGCCAGATCCTGCGCGAGGACGCAGAAGACGCCGGTGACGAGACGGTGGTCGCGGACTTGGCGAAGATCGAGGGGGCGGGCAAGCACCTGCTCGCCCTGATCAATGACGTGCTCGATCTCTCCAAGATTGAGGCCGGAAAGATGGAGCTGTTCATCGAGCCGGTCGGGCTGCGGTCGCTGGCCGATGAGGTCAAGCTGATGATCGAGCCGCTCGCGGCAGCCAACAGCAACACGCTGACGATCGAGTGCGCACCGGACGCCGGTCATATCGTATCCGATCAGACCAAGCTGAAGCAGTCCTTGCTCAACCTGCTGAGCAACGCGTGCAAATTCACGCGTGACGGCCAGGTCGGGCTTACGATCGGCCGCGAGCCCGGCCGGGTCGTCTGCCGGGTAAGCGACACCGGCATCGGAATTTCCGAGGCGCAGCAATCGCAGCTATTCGAGGCCTTCCATCAAGCCGACAGCTCGACCACGCGCGAGTACGGCGGGACCGGGCTGGGCTTGGCGATCACACGGAGCTTCGCGCGCATGCTGGGCGGCGATGTGACCGTGCAGAGTGAGCCCGGGCAAGGGTCAGTCTTCACGCTGGCTGTGCCCGACATGCAATCGACTGAAGCTGCCGAACTCCCCGAACCGCTTCTGGCCGATCAGCTGCCGGCTGGCGTGACGGCGGACGAGGCGCTGGCCTCGGTGCTGGTAATCGACGACGAACTCGCCTCACGCCGGATTATCGGGGCGCACCTGGCACGTGAGCGCTACCACGTGATCTACGCCACGTCGGGCGCGGACGGATTGGAGGTGGCGCGGCGGGAGCGTCCGGACGCGATCACGCTCGACATCATGATGCCGCAACTGGATGGCTGGGCGGTGCTCCGCTCGCTGAAGGCGGACCCGGCACTGGCGTCGATCCCGGTCGTGCTAGTCAGCCTGGCTGCGGACCGGCGGCTTGGCCTGGCGCTCGGGGCCGCGGCGGTGCTGAGCAAGCCGGTGGACCGGGCCGAGCTGGCCGCGACGCTCCGCTCGATCAGCGTCGATCTCGGCGTCGGACCGGTGCTCGTCGTCGAGGACGACCCCGCGGTGCAGATACTGACAAGGCGAACGATCGAACGGGTCGGGCTTGAGGCAGTCATCGCCGGAAACGGACAGGAGGCGCTGGACTGGCTCCAGACCCACGAGCTGCCGGCGCTGATCCTGCTCGACCTCCTCATGCCGGTGATGGACGGTTTCGAGTTCCTGCGTTGCCTGCGGGACCGGCCCGACTGGGGTCGTATCCCGGTGGTGGTGCTGACCGCCAAGACGCTCACCGAGGCGGAGCGCGCGGCGCTCGCCGGATCGGCGCGGCAGATCGTGACCAAGGGCACGCCGAGCCAGCTCGGACTCGGGCAAGTCGTACGCAACGCCGTCATTGGCGCTCACGCGACCGAGCCTGGCCGGCCATCGGACGCCTGACCGTGGCGCGTATCCTGCTCGTCGAGGACAACGAGCTCAATCGCGACATGCTGTCGCGGCGCCTGCGCCGAAGTGGGCACGAGGTGCTGATCGCAATCGACGGCCAGGAAGCGATCGCGATGGCGCAGTCGGCACAGCCAGAGATCGTGCTGATGGACTTGAGCCTGCCGGTGATCGACGGCTGGGAGGCGACGCGCCGGCTGCGCGCCGACCCGGCCACGGCGGCGCTGCGGATCATCGCCTTCACCTCGCACGCGATGGCGGGGGATCGTGAGCGCGCGCTCGCTGCCGGGTGCGATGATTACGACACCAAACCACTGGATCTCCCGCGCCTGCTCGGCAAGATCGAGGCGCAACTGTCGCGGTAAGCCGTCCCCCCTTCAATCGCGGCGGAGCGCAAGGATGGTGATGTCGTCGTCAGCCTCGGTCCCGGCGGCGAAACGGTGGACGCGGTCGGCGAGCGCGGCGGTGATCGCTTCGGGAGCGGCGTCGATCAACGCCTCGAGGTCGGCGGCAATGCGCCCGGAGGCGTAGAGCTCGCCCGCAGGGTCGGTCATGTCGGTTACGCCATCGCTAATGACGACCAGGCCCTCGTGGCGCGCCAGGTCAGCGACATGGTCCTGGTAGACGACGCCCGGAAGGATGCCCAGCGGCGGCGCGGGACGGGTGACGACCTCGGTCACGCGGAACCCGGTCAAGGCGGGGTTCAATCGGTAAGGCCGCACGTGCCCGGCGTTGACAAATTCGAGCCGGCCGGACGCCGCGTCGAAGAAGGCGACGAACAGCGTCACGAACATGCCGAGCGGATTGTTCTTGCAGAGCTCGTCGTTCAGCACGGCCGCCACCTGGGACGGGCGCGGCGCGGCGGCGGCGGCGGCGAACTGCAACGTCGAGGCGCGCAGCAGGCTGCGCGTGCGTGCCATGAACAACGCGGCCGGCATACCCTTGCCAGAGACGTCGCCAACGGCGAGGCAGAGGAGACCAGGAGTCACCTCGAAACAATCGTACAGGTCACCGCCGACTTCGCGGGCGGGGATCATGACCGCATGGATGCGGGCTGGATGGCCAGTCGGAAACGTGTCGGGAACCATGCTGAGCTGCTGCCGCCGGGCTTCGGCCAGCTCGTCTTCTAGCCGGAGCAGCTGACGGGCAAGAGCGTCTCGGAGCCGCTTCTTTTCGAGCACGGCGCCGATGCGAGCGCGAAGCAGGACCGGGTTGAACGGCTTTGGAAGGTAGTCCTCCGCGCCGAGTTCGATACAGCGGACCACGGTGTCGAGCTCGCTGCTGGCGGAGATCATGATGACGGGAGTCTGGGCGAGCCGGTGGTCGGCGGCGAGTCGTTCGAGCAGCTCGACGCCGTTCATCCGCGGCATCATGACGTCGAGCAGAACGAGATCGAACGGTTCGCCGACATCGGCGCACTGCACGATCCGTTCGAGCGCGGCCAGGCCATCGACGGCGCTCTCGACATTCTCGTGCCCCAGCCGACGGAGCCGCCGGGTGAGGACGTCGCGGTTCTCCTGGTTGTCGTCCACCACGAGCACATGCGGCGATCCGGAAACGGTCGCGCTCCTCAGGACGCCGGTGTCGGCCATCTCAGCCCCCGCGCATGACCGGAGAGGCTGCCCATGCGGTCGCGTCGTTGCCGGCGGCCACTACCGTCGGCGCCGCGTCCTCGGCATCGTCGTCTTGCGTCTGTGCCGTGGGCTCGAGCGGGAGCGTCATCGTGAAGACCGTCCCCTCCCCCGTGCGGCTCTGCACGGTCACGTTGCCGCCCAGCATGCGGGCGAACCCGCGCGTGATCGACAAGCCAAGCCTAGTGCCGCCGTGTTTGCGCGTGGTCGAACTGTCGGCCTGGTAGAACGCCTCGAACAGCCGCGCCGACTGTGCGGGGGTCATGCCGATGCCGGTATCGCTGACGCTGAAGACGAGGTGCGCGCCGCTCCGCCGGACATCCAGTGCGACCCTCCCGGCGCTGGTGAACTTGCACGCGTTGCCGAGAAGGTTGAGCAGGCACTGCCGCAGCCGGGTGACATCGCTGTTGATCCGGCCCAACCCCGATTCCAGGGTCACCGTCAGCGTGTTGCCGTTGGCTGCGGCGAGCGGCTCGACCATCAGCCGGACGTCCTCGGCCAGCGAGGCCACGTCGAACGCCTCGATGTTCGCCTGCATGCGGCCAGCTTCGATCTTGGACAAGTCAAGCACGTCGCTGATCAGGCCGAGCAAGTGGTTGCCGGCGCTCTCGATCTTGGCGAGTTCGGCCGCCGCTGAGGCGTCGCCCGCATCCACGGCGTCCTCCTGCAGCATCTGGCTGTAGCCGATGATCGCGTTCAACGGCGTGCGCAACTCGTGGCTCATATTTGCCATGAACTCGCTCTTGATTCGGTTGCCGTCCTCGGCATCGGTGCGCGCCCGTTCGAGCTTGGCCTCCCGCTGCTTCGCGGTCGTGATGTCGGCGTAGACCTCTACCATGACGTTGTCGACGGTTCGGCATTCGGTGATCGAAATCCAGCGGTCGCCCAACCGCATCTCCGTGGAACCGGAGGACATCGAGCGCCGGGCCATGCGCTGTTCGATCCAGCTCTCCTCCGTCATGCCGGCCAGGCCAATCAGGCCGGCGGCGATCAAGCGCCGCAGCAGTTCCCGGAAGCGCAGGCCTGGTTTGATCAGCGTTTCCATGCTGGGGTGAAGCTTGACGAAGGTCGGATTGCAGATCAGCAGCTCATCCTTCACGCCGAACAGGCACAAGCCGATCTCCAACGTGGCGATGGCCTCAGCCTGGATCCGGTCCTGCCGCGCAGTCTCGGCCGCGGCCAGCGCGCGCTCGCGTTGCAGATCGCGCAGCCGGGTCACCGCCCGCCCGATCGCGCCCAGACCGCCGCGGCCGAGTTGCGGCAGCAACGTTTCCAGATGGCCGTGCTCGAGATTGTCCAACGCCTGCGTCACTTCGCGCAGGGAGCCCAGGATGGAGCGCAGGATCATCGCGGTCACGATTAGCCCGATCACAATCGCACCCAGCGCCAAACCGTGCACGGCCGAGATTTCCAGCTCGCGGTCCAATGCGACCCGCGCGTCGCATTCCGCCTTGGTCAGCACGCCGTCTAGCAGGTCGAGTTGCTTGCCGACTTGCTGCTGGCGCTCCTGTGCCGCACTCATGGCCGATGGTTGCGCCAGCTTGGCCGCGTCGTCATAGGCGAGGATCTGCGAGCGGAGCGTGGCGCCGCCGGCGCTGTCGAACTCTGCCAACCTGTCCAGCGCGGCCATGATGCGGGCCATGGTGGCTACGGGATCAATGGTCGGATCGGCCGTTACCCCCGCCTCGCCTGCATCGGCCTCCCGCCGGTGCCGCAGGTCGGCATACGCCGAGCGCACCTCGTGATTGTCGGCCAGCGCAGCCCCGGCCCGGCGCTGCTGTCCACGGGCCGTCTCGGCGCGCTGCAGCGCCCGTCCTGCGAACAGATTCGGTGCCGATCAACATAGCAAGTTAGGATGCCCGCCAGCATCAGCACACGCGACCGGATAGACAGCCGGTGCAGACGGCGGCCCAGCGCACGCCGGGAGATGGCAGCCGGACGGCCCAGCCCGACTCCGGTCACGTCAAGTGAACCAAGCGACGCGCTTCCGTCATATCGGCGCCGGGTCGGTCTGTACGGTCGGGTTGGAGCGGCGCTCCCCCATGTGGCTGCATCTCCGATCATGGGTCGCGCCAATGCGCGTCGCACGAGGCATCCTCTGATCGGTGATTATTCACGCGGGAGAGATGTCCACAAGCATGATGTGCTCTGTTCGACCAAACGCCGACAGGGCGGCGCGATCGGAGCAGGCCGGCTCTCTACTCCTTGGGGGCCGCACCTCCCGTGAACCGCGCCGGGTTTGCCGGAGGCGTTTCGGCTTGAGTGCTACGTGTAGCCGCTTGCAATGAGAGCATGCAAACCTGTGGGGTGATTACGCCGCTTTTGCGATTACCTCGTCGTC
>CAXTFY010000134.1:0-12244 GCA_964243265.1 uncultured Acetobacteraceae bacterium | reverse complement strand
TCGGTCTAAGCGCAGGTTCGGCTGGAAATTTGAGTGGCCGGATCTGCTGGCGATAAAACTGGAGGTCGTGGTCGTTCATGGCGTGCAGGGCCGACGCAACCCATGGCTGCCGCCGGGCTGGGACCGAAACGGCATGACGCCGGGCCTCAAGGCGTGCCAAACCAGCGGCGAGCCATCGATGTCGGCCTGATAGGGAAGAACAAGCAGGGTCATGAACGAGGTCGCTCCCCCGCAATCCAGCATCAGCAGCGCGAGCAGCCCCGGCCACGCCAAGTCGGTCATGCTCGGCGGGGTGCAGACACTCCTGGAGGGTGCGGCCAGCGACCCCTATTTCGACGACCTCGAACACCATGCGGCGGCATTGGACGGGCTGGCGGCGCTGATGGCCCGGCACGTCCAGCGATCCTCGACCGTGATCGACGTGGGCGCCAACATCGGCCTGTCCACCATCTTGCTGGCGCGGCTGACCCAGCAGGTCGTGGCCTACGAGCCCTCGCCGCCGAACGTCGCCCTGCTGCGCCGCAACCTGGCGCTGAACGGAATCACCAACGTCGAGGTCAGGGCCGCGGCGGCGTCGAGCGAGCCGGGGACGCTCCGGTTCCATGTCGCGCAATACGGTGCGGGGTCCCACGTCGTCGCGTCTGGCCACGTCTCGGGCGAGACCATCGAGGCCGTCGATGTGCCGGCGGTGACCCTGGACGGCGAGGCCCTTCCCACGATCGCGTTCATCAAGATCGACGCCGAGGGACACGAGCCGGACGTGCTGGCCGGCGCCCGGCGCCTGCTGGCCCGCGACAGGCCGCTGATCTACACCGAGGTCAACCTCTGGTGCCTGGCGGCCTTCGCCGGACACAGCCCGGGTGCCCTGGCCCGCACGCTCTGGCGAAAATTCGAGGTCGGCAAGCCTGAGGCGGACGGCCGGGTCTCGCTGCTGCCGGACGCCTTCGGGTTCCTGCACGACCTGATTGTCCACAATGGGGGCATGGCTGACATCGTGCTGCGCCCGCGGGTCGGCGTGGACATGCCGGCTTTGCCGGAACTGTCCTGGCCTGAACCAGCGGTCGCCATGGCCCGCCAGGCTGCCTCGATGCCGGGCGGCATGTCACCAGGCCTGGCATGGCCTGAGCCGGCGGTTGTGCGCCGTACCGATCCGAAGCCGGGCGCCACCGCGGCCGGCAAGGCCATGCATTTGCTGAGGTGGCCAGAGAGCGGCAGGGATGCGCCGCTGCTAGACTACGCCCTTGCCCTCGCCGTCGGCATCATCGCGATCATCGCCCTGTTCCCCCTGCCGGCGGTGCTTGGCACCGGAGCGATCTGGGCCGCGCCGTTCGGCGACATGGCGCTGAGCCTGACCGGGCACCTCGCCTACCAGGCGGACGCCTGGCGGTGGCCGCTGCTGGTCACCCGGCTGCTGCTGTGGCCGCATGGCGCCAGCATCGCCATGGCCGACAGCAACCCGTTGCTCTCCATGGTCGCCAAGGCGGTCACCCGCGGGTTCGGCCTGGCGCCGGTCAACCTGCTCGGCGTTTGGCTCGCACTCTGCGTCCTGTTGCAGCCGGTGGCCGCAGTGTTCGCGCTGCGCGGCATCACGCGCGGGCAGCCAGGGGCGTCGCTGGCGATTGCCGCGCTGTCTGTGATGTCGCTCGCCTGGGTGGTCCGGCTTGGCCACGTCAACCTAATGGGGCACTTCGTCATCCTGGCTGCGCTGGGCCTGACGCTGCGGATGCTGGGGCGCGGGGTGCGGCGGGGATGGGCCAAGGCGGCCGGCGTGCTGCTGGCTGGCCTGCTGTTCCATCCCTACTTGTTCCTGATGTCCGCCGCCGTGCTGGCTGCCGTGCCGGCCGAGGCGACGCTGCTGTGGCGCCGCTCCGCATGGCGGCATTGGACCGGGCTGGTGCTGGCCTGCGTGATCCCGTTCGCCCTGTTCCGGCTGCTCAACGGCGCGTTCGAGGGCGGGGCGCCCGGGTTCGGGTATTTCTCGATGAACCTGCTCTCGCCAGTGTGGCCGCAGGCGTCCGGGCTGTTCGGGCGGGACCTGCCACTGGTCATCGCGAAGCCCGGCCAGGAGGAGGGCTTCAACTATCTCGGGGCTGGGCTGCTGTTCCTCCTCGTGGCTGCGGGAGTGTCCCTGGCGGCGGCGCGGCGGCTGCCACGGCTGCACCCGGGCCTGCTGCTGTGCCTGGCAGGGCTGACGGTGCTGGCGCTGAGCAGCCACGTCTATGCCGGCCATTGGTTGCTGCTCGACCTCGGTGAGCAGCCCTGGAGCCGTGTCTTCGCGCCAGTCCGCTCGTCAGGACGGCTGTTTTGGCCCGTAGGCTACGCCTTGCTGATCGGCAGCGTCGCCGTGATGGCAGCGGCGCGCCTGCCACGATGGGCAAGCATGGCTGTATTCGCCGCCGCCGTCCTGCTGCAGTACATCGATGCCGGGCCATTGCTCGGCCGTGCTGCAGGCCAGCTTGCCGGTGAGTATAACAGCCAGGCGGCAAGCGTGCAGGTCCCGCCGGGCACGACGCTGGTGACCCCAGTCCCGTCGATCATGTGCACCACAGACCAGACGGCCATCGAGATCGCCACGGCGCTGCTGCTGCACGGGGCACGGGTGGGCATGCGGCTGGGCGATGCCGGCCTGGCCCGGCCACCGCGCGGGTTCGGTTGCGAGAAGGCGTTGCTGGACGCCGTGGAGATGCCGCTTGCAGCCGGCGAGGCGCGGGTGTTCACGCAGGCGGCCTTCGTGCCCGAACTCCGCCTGGCGAGGTTCGGCGCCGGCGCGCGATGCGGCCAGGTGGACGCGGTGACGGTGTGCAGCCGGGGGCCTGTCTCCGGAACCCAGGTCACTGCGATGGGCCAGGTTGCCCCCCTGGCTGCCGTCACCACCGGCCTGGCCGGGAGGGCGCTGCTGCCGGTGGTTGCCAGCGGATGGGCGCTGGATACCGAGGGCCTGCCGGTGTCGTCCGGCTGCCTGGCCTCGCTGGTGTTCACGTTGGACGGCCTGCCGCCAGGGCGCGGCGTGCGTGCGACCCTGCACTTCCAGCCTATCCGCCCCAGCGGCGCTCCCCGGATGCGGACGGTGCTGCTGCGCGCCGACCAGCGGGATGCGGCCCGGGTGGAGGCGCGCGACGACGAGCCGGCCGTGGCAACCGTCGGCTTCACGGCCGAGGAGGCGGCGGCGGGCGTGTTCCGGGTGGCTTTCGACCTGGCGCCTGACATGAACCCCTTGAAGCCCTGCCGCCCTGTGCCGATCCGCCTGACGGGCCTCGATGTCGCCCCGGCCGGTCCGGACGCTCCGTGAGGTGAACGAGGGCGCCGCCATCGACGGGGCGCCCTCCGCTCCGCTGTCCGTCCCCGCTGTCCTGTCCGTCGTCGTGCCGCTGTTCAACGAGGCCGAGGGCCTGGCCGAATTCCACCGCCGCCTGTCCGCCGCCATGGCCGGGCTGGGCGCGTGGGAGGTGATCTACGTCAACGACGGCAGCACCGACGCCAGCCTGCGGGTGCTGGAGCGGCTGCGCGCCGCCGACGGGCGTGTCGGCGTGCTGAACTTCGCCCGCAACTTCGGCAAGGAGGCCGCGATGACCGCCGGCCTGGACCACGCGGCGGGCGCTGCGGTGGTGGTGATCGACGCCGACCTGCAGGACCCGCCGGAGCTGATCCCGGAACTGGTCGCGACCTGGCGGGAGGGGGTGGATGTCGTCTATGCCCAGCGCCGGGTGCGCCAGGGCGAGAGCTGGCTGAAGCGCACCACCGCCGGGGCGTTCTACCGCCTGATGCGCGATGTGGGCGATGTGCGGCTGCCGCCCGACACCGGGGATTTCCGGCTGATGAGCCGCCGGGCCGTGGATGCGCTGGGCCAGTTGCGGGAGCGGCACCGCTTCATGAAGGGACTGTTCGCCTGGATCGGCTTTCCGTCGCGCGCGGTGCCGTATGACCGGTCGCCACGGCACGCCGGCGTCAGCAAGTGGAACTACTGGCGGCTGTGGAACTTCGCCATCGAGGGGATCACCGGCTACACGGTCGTGCCGCTCAAGGTGGCGACCTACCTGGGCCTGCTGATCGCGGTGGCGTCGGGGATCTACGGCGTGGCGATCATCGTGCGGACGGTGCTGTTCGGGTCGGACGTGCCGGGCTACCCGAGCCTGCTGACGGTGGTGCTGTTCCTGGGCGGGGCGCAGTTGATGACGCTCGGCATCATCGGCGAGTACCTGGGCCGCATCTTCAACGAGACCAAGCGGCGGCCGTTGTACCTGGTGGAGGCGTACCGCCCGCCCGGAGCCGGATCGTTTGACGTTGGCCTGGCATCGTTTCCCTCCCCCACGGGCGAAAAACGACCGGGGTGATACCAACGGCTCCCTGGTCTGACCGGTTTGCCCGCTCCCGTCCGTCATTGCGGGGAGCGCTTGCGACGCGGCAAGCCAGGGGGCCGCCAGACCGGAGCGCAGCCTTCGCCCTCCTGGATTGCCGCGCCAAAGTCGGCTCGCAATGACGGCGGCTGGTCCAAGGCAGCATTGCAACGGTCAAAGCGGAGGGTGTTTGGTATAAGGGTGCGAAGGACCCGACGAACTCGCCGTTTTCATACGCGGCCAGCCCTCACCCCGGCCCACTTCCGTGAAGGCAGGAGACACGATGCCAACCTCAGTCGATCCTACTCGATCACGGCTGTTGCAATTTGTTGCTGTGGCGAAACCAGGCGGCAACGCGGCTGTGTTATACGGGAGCCGTAATGAACAGGAGATGCCGGTGCTGAAATTGACCTCACTGAGCCTGATTGCCGCCATCGGGTTCTCCAGGCTTGCGTCCGCCTCGATGATCCCGCTGCCCGTCCCTGCCGCCGAGAGCGCGATCATGCTCGTTGGCGAGAGTTGCGGGTTTGGCGGCTGGCGTTCCGGCCTGGACAACCGTTGCCGGCCGATGGGGCCTTACGGCCATGGCGCTCCGGGTTACGTATGCCCGGCTGGCTGGCATATCGGGCCGCGTGGCGGCGCTTGCTGGCCGAACCGTTGAGCATGCTTCTGGCGGTTTGCGCGCAGGTGAACAGCTAAGCGGGCTTGCGTGGCTTGGCACGGCCGCAGGCCACCTGCGTGACGGGCCGCGCCAGCCTGCTTAGCCGCGTCCCAGCAGCGCCCGCAGCCCTCCCCGGCGCGGCGGCGGCGCTGCCGTCACAGGCTGCAGGCCCGGCCAGTTGGAATAGTTGATCCGCGCCGCCTCCTGCGCGGTCAGCGGCGGGCGCGGCTGGTCCAGGCGGCGGCCGACGACGGCGGTGTGATAGTTGGGCAGCACGCCGTGCTTGGTCAGTAACTGCTCGGTGGCGATGATCAGCCGGGCGATGGTCTGGTCCCGCGGGTTGTCCCAGTCGAAGTTGGGCAGGATGCCGGTGAAGAACGGCCGCATGATTGCCCCGCCATAGTCCTGCCGGTGCACCACGTCGAACCACTGGTAGGTCAGCGGCAGGATTTGGGAGGCATGCACGCCCTCCGAGGGGTCGTGGCCCATCATAAACTCCAGCGACGGGCGCGGCACCATGGTGCGGGTGTGCTTGGCCAGCACGTCCCAGCGGAATTGTGCGTCCAGGCAGTCGTTCAGCTCGTCCATGATGGCGAGGACTTCGGGTTCATACATGTGGTGGTCGGGGCCGACGTACTCGTCGTACCACAGCAGGCCGCCGGGCTTGAGCACGCGGTGCATCAGGGCGAACATTTCCTCAATGCGGTCGAAGTGGTGGATCGCCGCCTGCACGAACACCGCGTCGTACCCGGCGGTCGGCAGCTCCTCCAGCAGCACATCCCCGGTCCGCAAGTCCAACCGGCTGGCATAAGGCTTGTCCGCCACGCGCGCACGGGCGCCCTCGATGGCGGTGCGGGACATCTCATAGGCCGTGACATGCCCGGCGTAGTCGTTCTGGACCAGGTACTCCTCCAGGAACGCCATGCCGGACCCGATGGCCAGCACCTTGGCGGGCGCCGGGTTGAACCACTGCTTGGCGATGGCGTCCACCGACCAGCCGTCTAGCGATCCCGTCATCGGCTTGGCGACGGCGTGCGAGTACAGGAACTTGTGCTGGGTGAAGTCGATGGGGTCGCCCTCGATCACCGGCTTCGATCCGACGTGCTCGCCCTTCTCGTAGCGGTCGTCCCAGATCGAGTTGGCGTCGGCCTGGTGGGCGGCTGGCGTGGTGTCCATGGCGTGATCCCTGATCCCTGGGGCCACTGCCCCCTCTCCGGGGTCAACGACCCCTTTCTTGGGTCACCGACCCCTCCCCGGGGATTGCTAATCCCCCGGCGCCACAATTAGCCCGGCAAATCGCCGGTGCCAAACCCCTTACGGCAGCAGCGCCGAGGCCTCGGCCCACAGGCGGCGCACCACGTCTCCCGCCGGCTCCGGCCGGGCCAGCGCCGCGGCCTGCCCGGCCCAGGCCTGCATGTGGCCCGCATGGCCGGCCGCCCTTGCCTGCGCCCGCATCGCCGCCGTCAGGCCGCGCTGCACCGGGTAGGGCGCGTGGGCCAGCGCCGCGGCGGCGTCAGTGTAGGGCGACGCCACCGCGCGGCCGAGCCGTCCGCTGAAGGCGCGGGTGGGAACGGTGGCCTCTGGCTCAAGGTCAACCAGCGCATCGGCCCAAGCGGGCGCGGTGCCGGCCTCGGGGCAGCGCAGGAAGGCGGTGCCGACCTGCACGGCGCTGGCCCCCAGCAGCAGCGCCGCCGCAACCCCGCGCCCGTCGCCGATGCCGCCGGTTGCGATGATCGGGACCCGCAGGTTGTCGGCCAGGCGCGGCAGCAACGCCATCAGGCCGGCGCCCTGGCGCTCGGCGGCGGCGGCGTCGAACGCCCCACGGTGGCCGCCGGCCTCGATGCCCTGGGCGACGACCGCGTCCGCGCCGGCATCCTGGGCGGTGCGGGCCTCGGCCAGGGTGGTGGCGCAGGCGAACCAGGCGATGCCGCGGGCGTGCAGCCGGTCCACGAAGGCTGGGGGGAACAGGCCCATGATGCTGGACACGACGGCTGGGCCGGCTGACAGCAGGGCCTCGCACTGGGCGGCGAAGTCCAGCGGCGCCACATCGCCGGCCTCGACAGGCACGGCAGGTCCCCAGTCCGCGAGGAAGCCGCGCATGGTGGTTTCAACCGCGGCGTCGCGGACGGGAGGCGGATCGGGCACCCAGAGGTTGATTTGAAAGGCGCCGTTGCTGGCGGCGCGGAAGCTGGACGCCCAGGCCAGGATGCCGTCCGGGTCGGTCAGCAACGCGCCCAGGGCGCCCATGCCGCCGGCATTGGCGACCGCCGCGGCGAGTTGTGGCGGGCAGGCGCCTGCCATTGGGGCCTCGAGGATCGGCAGTTGCAGGCCGAAGCGGCGACAGAACGCACCGGCGCGGATGCGAGGCGAGGTCATGGGCTGATTGTGCAACAAGAGGCACAAGCTGTCTGCCCCCTCTCCCTCCGGCCTTGGGCCGTGAAACGGACCAAGGCCGGGGTGAGCGGGTCTTGCGGCACGATCCTCGGCGCATGACAGCCTCGGCACAGCGGCACCGGAGGTGTCCCGCGCCGCAGCGAAGACCCCCTCACCCCAACCCTCTCCCGGAGGGAGAGGGAGACGTGACCGACCGGAACAGGGCATACTGCCCCGCGCTCGTCTCATCCCAGCCGAACCGCTCGGCATAGGCCCGCGTCGCCGCCCGGTCCGGCGGCGCCCCCCACAGGTCGCGCACCCCGGCGGCAATGCCCTCCGGCGTGCGCGGCGCGATCAGCCCGGCATCGCGGCACCCCACCACCTCCGGGTTGCCCGGGATGTCGCTGGCGACCACCGGGGTGCCGCAGGCCATGCTTTCCAGCAGCACGTTCGCCCAGCCCTCGCGGCTGCTCGCCAGCACCATCACGTCCGCCGCCCCATAGCACCCCGCCAACTCCCCGTGCGGCCTGGCGCCCAGCAGCCGCACCCGGCCCCCCAATCCCAGCCGCTCCACCAGCGCCTCCAACTCCGCGCGGTCCGGGCCTTCACCCAGGATCACCAGGTCCCAATCCGGCAGCAGCCGCATGGCCTCGATGGTGATGGCGTGGCCCTTGCGCTCGATCAGGTGGCCGACGGAGATCAGCGTCGGCCGGGTCAGCCCCAGGGCCTGCCGGGCCGCGGCGCGGTCCACCGGCCGGAACAGGTCCACGTCCACGCCGTTGCGCAGCACCTGCACCCGGTCCGGCGCGGCCCCCAGCGCCAGCACCCCGTCCCGCAGCGCGCTGCTGACGGTGATCACCCCGGCCGCCGCCTGCACCGCCGCCTGGATCAGCCGGCGCGGCGCCTTGTAGGTGGCGATCTGCGTCACGTCCGACCCGCGCGCCGTCAGCACCACCGGACGTCCAAGCCGCCGGCCGAGCCACACCGCCGCCACGCCCTCCGGATACAGGTAGTGCGCATCGATCACGTCGAACTGCAGTCCCGACGCCATCAGCCGCTGCACCGCCCGCAGGCTGGCCCAGTACAACAGGTAGGGCGCCGCCGTCATGCCCACCCGGGGCAGCAGCGGGAAGCGCGGATGATAGACCTCCAGGCCGTACCGCGTCTCGTGCCGGGCGACGCGCGCGTGCCGTCCCCAATCACCGAAGCCCGCGGCACCAGAGGGAAAAAACGGCACCGGGGCCATCACCGTGCTGCGCACCGGCTGGGTCGCGACCAGGTGGCGCAGGCGGTTCTCGACGAACACGCCGTGGTTGGGCCGCTCGGCGCTGGGATACAGCGTCGAGAAGGTCAGCAGCCGCAGCGGCTGGTCGTCGGCAAAGCCGTGGATTGCGCGCGCTCCGCTTCAGGCCGCGGCTGACAGCGCCGGATGCGCCTGGCTCAACTCGGCCTCCCCGGCGAGGAACCCCTCGAACACCAGCAGCAGCCACAGCACCCCGGCATGGTTGAACCGCCCGGCCTCGTGCTCATTGATCAGTTGCGCGATGGTGTCCTGCTCGAACAGCCCGGACCCCAGCATCGCGTCCCCCAGCAGCCGCTCCCGCAGCCGCCCGGCCTGGGCGCGGAACTGCTGGTCGAGCGACATCGCGAAGCCCTGCTTCGGCCGGTACAGCACCTCGTGCGGCAGCAGCGGCTCCATGGCGCGCTTCAGCACCCACTTGCCCTCGCGCCCGCGCAGCTTCAGCCCCGGCGGCAGGCCCAGGCCCCACTCGACGAACTCGTAGTCCAGCATCGGCGCCCGCACCTCCAGGCTGTGCGCCATGCTGGCCCGGTCCACCTTGGTCAGGATGTCGCCGACCAGGTAGGTATTGATGTCCACGTACTGCGCCTGCAGCAGCGGATCGTCGGACCCGCAGCCCTCCATCAGCGACGTGATGCGGCGCGAGGGGTCATGCCCATCGAGCCCGGCCTCCAACGCGCCGGAGAACAGCGCCCGGCGCCGGTCGTGCTGCACCTTGCACACCATCCGGTAATAACCCAGCGCCGCGTCCAGGCTGATCTCCGTCAGCGTGTGCTTGGCCCGCAGCCAGCGCGGCGCGCGGTCCAGCTTCGGGTAGATGCGCGCGAGTTCCCCCACCACGCGGCGACGCACAGGGCCTGGCAGCAAACGCCGTACGGCCTCGGTCATCTTATGCCATTGATAACGCCGGTAGCCCCCCAGCACCTCGTCGCCGCCGTCGCCGGACAGCGCGACGGTGACGTGCCGCCGAGCCAGGGCGCAGACGTGGCCGGTGGGGACGCTGGACACGTCGCCGAACGGCTCGCCGAACACCCGGGCCTGGTCGCGGGCGGCGTCGATGTAGTCGATGGTGGCGGGTTCCGCCCGGTGCTCAGTGCCGTAGCGGGTGGCGACCATCTGGGCGAAGCCGCGCTCGTCCTCGGCGCCGGGAAAGCCGATGGTGAAGGTGCTCAGCGGCGTGCTCCGCAGCCCGGCTGCGACCGCGACGACGGCGCTGCTATCGACGCCGCCGGACAGGAAGGCGCCCAGCGGCACATCCGACACCATGCGCGTGCTGGTGCATTGCGTCAGCCGTTCCGTAAGCTGCGCGACGGCGGCGGCGTCCTCGACCGGCTGCGTCGTCGTGGGCACGCTCCAGTAGCGGCGCGGCTGGCACCCGGCCTCGCCCTGCTGCAGCAGCAGGTAGTGCGCGGCGGGCAGCTTGTGGACGCCCTCGTAAATAGTGGCAGGGTCGGGGATGTAGCCGAGCGCAAAGTAGTCATCCACCGCGGCTGGGCTGATGCGGCGCGGCAGGCCCGGCACGCAGGTCAGCGCCCGCAGCTCGGACCCGAACACCAGGCTGCCGTCCGGCGCGTGCGCGTAGTACAACGGCTTTTTCCCCAGCCGGTCGCGCGCCAGGAAAAGCTGCCCGCGGTTGCGGTCCCACAGCGCCAGGGCAAAGAAGCCATTGAGGTGCTGCAGGCAGTCCGGCCCCCAGCTTTCCCAGGCGTGGATGATGGTCTCGGTGTCGCTGCGGGTACGGAAGCGGTGGCCCATCGCCTGCAGCCGCTCGCGCAGGGCGGCAAAGCCGTAGATCTCGCCGTTGAAGCTGATGACGACCGAGTAGTCCTCATTGTACATCGGCTGCGCGCCGCCGCCGATGTCGATGATCGACAGGCGGCGGTGGCCCAGGCCGACCCCCGGCTCGACATGGAAGCCGTCGCCATCCGGCCCGCGATAGGCGATGGCGGTGGTCATGCGGCGCAGCAGCGCCTCGTCGATCCCGGACGGCCCGGCCTGGTGGAAGATGCCCGCAATCCCGCACATCGGCTGTGCCCCTGGTAACGCCCGGGTGCAGCATAGCGCGGGTTCGCGGCCGGGGCGACTGCGGATGTGTCAGGAAATGGGCGGCGCCGGACCCAGCGCCGCCCAGGCCCTGGCCTGTTTACCCCGGCCTTACTGGGCGCGTGTCAACTGGCCGCGGATTTCCCCGGCCGGGTTGGCGGCGGTGTGAACATTGGCGTACCACTTGCCGGCCATCAGGTCCGCCATCTGCGCGTCGGTCAGGGTTGCGCTGCCCTGGATCGGGCTGACCGGGTTGGCGAACGGCACGGCGACGGGAGCGTTGGCGCCGGGGTCGGCCGGGCCATGGAAGTGCGCCGCCGTGGCGGGGCCGCTCAGGCCGGTGTAATCCTCGGAGTAGGTCAGGATCTTCGTCGCGGTATCCAGCGTGGCGGTCGTGGTGCCCTTGCCTTCGGTCACCTTCGGCGGCACCTCGGCGCCGCCGCTCAGGTTGGCCTTGAAGGTGATGGTTTCGGCATGGGCGGCCACGGCGGTCAGCAGGCCGGTGGTGACCAGCGCGGCGGCGCCGAGCAGGGTAGGCAGTCGGGACATGGAGGGTTCCTCACGAAAGGGGTAGCCGGGTCGAACCCTAGCGGACGGAGTGCCACGCGTCACCACACCGGTCGCGGTCAGTGCCCGCCGCCCCCGCCTCCACCGCCGCCCTTCGGCACCCGAACCAAGAACGGCACCACTAGCAGGCTGAGCAGCAACCCGACCCCGATCACTGCGAAGCCGTCGCTGTAGGCCATCAGGTAGGCCTCGCCCCGCACCTGGTTGGCCAGCTCGCCCAACGCCCGCGCGTTCGACCCCACGGCATGTGCCATGCCGTTCAGCCGCTCCGTCGTGCGCCCGGCGTTGTGGGTGATGCGCTCGGCCATCATGCTGAAGTGGAAGTGCTCGCGCTGATCGACCACCGTGCCCAGCGCCGCGATCCCGACGCTGCCGCCGAGGTTGCGCATCATGTTGAACAGCGCCGACGCCCCGCCGGCCTGCGCGGGCGAGATGCCGATCGTCGCCATCTGCGACAGCGGCGCGATGATGAACGGCTGCCCGGCCGCCCGCACCAGTTGCGACACCTTGAGCTGGTCGATGCCGGTGTCAGGCGACATGGTGGCGTTCATGCCGCAGCTTACGCCGAACAGCGCCAGCCCGAACCCGATCACCAGCCGGCTGTCGAACCGCTTGAGCACCAACGGCAGGAACGGCAGGATAAATAGCTGCGGCAGGCCCATCCACATCTGCACCAGGCCGATCTGCAGAGCGTCGTAGTGCTGCACCCGGGACAAGTACAGCGGCATGATATAGACCGACCCATACAGCCCCAGCCCGGAAGCGAAGTTGACCAGGCTTGCCGTGCCCAGTGCCCGATGGGTCAGCAGGCGCAGGTCGATGAACGGCTCGCGGCGCGTCAGCTCGATGACCAGGAACGCGGTCAGCGACACCGCGGCGACGGCGGCGGCGAGCACGATGCGGTCGTCGCCGAACCAGTCCTTGCGCTGGCCCTCCTCCAGCACGTACTCCAGGCAGCCCAGCCCG
>CAXTFY010000133.1:0-12375 GCA_964243265.1 uncultured Acetobacteraceae bacterium | reverse complement strand
GGATGCGGACGGCGGGACTCGAACCCGCACTCCCTTGCGGGACTCAGATTTTCATCCCACTTCGGCTTTCGCCGCCGCCCAGCCTGCGCGCGAGGCAGGGCGTTCGTGGTCTGGACTATCCCTTCGCCATGCCCCCGGTTGCCCGGCGGCGGCAGGCGCCCCCCGTCTAGTCTCTACACCTTCCCCGCTTGCACGGGGCTTGGCTCGGGATTGGCCTGGGCTCCTCGCCGGTAGCGTTCCCCGAGTTTGGGCGGTTCTACGCCGCGGGTTTCCCCGCGGGCACTCCAATTGAAGTCTGCAGCGTCTACCATTCCGCCACGTCCACACGGCGCTCAACATAGCACGCGCCTACGCCCGCGCCACCTCGCCCGCCGCCAACCCGCACGCAATATCCAACGCCCGGCGGATCAAGGTCTCGCTGGCCTCCGGCGTGCGGAACGCGCTGTGGGCCGACAAGGTCACATTCTCCAGCGTCGTCAGCACATGGCCCGGCGGCAGCGGCTCCTCGTCGAACACGTCCAGCCCCGCGTGCCCCAGGTGCCCGCCGCGCAGGGCCTGCACCATCGCCGCCTCGTCAACCACCGCGCCGCGGGCGGTGTTGACCAGGATCGCGCCGGGCCGCAGGGCGGCGATGCGGGTGGCGTCCAGGAAGCCGCGGGTCTCATCCGTCAGCAGCAGGTGGATGGACAGCACGTGGCTGCGGGCCAGCAACTCATCCACCGGCACGAACTCGACGCCCTCTGCCGTGCGCGGTGAGCGGTTCCAGGCCAGCACCTGCATGCCGATGCCGCGGGCAATGCGCGCCACCTCCGCCGCGATGCCGCCATAGCCCAGCAGGCCCAGCGTCTTGCCCTGGAGCTGCATCCCCTCGGTCCGCAGCCATTGGCCGCCGCGCATCCCGCGGTCCATGCGCGCCAGGCCGCGGGCGGCGGCCCACATCAGGGCGACGGCGTGCTCGGCCACCGCCACGTCGCCGTAGCCCTTGATGGTGTGGACCTGGATGCCCAGGGCGGCCAGCGCCTCGGGGTCCATATAGCTGCGTGCGCCGGTGCCGAGGAAGATGACGTGCCGCAGGTCCGTGCAGCCCCGCATCGCGTCGGCGGGCATGAAGCTGTGGTCGTTCAGCGCGAAGCTGTAGCCGGCCAGCACCGCAGGCAGCGTGGCCGGGTCCACCTGGGATTGCAGGTTGAGGTCAACCGCCGGATCGCCGTCGCGTGAGACGGCACGGAAGACTTCGGCCAGCTCGCCGCTCGCGTCCAGGAACAATCCCTTCATGCCGCCCCTCATCGATGGCCGGATCGCCGGTGTCCGGGCCGTTGATGCCCAAGCTGCGACGCCTGGCCGCACGGCGCCAGGTCCCGCGCCGCAACTTTGCATGACGAATGCCAATTTGACGCTGTGGGCCGCCGCAGCCCATTCTCGTTCTATGCGAAATCCCCAATTGGCCTCGTGGATGGCGGCGATCCTGCTGGCGGCGGCCCCGGCCATGGCGCAGAAGCCGCCACCGTTGGGATCGTCAGGCCCGGGCCTGCCCGCGCCCAGTGCCAAGCGCGCCTACAACGGCGGTTCCGGCGACCTGCTGCCCGGCAAGCCGCCGCCTCTTGGGGTTGAGGTTGGCTCGCGTGCAGAGGCCGGCAAGGCGCCAGACGAACGGCTGCCCTCGGACCGGGAGGCCGCGTCCCGATCCGGCACCGGCTTCGTGGTGGCTGATGGAAAGGTGATGACCAACAATCACGTCGTGGACCAGTGCCGGCGCATGGTGATCCGCAACGCGAGCGGCACCCGGCTTCCCGCACGGGTGGACGCGACGGACCGGCGGCGCGACTTGGCGCTGATGACAGTGTCGGCCACCGCCGGGCCACCGCTGACGTTCCGCGACAACCCGCCGGTGCAGCGTGGGGAGAATGTCGTGACCTATGGCTTTCCGCTGTCCGGCCTGGTGTCGTCCGGCCCCACCCTGACTACGGGCGACGTCAGCGCGCTGACGGGGCTGCGCGACAACCCGCTGCATATCCAGATCAGCGCGCCGGTGCAGCAGGGTAATTCGGGCGGTCCGCTGCTGGACGCCCAAGGCAACGTGATCGGCGTCGTGGTGTCCAAGCTGTCGGCCGCGCGGGTGGCGGCGGTGACGGGGGACATCCCGCAGAACGTCAACTTCGCCATCAAGGGAACCGAGGCGCTGGCCTTCCTGCGTGCCAATGGGGTGCAGCCGCACGCCGTGGCCAGCGATGGACCGGACAAGCGCAACGTGGAGATCGGGCTGATTGCCAATCCCTCCACCGTATACGTCCTGTGCTACGAATAGGGCGGCCAGGCTGAGCTTGGGCGGACGCCGCTAGCAGGTGGCGCGCACGCCGGCCGCGGTCCCTGTCCGCCGTTTGGCGCCGGGGCAGCGGCGCACCAACGCTCCCCCCGGCCCGGCAGCCCCGATCCGGCCGGTTCGCCGCAGGCTGCTCTGGCGGCTGCTGCGCGCCTGCTTGATCGCCGCGGTTTGGGGCGTGCTGGCGGCCGGCCTGGCGCTGATGTGGTTCGCCCGCGACCTGCCACGGCCGGACACCGCGCTGGACGCCGCCCGCCGGCCCGGCCTGACGCTGCAGGACCGCGCCGGGCACGCCTTCGCCACCTTCGGCGACGTGGTCGGCGACCCGCTGCGCCTGGGCGACATGCCGCGCTGGTTGCCGGCGGCGGCGGTCGCGGTGGAGGACCGGCGGTTCTACTCGCATCCGGGCCTGGATTTCGTCGGCATCGCCCGGGCGGCCTGGGTCAACCTGCGGGCGCGGCGGCTGGTGCAGGGCGGATCGACCCTAACGCAGCAGGTCGCCAAGACCCTGTTCCTGACCAACGCCCGCACGCTGCGCCGCAAGGTGCAGGAGCTGATGCTGACCCTGTGGCTGGAGCACAGCTTCACCAAGGCCGAGATCCTCGAAATCTGGCTGAACCGCGTCTATCTCGGCAGCGGCGCCTGGGGGGTGGACGCGGCGGCGCGGCAGTACTTCGGCGTGTCGGCGCGCAAGCTGAACCTGTGGCAATGCGCGGTGCTGGCCGGGCTGCCGCGTGCGCCGTCGCGCTTCAACCCGCGCGCTGATCCGGTGGCCGCCGCCGTGCGGGGGCGGGAGGTGCTTGCGGCGATGGCGGAGACCGGCGTGATCACCCGGCAGGAGGCCGACGCCGCCGGAGCCGCGATCAGCTTCCCGCCCCGGCCCGCTGCCGGGGGCTGGTTCGCCGACTGGGCCGCCGAGGCCTCCGCGTCGCTGCTGCCCCCTGGTGCCGACGCCGTGCTGCACACGACGTTGGACAGCCGGCTGCAAGGCGTCGTCGAGGCCCGGCTGGTGGCGCTGCTGGATGGGCCAGGCGCGGCGCAGGGGGTGGGGCAGGGGGCCGTGGTCGTGCTGGACGCCGGCACCGGGGCGGTGCGCGCGATGGTTGGCGGGCGGGATTGGCGCAGCAGCCCATTCAACCGCGCCACCGCGGCCCGGCGGCAGCCCGGCTCGGCGTTCAAGCCCTTCGTGTGGCTGGCGGCGCTGGAGCACGGGATGCGGCCGGACGACACCGTGCTGGATGCGCCGCTGCGGGTCGGCGGCTGGTCGCCGGGCAACTTCGATGGCATTTACCATGGCGAGGTCACGCTGGAGGACGCCTTGGCGCAGTCGCTCAACACGGCCTCGGTCCGGCTGATGCAGCAGTCCGGCGGGCCGCGCGGCGTGGCGGCGGTGGCCCGGCGGCTGGGCATCGCGGACGACCTGCCGAAGGACCTGTCGCTGGCGTTGGGCACCGGGGAGGTCGGGCTGCTGGAGCTGGCCTCAGCCTACGCCGTGCTGTTCAACGGCGGCCTAGCCATCGCGCCGCACGGCATCGAGGCGGCCGAGGCGGACCGGCGGCCGGTGCCGCTGCCGCATCCCGCGGCGGAACGCCTGGTGGACGCGGACCGGGCGGCGGATATGGTCCGCATGCTGGGCGCCGTGGTGTCCCGCGGCAGCGGACGTGCGGCGGCGGTGCCGGGGCGGTTCGTGGCGGGCAAGACCGGGACGACGCAGGACTACAAGGACGCCTGGTTCGTCGGCGAGGTCGGCAGCGCCGGCACGGTGATCGGCATCTGGCTGGGCAACGACGACGGCCGGGCGATGCGGGGCGTCGCGGGCAGCGGCCTGCCGGCCCGGCTGTTCCGGGACATCGCCGCCGAGGTGCGTTAGCGCGCCGTCTCGGCCAGCTCAACCAGGTCCAGCCGCCGCAGCCGTGGCGCGCCCCAGGCGGTCAGCGCCACGATCCCGACCGTCACCAGCCCGCCCGCCCACACCGCCGCCGAGGCGCCGAGCAGGCTGGCCGCCACCCCGCTCTCGAACGCGCCGATCTCGTTGGAGGAGCCGACGAACACCGACCTCACCGCCGCGATCCGCCCGCGCATGGCCTCCGGCGACGCCAGCCGCAGGATGGCCCGGCGGATCACCACGCTGGTCCCGTCACACAGCCCGGCGGCGAACAGCGCCAGCAGCGACAGCGGCAGCGAGCGCGACAGGCCGAACACCACCATCGCAACCCCGAACCCGGCGATCACCCAATGTAGCGCCTGGCCGGCCCGCCGCCGCGGCAGCAACCGACCCGCCAGCAGCGCCGCCGTCAGCGACCCGGCCGCCGGCGCCGACCGCAGCAGCCCGAACCCCGCTGGCCCGATGTGCAGGATGCTCGTCGCGAACACCGGCAGCAGCGCCGTCGCCCCACCGAAAAACACCGCGAACAAGTCCAACGCCATCGACCCCAGCAGCAACTGGTCCCGGAACACGTAGGCCACGCCGTCCCGGATGCTCCGCAGCGCGCCGGCGTCGTGGGTGATGGCGGGGACTGGCGGCTCCGGCACGGCCAGCAGCAGCAGGCAGGACGCGGCGAACAGCGCGGCCAGGGCCAGGTAAGTGCCGTGCGGCCCCAGCGCCGCCCAGGCGAAGCCGCCCGCCGCCGGCCCCAGCACATCGGCCAGCCGCGCCGTCGTGGCCAGCAGCGCCAGCCCGGGGATCACCTGGGCCAGGGGGACGACGTGCGCCTCCAGGCCCGACGTCGCCGGGTTCTCGAACGCGCGGGCGACGCCGGCCAGGAACGCGACGGCATAGAGGGTGGGCAGCACCCGCCCGGTGCTGGACGCCAGGGCCAGCCCGGCCGCCAGCACCGCCAGGCACGCCGTCGCCGCCAGCACAATGCGCCGGCGCGGGTGCCGGTCGGCGACGTGCCCGCCATACAGCACCAGGGTGACGCCCGGCGCCGCCTCCGCCAGCCCGAGCCAGCCAAGGTCGAGCGGATCGTGCGTCAGCCCGTACACCTGGAAGCCCAGCAGCGCCGTCAGGGCGGCCGAGGCGAACCGCTCCAGCACGTTGGCCGCCAGGAAAGCGCGGAAGGCAGGGTCGCGCAGCAGGGGCGTCGCGGCCCGGTTGGTCACGGCGAGCTACGCCACCCGCATCAGCCCGCTGCCCTCCGTCGCCAGCCAGCCCGTCGCCGCCCGGCGGTGCGGCGTGAGGTGCGCCACCAGGGTCCAGAACGCCCGGCTGTGGTCCATGTGCCGCAGGTGGGCGACCTCGTGCGCGGCGACGTAGTCCTGCACATGCGGCGGCGCCATCACCAGCCGCCAGCAGAACATTAGCGTGCCGTCCGCGGTGCAGCTCCCCCAACGGGTGCGGGTGTCCTTCACCACCACCCGGCGCGGCGCCAGCCCGGCCAGCGCGGCTTTTGCGGCGGCCAGGGCGGACAGCCGCCGCCGGGCCTCGCTGCGCAGGAAGTCGGCGGCGCGGCGGGGCAGGAACTCCGCCGCGCCCGCCACGTGCAGCACGCCGCCATCGAGCCAAGCGCCGCCGCGGGCACCGGGGGCGTGCTGGATCAGGCAGGGTACGCCGTCAAGCGGCACCTGCGCCCCGTGTTGCAGCACGATGGGGGCCGGCAGCCGGGCCAGCCGCTCCGCCACCCATCCGGCATGGTCGGCCAGCAGCGCGCGGCCGGCCGCCTGGGGGGTGCGGGGCGGCAGGGTGATGACGACCTCGCCGGCCCGGGGGTCGATCCGCAGGCTGACCTTGCGCGCCCGTGCGCTGCGCCGCCACTGGACGCGGGTGGGGCCGCTGGGCAGGGCGAGGGTCTCAGGGTTGAGGGCGGGCATGATGGCAGGATGCGGGACGCGGGGCTGGCGGGCAATGCCTTCGCGCGCTGTGGTTGCGCCCTTCCCAGGGGCGTATGGTGGGCGCCTGTAACGCAGGGGCTGCACTGCCCCTCCACTTTGCGGTGAAAGCCGGGAACACGGGTGCGAACATAGGCCGGATACGAGGTGCTTTGACCGGGTATCCCGGTACTGTCCTTGCGAGTCGCGCTTGCGGCGTGGCAATCCAGAAGTTGGCAGCGCGGTCCCTGAGGCCCTGGATTGCCGAGTCGCAATGACGCCGGCGCTCGAAGCACAGGCTAGCCGGCCTGAGTGGGCGTGTTTAGGAGTCCAGGCAAACAAGGTTTCAAACGTCGAATTCAGCATGGTCGCAGGCGGATTTCATCATGCTGCACGGCGCAAGCGGCTAGCGTCGGCCATGGGCGCATCCAATGCAACCCGTATAACGTTGCTTAAGCCAAACCCTGCAGCCCTCCCTGCCCCTCACCCCCATCCTGCTGGACGAGGACGCGCCGCTGACGCGTGCGCTGATGGCCGAGTCGCTCAACGGCGCCGGCTACGAAGTGACGGCGACCTGCACCGGGGATGAGGCGGCGATCCTGCTGGCCGACCGCGACCGGTTCGACGCCTTGCTGACCGATGTCACCTTGCCCGGCAGCATCGACGGCATCGGCCTGGCCGAGCACGCGCGCGAAGTGCATCCGCGCCTGCCCGTCCTGATCGTGTCCGGCGCGGCCGCAAACCGGCAACGCGCCGCCGCGCTGGACCCGCCCACGGCCTACATGCCCAAGCCGTTCGAGATGGACAGCCTGCTCGACGCCGTCTCCCGGCTGATCGAACCGGCAGCTTAAGGGTCGGCAGCTTAGCCTAGCCCAACCTCGGAACTTGGATTTCGGAGCTTCGACCGGCAGCTTAACCTAATCCCAACTCGCGCCGGGCCACACCCTCACGGCATCAGGGCTGGAGGCGTGCCGTGTCCCCGTTTCCGACTGCCCGGCGCATCCTGGCCGGTTCTCTGCTGCGTTTCCTGCCACGCGCGCTTTGGCCCCGGCTGTCCCTGCTTATGGCGCTGGCCACCGGGCCGATGCTGGCGGGCCTCGTGCTGACCGCCGTGGACGACGGCCGCCGGGTGGTGGACGCCGCGCGGGATCAGGTCGTGCAACTCGCCCGGCTGGCGGCGGAGCAGCAGGACGACACCCTGCAGGAAGCGTCGAACCTGCTCCGCGTGCTGGCCAAGGTTCCGGCCGTGCGCGGGATGCAGGACGGCTGCGAAGCCCTGCTGCGCGACGTGATGGCCGACCATCCGCGGATCGAAGCCATCGCCGTGGCGCGGCCGGACGGGGTGATCGCCTGCGGCAGCCGCCCCGGCGCCAACGGCCTGAACGCGGGCGACCGGCCGTACTTCCAGCAGGCCATGGCCGAGCCGGGCAACCGTGCGGTGCTGAGCAGCCTCACGCTCAGCCGGGCGTCCGGGCATCCCACCATGTTTGTGGCGGTGCCGATCCGGGCTGGCGTCCTGAAGACGGGCGTGCTGATCGCGTCGTTGAACCTGGAGTGGTTCGGCCGCCTCGGCGACCGGCTGCCGCCTGGCAGCACGCAATCGGTGCAGGTGCTCGACAGCCGCGACGGCGCGATGCTCGCCCGCGCGCAGGACCGCACGGCGCAGGCCGGCGAGACGGTTGCCGCGGACGATCCGGTGCTGCGGGCCTTCCGGGCGTCGCCGTCCGGCGGGTCGGTCGTGGCGCCAGACCTGAATGGCGTGACCCGGGTGTTCGGATTCGCGCCGCTGCCGGGCTGCGACGGCATCATGGTCGTGGTGGGCCTGATGGAGGCCGAGGTCCGCCGGGCCGCCGACACCCGTTCCGGCGTCACGCTGATCGCTGCGCTGGGGTCGGCCGGGTTCGCATTTTTCGTGGCCTGGGTGGCTGCGGACCGCGCGCTGTTGCGGCCGATCCGCAGCCTGGCCGCGGCAACGCACCAGGTTGGCATCGGCGATATGTCGGCCCATGCCCAGATGGGCCACAGCGCGGCGCGTGAGCTGCGTGAGCTGGGCGCCAGCTTCGCCCGCATGGCCCGGCGGCTGCGCGAGCGGGACGGGCGGATCACCGCCATGCAGGCCCAGCTTGAGGACGCGAACCGCCAGTTGAGCATCCTGGTGCGGCAGGACGGGCTGACCCGCCTGGGCAACCGCCGGCACTTCGACGACATGCTGGGCACGGAGTACCGCCGGGCCATGCGGGTCGGCACGCCGCTGACGCTGATCATGATCGATGTGGACCGGTTCAAGGCGTTCAACGACCTGTATGGCCACCCGGCCGGGGACGCCTGCCTGCAGGCCGTTGCCGGGGCGCTGGCCGGGTCGCTGCACCGGCCGGCCGACCTGGCGGCGCGCTATGGCGGGGAAGAGTTCGCGGTCCTGCTGCCCAGCACCGACGAGGCTGGTGCGCTGATCGCGGTGGCGCGCATCCAGGCCGCGGTGCGTGCCGCCGCGGTGCCCCATGCCGGGTCCGACGGCGGCATCCTGAGCCTCAGCCTCGGGGTGGCGGTATTGATGCCGAGCCTTGGCGGGGATGGTCCGGCAGCCCTGGTGGAGGCGGCGGACAACGCGCTGTATGCCGCCAAGCGCACCGGCCGCAACCGGGTGCAGGTCGCCCTTCCGGTCGCAACGGCGGCCTGAGCGTTACGCTGCCTGGCTCAGCACCAGCCGGCGCCGCCGCGCCCGTTGCAGCGGCAGGGCGGCATAGACGTCCTTGACCGCCTCGGTGATGGTGACGCCGGCCAGGGACGGCACCAGGCGGCGGCCGGCATGCTCCCATAGGCGGGCGCCGCGCAGCACCAGGCGCAGGCTGGACGGCGGCATGTATAGCGCGCTGTCCCGGTGCTCGACCCGGAAAAGGCTGGCCGACAGCAGGCGCCCGACCTGGCCCGCGGAGTACGGCTGGCCGTGGCCGAACGGGGTGCTTTCGACGTGCGCCCACATGCCGACGCGGTTCGGCGCCACCACCAGCAGGCGGCCGTCATCCTTCAGCACGCGCCAGACCTCGCGCAGCAGGATGCGGGCGCTCTCGGACGCCTCCAGGCCGTGCACCAGCAGGATGCGGTCGAACAGCAGGTCGGGGAAGGGCAGGGCGTCCTCCTCCACGGTGCAGGACAGGTTGGGCCGCCCGGCCGGCCAGCGTGCGATGCCGACCTGCGCCTGGGTGCCGACGATGCAGCGGGCGGCGGTGTCGCGCCACGGGCGCATGTAGGGCGCGGCATAGCCGAGGCCGAGCACGGACATGCCGCCGACGTTGGGCCAGATCGCGGCCAGCCGCTCCCGCACTAGGCGGCAGGCCACCGCGCCGCGCGCCGTCGCGTAGAACTCCGACGCCATCTGCGCGTCCGCTGTCATGCCGGCTCTCCAGGATCGGACCCCGTATATCATACTGCCCGGCTTGCGCTTGCAGGGGCGGTGCAGCACGGTGCCGGCGTTTCCCGACGAAGATTCTGCAACACGAGGCCGCGATGCCGTTGACCGCCCAAGCCGTGCCGATCCTGTCCGACAACTACGCCTGGCTGCTGCGGGACAGCGCCACCGGGGCGACGGCGCTGGTCGATCCCGCGGACGCCAGCCCCTGCATCGCCGCTGTGGAGGCGGCGGGCGGACGGCTGGACCTGATCCTGCTGACGCATCACCATGCAGACCACGTCGCCGGCACGGACGAGGTGCGCGCCCGGTTCGCCTGCCCCGTGGTGGGCGCCGCCGCCGATGCGCGCCGCCTGCCGCGCCTGGACCGGGCGGTGCGGGAGGGCGACATGGTGGAGCTTGGCGAGACCCGCCTGCGGGTGATCGACACGCCGGGCCATACCGTGGGCCATATCGCCTACGTCAGCGAGGGGGATGCGCCGGTGCTGCTGAGCGGCGACACCCTGTTCAGCCTGGGGTGCGGGCGGCTGCTGGAGGGCACAGCGGCCGACATGTTCGGCAGCCTGCAGAAGTTCGCGGTGCTGCCGCCGGAGACCCTGGTGTGCTGCGGCCATGAGTACACCCAGTCCAACGCGCGGTTCGCCGTGCATGCGGACCCGGACAACAAGGCGTTGCGCGTCCGGGCGGCGGAGGTGGACCGCCTGCGCGGCGATGGGCAGGCCACCGTGCCGAGCCACCTGGGGGACGAGCTGGCGGAAAACCCGTTCCTGCGTGCGGCGACCGTCGCGCAGCTTGGGACGCTGCGGGCACAGAAGGACACTTTCCGGTGAAGCTGTATTACTCGGCGACCAGCCCCTATGTCCGCAAGGTCGTCGCCTGCGCCATCGCGTGCGGCATCGACAAGCAGATCACCCGGGTCACGACCAACCCGCACGAGTCCCCGCCGGAGCTGGTGGCGGACAACCCGCTGTCGAAGGTGCCGTGCCTGGTGACGGGCGATGGCCTGGCGCTGTTCGACAGCCCGGTGATCTGCGAGTACCTGGATAATGTCGGCACCGGATCGCTGTTCCCGCCGCCGGGGCCGCTGCGCTGGCGCGCCCTGAAGCTGCAGGCCATCGGCGACGGCATCATGGACGCCGCCGTGGGGCGCCGGGGCGAGATGGGCCGCCCGCATGAGGCAGCGCGCGCTGCGTCCATGGCCCGGCAGGCGGAGGCGGTGCGCCGCGCCCTGGACAAGCTGGAGGCCACGCCGCTGGCCGACCACCTGGACATCGGCACCATCACCGTCGCCTGCGCCCTGGGCTACCTGGACCTGCGCTTCGCCGACGATGCGTGGCGCGAGGGCCGGCCGCAACTGGCGGGGTGGTACGCCGCAGTGCAGCAGCGGCCAGAAATCGCAGAGACCGCACCGCCGTAGGAGACCCGCTTCCTGCTCCCTCTCCGTCCGGGAGAGGGAGCAGGAAGCGGTCTTGACGAGACATGCGACCGCCCTGTCCGGAAAAACGGGAAGCCGCCGTCGCACCAATCAAGACGCAGGAGTGCGCGCCGCAACGAACCCGCCAGCGGCCACCAGCACGGACGCCGTCACCGTCAACACCGTAAACGGCGCCAACCCGAACCCGGCCAGCAGCAGCGTGGACGCCACCGGCGTCGCGAACGCCAACGTGCCAAGCAGCCGGGGGTCGCCGCGCTTCATGCCGCGGTCCCACAGCACGAAGGCCAGGCCAACCGGTCCCGCCCCCAACGCCAGCATTGCGGCGCATGCCCGGGCGTCCGGCACGACGGTCGCCTCCGTCAGGCCATGTAGCCCGCCAGCCAACACCGCCGTCGCGGCGCAAAACCCCGCCATGGCGCCGGGCGGCACCGCCGGGAAGCGCCGCGCCAGTGCGGAATACAGCGCCCAAACGATGGCGCTGGCCGCCGCGAGCGAGTAGCCCACCGCCGCCCCGGCCGGGAACGCCGCGCCGGTGCCGAGCAGCGCCGCGCACCCGGCCAGCGCCAGCATCGTGCCCAGCAGGTGCCGCCAGGTCAGACGCAGGCCAAGCAGTCCGGCCGAGAACAGCACCAGCAGCAGCGGCCAGGTGTAATTGATCAGGTTCGCCGTTGCCGCCGGGGCACGGGCGAGGGACGCGAAGTACAGGGCATGGAACCCGAACAGCCCACCCACTCCATGCAGCCAGGCCGCAGGCGGCTGCCGCAGGTCGCCCAGCCGCCTGTGCGCGCCCAGCCAAGCCAGGCCCGCCAGGCCCGAAACGGCAAAGCTCATGGCCGTAAGCTGCAGCGCCGGCAAGCCGGATGCGGCACGCGACAGCAGGGCCAGGAACGCCCACAGCCCGATCGCGCCGCACCCGGCGAGGTTGGCCCGCCTCGTATCAACCTCCATTAACCCTTTGGACGACACCATCAATGCGAGCCGACGTCGGCGCGGCCAACCGGGGGCAGCCTGGACCGTGCGCGCAGCCCGTGGGTCGCCGCGCCGCAAGCGCGGTTCGCAATGAGGGCACGCCCGCGCCGGTCGGACGCACGGGCGATCGGCATGGGGTCCTCAATACATGTGCTGGCCGCCGTTGATCGACAGCGTGGACCCGGTGATGAAGTCGCCGTCATCCGCCGTCAGGAACGCGACGCCGCGCGCGATGTCCTCGGCATGGCCCAGCCGTCCCATCGGGATGCGGGCGATGATCTTGGTCAGCACGTCCGGCGGCACCGCCCGCACCATCTCGGTGTCCACATAGCCCGGCGCGATCGCGTTCACCGTAATGCCGAACCGCGCCCCCTCCTGCGCCAGCGCCTTGGTGAAGCCGTGGATGCCGGACTTGGCGGCGGCGTAGTTCACCTGGCC
>CAXTFY010000132.1:0-12376 GCA_964243265.1 uncultured Acetobacteraceae bacterium | reverse complement strand
CGCTCCAAGCACATGGCGACACCCATGCCGCCGCCGATGCAGAGCGTGGCCAAGCCCTTCTTGGCGTCGCGCCGGCCCATCTCGTGCAGCAGCGTCACCAGGATGCGCGCGCCGCTGGCGCCGATCGGGTGGCCGATGGCGATGGCGCCGCCGTTCACGTTCACCTTGCTGGTGTCCCAGCCCATGTCCTTGTTCACCGCGCATGCCTGGGCGGCGAACGCCTCGTTGGCCTCGATCAGGTCCAGGTCGTGCGCGGACCAGCCGGCGCGCTGCAGGGCCTTGCGGCTGCTGGGGATCGGCCCCGTGCCCATCACCGCGGGATCGACGCCCGCCGTGGCGAAGCTGGCGATGCGGGCCAGCGGCGTCAGGCCGCGGCGGGCGGCCTCGGCGCCGGACATCACCACCAGGGCCGCCGCGCCATCGTTGATGCCGCTGGCGTTGCCGGCGGTGACGGTGCCCTCCTTGGAGAACGCCGGGCGCAGCTTGGCCATGCCCTCGGGCGTGCTGTCGTGGCGGATGTACTCGTCGTCGGACACCACGACGTCGCCCTTGCGGCCCTTGATGGTCACCGGGACGATCTCGTCCTTGAAGCGCCCGGCCTTCTGCGCGGCGCTGGCCTTGTGCTGGCTGCCGACGGCGAACTCGTCCTGCTCGGCGCGGGTGATCTGGTACTTGGTGGCGACGTTCTCCGCCGTGGTGCCCATGTGGTAGCCGTGGAAGGCGTCCCACAGCCCGTCCTTCAGCATGGTATCGACCAGGCCCAGCTCGCCCATCTTGGTGCCGGCGCGCAGGTGCGCGGCATGGGTGGACTGGCTCATGCTCTCCTGACCGCCGGCGATCACGATGGCGCTTTCCCCGGTCAGCACCTGCTGCGCGGCCAGCGCTACGGTGCGCAGGCCGCTGCCGCAGACCTGGTTGATGCCGAACGCGGTCTTGCTGTCGGGGATGCCAGCGTTGCGGGCGGCCTGGCGGGCGGGGTTCTGGCCCTGGGCTGCGGTCAGCACCTGGCCGAGGATCACCTCGTCCACGTCGGCCGGGTCGAGGCCGATGCGCTCCATGGCGGCCTTGATCGACGCGCTGCCCAGGACGTGGGCGGGGGTGGCGGCGAACCCGCCGTTGAAGCTGCCGACCGCGGTGCGGGTGGCCGATACGATGACGACGTCTTCCATCTTCTTATGTTCTCCCGTGTGCCGGGCCTTACATAATCGGTCGCAAGCCTTGCAACCAGCCCAGCAGGGGGCGCCACAGCTCTGCTTCCGCACGGGGGCCGGCGACCATGCCGATGTGCCCGGCGCGCGGCTGGTGCAGCACCGCGCCCGGGATCAGCCGGGCCAGCGGCCGGGAGGAGGCCGGCGGCACGATGCGGTCCCGGGCGGGAGCGGCGACGAAGGCCGGCATCGCCAGCCGGCCCGGCTCCACGGCGACGCCGCCCACCTGCCATGTGCCGCTCCCCGGGGTGTTCAGGCCGTACCACTCGCCGAGCGTCTCCCGCGCGACCGGCGCTGCAAGCGGCACCCCGTCGTTCAGCCAGTCCTCCAGGGCCACGAAGTCCCGGGCCGCGGGGCTGTCCTGGTCCATGTGGCCGAAGGCGCGGAACTTGGCGGCGATGGCGCCGGGGTCCGGCATGGCGAACAGCGCCCCCAGCGCATCGACGGGCAGGCTGCCGGTGGCGGCCAGCATCGGTTCGAACAGCGGCAGCGTCGCAGCCAGGCGCCGGGCGTGCTCAGCATGCCCGGCATGGAAGTCCCAAGGCGTCGCCAGCAGGGCCAGCGCATCGACCAGGTCGGGCCGGCGCAGCGCGGCGGCGAGGCTCAGCAGGCCGCCCATGCAGTAGCCGGCCAGCACCACCGGCGAGCCGACCGCGGCCAGCGCACGCTCCAGGCGGCCAGTGATCAGGTCGGTAAGGGCAAGGCTGCGGTCCGCCGTGCCGGGCCAGCCCCAGTCCAGCACCAGGGGCCGCACCCCCTGCGCTGCCAGCCAGCGGACCAGCGAGCGGCCGGGTTGCAGGTCAAGCACATAGGCGCGGTTCACCAGGCTCGGCACGAACAGCACCGGGCGCGCGGCGGCGGCGCTCGCGGCCTTGCCCCCGCTCTCGCCCCCGCTCCCGCCATAATCCAGCAGGCGCGTATCAGCCTCCTGCCACAGAACCGCCGGATCGGGCAGGCTGCGCTGCCAAGGGTGGCGGCGATAGGCGGCGATGCCGTGGATCAGCGCCGGATCAGCCCAGCCCGGCCAGGTCGCGGGCGCCGCCGCTGCCGCCGCCGGCAGGAGGTGCATCATCAACGGCCGGGGACCGCGCCGCAGCATCGGTCCCGGCAGGTCCGGGCGGGGCATCAGCCGGCCGTCCCTACAGCACGGCCGCCTGCCGCGCCAGGCTGGCAGCCGTCCGCAGCATGGCCTCCTGCACCTCCCGGTCCACGGCCAGGGCGGCCTGCTCGCTTTGCAGGATGGTGGCCCAATCCTCGGCGAGGCGAAGCTGCATCGCGGCGGTCATCTCCGGCCGCTGATCTGCTGCAACGGTTTGCGTCATGGCTGGCCTCGGTGTCCTGCATGCTGCCTCGCAGCATAGTCCGGTATGGAAAGGTCGCGCAGGCTGCAAATGCGTGATACAAAACGCACCCTATGAGTCCGAGGACACCTATGGCCGACGTCCCCTATGTCGCACCTGACGCGCCCGCCGCCGCACCCTCGCAGCAGCCGGTGGTGGTGAAGAAGTACGCCAACCGCCGGCTGTATAATACCGAAACCTCCAGCTACATCACGCTGGACAACCTGGCCGACATGATCCGCGCCGGCCGGGATTTCGTGGTGTACGATGCGAAATCGGGGGAGGACATCACCCGGGGCGTGCTGACGCAGATCATCGTCGAGGAGGAGAGCAAGGGCACCTCCATGCTGCCGACCCCGTTCCTGCGGCAGTTGATCGGCTTCTACGGCGGCAGCCTGCAGGGTGTGGTGCCGCGTTACCTTGAGACCGCAATGTCCAGCTTTGCCCGGCAGCAGCAACAGCTCCGGGTGGCGATGCAGCAGACGCTCAGCCCGTTCCTGCCCATCGGAGTGGAGGAGATGGGCCGGCAGAACATGGCGATGATCGAACGCGCGATGAGCCTGTTCAATCCGTTCCACCGCGGCGGCGAGCCGCTGCCGCCGGAAACCGCCGCGCCAGCGCCGGAAGCCTTGGCGAACTTCCCAGCCGTACACCCGCAAGCGCCAGACGCAGGCATTGCCGAGCTTGAACGCCTGCGGCAGGAGGTCGAGACGCTGCGTACAGAACTCGCCACGGCCCGGGCGGAGGCTGGCTCTTCGACGGCGCCTGTGCCGGCGTCAGCCCTGGGCTTGCCGCACGATGACGCGCCTGCGCCTGCATCGATGCGTACCGAGGCGGGACCTGCCGAGATGCCGCCGGCTGCCGAGACGGCGGGCTTTGCGGAGGCGCCAAGTCCTCCGGATGTTCATGCGGACGTGAACATGGTGGCGACTCCAGCGCCGGCAACTCCGTTCCACCTGGAGCGGCCAAGCCCGGACGTGGCGATCCCCTCAGGCGAAGCCGTCCCAGTCACCCCTATACGCCTGCCGAAGCGGACGCGGACATCGGCCGGCAAGGGGATAAACTGACGCCAGCGGTAAAGCTAGGCAACCAGCGTCCATCGCCGCAGCATTGCGGGAGTTACCCGATACGACCAGCCTTGTGCGAGATGCCCTTTATCGCAATCGGCATGATCCGAACGGCCCTTCACTCTGACCATTACGATGCTGCATTGCCGTAGCCTCAGTTATTGCGAGCCGGCTTCGGTGCGGCAAGCCAGCGGGGCCATGGGATACGCTTTGGTCTAGCAGCCCCTGGATTGCCGCGTCGCAAGCGCTCCTCGCAGTGACAGACGGGGGCAGGCAAACCGGTCAGATCAGAGGGCGGTTGGAATAACTCGAGTCCTACCATCATTGCGAGCCGGGGTTTGGCGCGGCATTCCGGCGAGGGAGGACTGCACTCGCCGTCCCTGGATTGCGCTGCAATAAGCGCGGCTCGCAATGATAGTAGGACCTCTCGGTCAAATCTATGGGTAGCCGGTCCCAACAGACGGTCCGATGTCCGCCGCGTTCCAGGTTCGGCAGCGTCAGCGGCCCAATGCCGGCCACTCCAACGCCGGCAGCCGCATCAACGGGAACCCGGCCAGTGACAGCACTCCATCCTCCAGCCGAACCGGCACAGTGGCGCCGGCCTGGCCGCCACGGCCGGACAGCAGGCTGAGGACTGCGTTGACGGCCAGGGCAGCGGAAGCCGGGATGGCTCCGGCCTGCACCATCGCGTCGAGCGATGGGCGATAGCCGCGCAGGATGGCCGTTCCCTCCAGCGCCGGTTGCAGCGCGGCGTCCAGCCGGACCGTCCCCGTAGCTTGGACGACAAGCTCGCCGGCCTGGGCGCCAAAGGCCCGGACCTCTATGACGCCGCCCCGGTCCCGCCACTGCATGGCTTGCCGGATGAGGTCCGCCGCAGCCGGCACAGCCTGCGTCAGCGTGGCATCCAAGGTCACGCGCTGCACGGGCGGCAGGCGCGGGTCGGGCAACTGCACCGCCGTCAGCGCCGCCTGCACCGCCAGTCCGCCGGTCCGCGCCTGCATCGCCCCGGCCCGCGCCTCCCCGCCAGGCAACGCCAGCACCAAGTCCTGCCCGGCTGCCTGCAGGGTCTCGCCATCGGCCTGTACTTCCAACGCCGCAGCGGTCAGGGTGACTTCCGGCGCCTGCCCGACGCGGATGCGTTGCAGCCCCGTTGGCACAATCTGCAGGATCGTGGGGCGCCGGATATGAAACCCAAGTTCCGCGCCGGTTGCGGACCAGGCCAGCGGCACCCCGGCCGACCGGCCATCGAGCGCCAGCGGTCCCACTTGCAGCGTCGCAGCCAAGGGCCAGCCTGAACGCCGGGGCGGTTCGGACGTGACCTGCCATCCCTGCTGCCGCAGCCCGTCCAACCCGGCGAGGTACTGTGTCCGCAGACGGTCCGTCACGTAGGCCCATGCCAGCCCATGGATCACAAAGGCCGTCAAGACGCCAATAAAGCCAATCTGCAACAAGCTTCTGGCGCGCTTGGAGCCCTTGGCGAGGTGCAAAATTTCAGGCTTCATCCGACTCTGATCCTGGTTCCGTCGCGTCCTATCCACAGCCGTCCTGCAACGGTCGCGATCAACGCCGCACCAGGCGCGAGCCAGGCCACCCAGGGTCAGACATGCTGGCGATCACGTTTAAGTGTGCAATAATAACAGTAATCTATGGCTCAGGCACCCATAGCAACTGGCCAGCACATAACGGACATGAATCGATAAACCGACATGTAAGCGTTATATATCCGGGGCTTAAGTCAGCAGGTTGCGGTTCACCGGCATGGCTGCGACGACCTCATGCACAGAGTTATCCACAGGCAAGGCCAAATCGGCAGCCAGCGCCGCCTCGGCTTGCCGCCAGCCGGCCCGCAATGCCGCGAGCAGCTCGGCCTGCGGCAGGCCGGGCGGGATCGGCGGAGCAAAGGCGATATGGACCGGGCCAGGCCGCTTGCGAAAGGCCCGTCGGCTCCATCGCAGTCCGGAATCGGTCGCCACGGGGATGACCGGCAGCCCGGTCCGCTTGGCAACCAGCGCGAGGCCGGGCTTCAGCTCGACCTCCTGGCCATGCGGCACCCGGGTGCCTTCGGGGAACATCACGATCTGCCGGCCGTCCGCCTTGGCGACGTCGGCGCCGCGCAGCAACGTGCGGATGGCGTTCACGCCGCCGCGGTCCACCGGGATTTGCCCAGCCGGGATCAGCAACGGGCCGAACAGCGGCACCCGCGACAGCTCCGCCTTGAACACGTAGGCCACCCGCGGCACCAGCCGCAGCCAGATCAGGGTATCATAGGCCGACTGGTGCTGCGACGCGATCAGCGCCGCCCCCTCGCGCGGCAGGTGCTCCCGGCCGATCACCACGACGCGGATGCCGCAGATCACCGCCGCGCCGTCCAGCAGCAGCCCGGCCCACACCTGCGCCAGCCGCAGCGCGTGGCGCCTCCAGACCCAGCGCAGCGGGGCGCCCAGCCCGGCGACGACGATCGTCACGGCGACGAACCAGATGTTGAACAGCGTCGAACGCAGCAGGATCACCCAGCTTGCTCCATCGGGATTTTTTCCACGGGGACCTTCTCCGTCTGGAACAGCCAGGCCAAGCCAAGGCGGACCGCGATCAACTTGTCATACTCGTTGGCCAGCATCCGCGCTGCAGCGGGATCGGTGCTGCCGCGCAGGGCAGGGGACTGGACCGGGACGGCATGCAACTCGGTGTCGGGCAGCATCCGGCGCATCTCGATCAGGGCGCGCGGCATGTGGTAGCCCGCCGTTACGACAATCAGCCGGTGCAGCCCGAGCGCCTGCGCCCACCGTGCGGTCTCGGCCGCGTTGCCGACCGTGGTTGCCGCCGTCCGGCCCAGCGTGACCTGGCCGGCTACCTGCGCCGGGTCGAGTTGGATGCGCCGGGTCAGCTCGGCCAGGTCGGCACCGCGCGCCACGCCGGACACCAGCAACAACGGCGCCCGGCCGTCCGCCAGCAGGCGCAGGGCGGTCTCGATCCGGTCGGCGCCGCCCGTGAGCACGACGATCCCGTCCGACGCCGGCGGCGGCTGGGCTGGCTGGTGGGCCGCATGATCGAACCAGGCGAACCCCACGCCCCAGGCCGCAGCAGCCGCAAGCAGCACCGCGCTGCCAGCCTGCACCCCCTGGTAGAGCCGGCGGGCGGCCCGCCCCGCGGTCAAGGCAACCGGCGCAGCCAGCGCCGGACCGTGGCCTGAGCCGTCGCCCAGCCGATGACCGCCGCCGCCAGCGGCAGGACCGGGAGCGCCAGCCAAAGCGCCAGCGGCAGCGCCCCGGCCACGTCCGGCGGCGCATCCTGGCCGGTGAACGGCCAGACCAGGTTGGCCAGGCCCACCAGGACCGGCATGGCCGCCGCCGCGCCGATGCCGCCGCCCACGGCCGTCAGGAAGGTCGCCCGCTTGGCGAAGCGGCTGGCGATGTAGCCGCGCGTCGCCCCCAGGCCGTGCACGATCTCGATGGCGTCCCGCCGCGCTGCCAACCCGGCGCGGGTGGCGACGGCGACCACGGCGACGGCGACGAAGCCCACGACCGCCAGTGCCAGGCCGGCGCAGGCTTGCAGGCTGCGCGCCAGCAGGGCCAGGCGCCTGACCCAGGCTTCCTGGGTCTCGACCAGCGTGCCCGGCGCCTCCACCTGCAGCCGGGCCGCCAGGTCAGGCGGCGGTGCCCGGGTCAGCCGGACCTCGATCACCGCCGGCAGGGCCAGCGCGACACGGCCGGTCCCCGCGCCGAGCCAAGGCTGCAGCAGGTCGGCCAGCTCGTCGTCGGGCAGCACCCGGGCAGCCCCAACGCCGTCCAGCCCGCGCACCGTCTGGAGCACGCGCTCGGACCGGGTGGCGGGACCGTCCGCCGCGGGGGCATCGGGTTGCGGGACCTGCACGGTCAGGGTGGCCGACGCGCCCTCCTGCCAATGCCGGGCGAGCACGGCGGCGGAGATCGCGCCGGCGAGTGCCAACGCCGCCAGGAAGGCCATGGCGGCCACCAGCGCCGGCAGCAGCCAGTCGGACAAGGCGCGGCGCAGGCCGAGGTCGTCGAAACCCGTGGGGCGCAGCCCGCGTCCGCTCGGGCGCAGCTCCGGCCTGGCCAGGTGCAGCCCGCCGTCCCGCCGGGTACGACCCAGGATCATCCGGATGCCTCTTGCGCCAACATCCCAGGTGCCGGCACCCGATGTGCTAGGAGGGGTCTAATCATCGCGGACAAGCTGGCCGTCCAGCAGGCGCAGCGTGTGCGCGGGATGGCGGATGACCAGGGCGTCGTTGTGGGTGGCGACGACGACGGTGGTGCCCAGCCGATTCATCTCGTGCAGCAACTGCATCAGGCGGCTGGCCTGCTCGTCGTCCAGGTTGCCGGTCGGCTCGTCGGCCAGCAGCAGCAGCGGGCGGGCGACGACGGCGCGGGCGATCGCGACGCGCTGCTGCTCGCCGCCCGAAAGCTGGGCCGGGCGCGCCAGCAGCCGCCGGGATAGGCCGACCCAGCCGAGCAGCTCCAGCGTGTCCACCCGGATCTGCCCCTCCGGCCGGCCGGCCAGGCGCAGCGGCAGGGCAACGTTGTCGAAGGCCGACAGGTGCGGCATCAGGCGGAAGTCCTGGAATACCATGCCAATCCGGCGGCGCAGCAGCGGCAGGTGGCTGCGCCCGGTGGCGCCAATATCCTGCCCCATGAGCTGCAGGCGCCCCTCGCTGGGACGGACCTGCAGGTGCAGCAGGCGCAGCAGGCTGGTCTTGCCGGCGCCCGAGGGGCCGAGCAGCCAGCGGAACCCGCCCTCCGCGATGCCGAACGACAGGCCGCGCAGCACGCTGGCACCGCCGTAGTCCAGCCCGACTCCGTCCAGTTGCACCATCCAGCGGCAACGCCTCCCATGTTCGGCCTCCCCGCTTCGGACTCCCTTGAGTTTCGGGGTTCCCCAGCTTCGGCCCTCCTTGTGCCATGGCGGTGGCACCCCGGGGAAGCGGCCCGTCTCGGCCGCGGCTTGTTCGGGGCGCGCACGCCGGGGTAAAACGCCCGCATGAGGATTGTCTGTCCTGCGTGCACCGCCGCCTACGAGGTTCCGGAGGCCCGACTAGCGCCAGAGCGTGCCGTCCGCTGCGCACGTTGCGGCACGGACTGGATGCCGCTGGCGACCGCGACGCCAACCCCGCCAACTCTCTATGACATTCCGCTGGAGGTGCTGGAGCACGACATGCCGGAACAGGGCGTGTCGGAGCACGACCTGCCGGAGCCGTCCCTCCTGTTCCCCCCCTTGGCTGCCAAGCCAAGGCGTCCTCGCGTCGGCACCCTCGTGCTGGCGGGCTGGGCCATCAGCTTGGTGCTGCTCGCCGGGCTTGGCTGGGGCAGCGTCCGCTGGCGCGACAGCGTGATGCGCGTCTGGCCGCCCAGCGAGCGTCTGTACGCGGCGTTGGGCCTAGCGCCAGACCAAACGGCTCAATAGGTCTTCAGCAGCCGGTCGATGTAGTCCAGTTCCGGCTGCGGCCGGGTGCGGTCGGCGCCGCGGCGGCGTAGTTCATCCTGGATGGCCCGGCTGCGCGCCTCTTCCATGGCGTCGGGCACCTGGACGTCATTGCCGGGGTCTCCCGCCAACCCATGCGGCGCCAGGCGGCCCAGGGGGTCGCGCCGCGCCGACCGGCGGTGGTCGCCGCCCGTGCCATCGTTGGGCTGCGAGGGGTCGCCCTGACCGTCACGTTGGCCATACTTGCCGTGGTTCTTGCCGCCAGGCTTGCCCTGGCCGTCACCTTCACCCTCGCCCTCGTTCTCCCCCTCGCCCTGTTGGCCGTCGCCAGGCTCCTCGCCGGTGCCGAAGCGGGTGGCCAACTGCTGCGACATCTCGTTGGCGCCCTTCTGCAACGCCTCGATGGCCCGTTGCTCCGCATCGCTGGCGGCCTGGTCCTGACCGTCCCCCAGGGCCTGCGCCGCATCGCGCATGGCGGTGTCCGCCTCACCGAGCGGCGGCGGCACCTGACCCGTCAGGTCGCCGAAACGCTGCATCAGCTCGCCCAACGCCCGGCGCAGGGCACGCTGCGAGCGGCCGTCGCCCTGCCGCGCCGGGGTGTCGGCCGGGGTTGGCAGGCGGCGGGCGTCTGTGCCAGGGCGGCCCTGGGCGTGATCCAACAGCCCGCCTTCGCGCCCAACGATGTCCTGCACCGCGCCGACCTGCTGCTGGCCACGTTCCCGGCGCTCGGCATTCTGCTTGTCGCGCGACTGACCATGCTCGGGGCGAGCGTTCTGCAACTGCTGCAGCAACTTCTCCAACTCGGCCATCTGCTGCTTGGCGTCGTCCATGCGGCCTTCCTTGGCCGCCTGCTCCATCCGCTGCGCCATGCGGTCCAGGTCGCGGGGGGTCATGGCGGGTCCGAGGTCCGGCGGCGTATCCGCCCCCTCGCGCCGTGCCTGCTCGGCCAGAGCATCCATGTGCTTCTGGATCGCCTCGCGCAACTCCTCCATGCGCTTCACCAGTTCGGCCTGCTCGGCGGGGGTCTCCGGCTTGGCCTCGGCGGCGTCACGCAGGGCCTGGCGGGCCGCCTCCAGTGCCTTGGCGGTGCGGTCCACCAGCCCTTCTTCCAACGCCAGCGCCAACTGCCACATGCGCGCCTGCGCCTCGTCGATCACGTCGGCGTCCTTGCCACGGCGCAACAGCCCGGTGATGGAGCGGAGGTTCAACAGCACCGCAGAGTCCCCGTTGAACGCCTCCGGCGCATCGGCCAGCCCGTCCAGGGCCATGCGCGCCGGCTCCCGCTCGCCTGGGGTAAGGCTGAGCTGCCGCCGCACGTCCAGCACGGCGCGGGCAACCGGATTCTCGAATTGGCGCTCGGGCAGGGTAAACCCGGCGGCGGCGCTGCGCCCGACCTGGCCGGGCTTGTCGCGCGCCACCACTTGACCCTGCACGGCCAGACCTGCCCAGGGATGCGCCGACAGGTCCTGCACGGCGCTGCCCTGCGCCGCCTTCGGCGAGCCGGACAGCGGCAGCCGCACCACCAGGGGCGGCGCCTCGGGACGCTCGCGCAGCCGCAACTCGACCTGCACGCCCGCAAGGCCGTAGTCGTCCGTCGCGCCCCACGGCAGGCGGGTCTGCTGGGTCGTACGGCCACCCGACAGCGCCGGTCCCGGCGGGTCGGTGAACAGGGCCGTCGGCGGCAAGTCCGGGATCACGGTCAGTTGCCAGGTCTGCGTGCTGCCGCGGCGCTGCACCGACAGGGCGCCGCCAGAGGTCAGCTCCCGCTCCGCCTGCCAACTGCCGGCATCCAAGGCGCGGAACGCCGTCGTGTCGCCGTCCAGCGCCAACACCGGCTCGCCGCTGCCTCCGGTGACGCTGACCGTCAGGTGGGACCCGGTTGGGACCGAAACCGTGGCCTGGTCAGGGTGCAGGAAGACCGGCGGCAGCCCGGTGTAGGCGGGCGGCGTAACCCAGGCCTGGGTGACGGGCGCGGGGGCGGGCGGCTCCGCCGGCAGCTCGGGCGCTATCCCGCGCAGCAGCCGGCTCGCCGCGTCCGGCCCGGCGATCACCAGCCCGGCCAGCAACGCCACCGCCAGCCCGCCGCGCAACGCCCGGGTGTCCCGCCCAGGCAGGCCGGGACGGGGCAGGGCCACCCGCAGCCGCGACACCTGCGCCGACAGCCGGGCCAGGTGCGCCTGCCACAGCGCCGCACCCTCCGCCGTCGCCACCGAGGGCTGGTCGGCGAGGGCGGCGAGCGGGCGGTGGCGCAACCCGGTGTCGCGCTCCAGCCGGCGGTCTGCACCATCCGCCGTCGGGCGGCGCATCCCGCGCCAGCCGCGCCACAGCAGCGTCAGCACGCCAGCCACGGCGGCAAGCAACAGCAGCACCCGCGGCCAGGGCGGCAGCATCGCCGGCACATCAAGCAGCGCCAGCACCGCATACAGGCCCGCGACACCGAGCGCCGGCCAGACTGCCGGCCACGCCTGCTCCCACCACAGCACCAGCCGCGCCGCCTGCCGCTTGCGGGCCAACCCCTGCAGGACCGAGCCTCGGGGGGCCGAAGGGCCGGGCAGGGGGGCGGTCACCCGAGCCAATCCGGGATGGTTTCCGCCGCCCACAACGCCTCGACAGGCTGGCGCGTTCGGATCACCGACCAGCGGCTGCCGTCAACCATCACCTCGGCCGCCAGGGGCCGCGCGTTGTAGGTGCTGCTCATGACCGAACCATATGCTCCTGCATCGAGGATCGCCAAGCGCGCATTAACGGCCAGGGCGGGCAGGGCGCGCGCACGGGCGAAGGTGTCCCCAGTCTCGCAGACGGGTCCGACGATGTCCGCCGGCAAGACGGCGCGCACGGCGTCCACGGCGGAAACGGGGACGATGCCGTGCCAGGCGTCATACATCGCGGGCCGGGCCAGGTCGTTCATCGCCGCGTCCAGCACGACGAAGCGCCGGCCGGCGGTGCTTTTGGACAGCACCACGGAGGTCAGCAGCACGCCGGACGGTCCCGCCAGCCAGCGGCCCGGCTCCATCGCCAGCCGCACGTCCAGCCCACCCAGGGTGGCCCGGATGGCGCCGGCCAGGGCGGCCGGGTCGACGGCAGGCTCGTTGCGATAGGGGATACCCAGGCCGCCGCCGCAGTCCACCACCTGCACGCGCTGCCCGGCCGCCCGCAGCGCCCGCACAAGGTCCGCCGTGCGGGCGTAGGCGGCGCGGTAGGGCGTCATGGACAGGATCTGGCTGCCGATGTGCAGCGCGATGCCGACGAGCTCGAGGCCGGGCAGGGCGGCGGCGTGGGCATACAGCGCCGCGGCCTCATTGTAGGCGACGCCGAACTTGTTGCC
>CAXTFY010000131.1:9972-12491 GCA_964243265.1 uncultured Acetobacteraceae bacterium | reverse complement strand
GCTGGCTGTTGTTCAAGCGAAAGGACAACAGGACGGCCTTCTTCAGCCACTCGTTCACGACCCATCCCCCCGGACCCGGTTCCGCGACGCGCATCTCGCCAGCGTCGAGCAGGCCTAGCGCCTCCTCCACCGCAGCGCGGTCGGCGCCTCCGGTACCGGCGGACAAGGTGCCGCGCACCTCCCATAGCTGCTCGATGCTGCGACGAAGCGGATGTGGCATGACGGTTGAGGGTCCGGTCTAGGCTGGAATGAGGATGCGGCGGACCATGCGGGGACGGCCCGCGTGGTGTCAACGCGCTGGCCGCCTGGCAACCGAGGAGGCAGCAGCAGGGCCGCAAGATATCTCAAAAATAGTAACGGGTCTTTCACCAGGGCTGGTGCACCCTTGCGTGCATGACCCTAGATGATCTCTGCTTCCTCCCCGACCCTACCGTAACCCAGGCCGCCGACCTGCACGGGGCCTTGCTGGACAGCCGGCAGCGCTGGCGGTCCTTCGTCGCCATTGCCGCCGACTTCACGTTCGAGGCCGACGCGGACGGCCGGCTGACATTCGTCTCGCCGGATGCAGTGCTGGGCCACGAGGCGGCCAAGCTGCTGGGCCATTCCTTGGCGGTGCTGCTGGCGGAGCGGGAGGCGTCGCTGCCCGACACCGGCCCCCTGCCACCGATGCGGCAGCGCCCTACCTGGATGCGTCATGCCGACGGCGGCATGCGCTGCATGGCCGTTACGGTGGCGCCGCTGCTGGATGCAACTGGTGCGGCGGTCGGCGCCCGCGGTGTCGGCGTTGACGTGACGGATCGGGAGCGCCGGGACGCGGCGGCGTCGGCGGTTCTGCGCCGTGCCGAGCTGCTGGAACACGTGCTGGCCGGGATGCGGCAGGAGATCATGGCGTCGCGCATGATGGCGGCGGTGCTGCATGAGCTGATGCGCGCCCTGGGTGCGGAGGGCGCGGCGATCCTGGACCTGGCCCCGCCAGAGGCGCCGTTGGACGGGCTGGGGACGGAACCGGAAGGCGGCGCCGGGCACGTGCTACACTTTGCTGGCGCCGATCCGAGCCCGTTGCTGACGGCCGCCACCCGCCTGCTGCTGCATGCCGAGGACGACGTAGCGGTGTCCGGCACGTCGGAGAACCAGCAGATCCTGGTCTGCCCGGCCTCGACCCGCTTCGGGGAGCGGGCGGGACTGATTGCTTGGCGGCCCGCCGCCGCGCGTCCCTGGGACTTGGATGACCAAAGCCTGGCCGCTTCCGTCACCGGAGTGATCCGCGTCGTGCTGGAGCATGAGGCGATCCAGCGCGAGTTGGCCCGGCAGGCACGCACCGACCCCTTGACCGGCCTGCTGAACCGCCGCGCCTTCATCGAGGAGGCAGGTCGGCGCATTGACCGGCTGGACCGGGAGATCATCCCAGGCACGCTGATCTTCATAGATCTGGACCGGCTGAAGCCGTTGAACGACCGCCTGGGGCACGAGGCCGGGGACGCGGCACTGATGCTGGCGGCTGACCTGCTGCGCCGCACCTTCCGTCCGACGGACCTGGTGGCCCGGCTGGGTGGCGACGAGTTCGCGCTGTGGATGGACGGCTCGGACGAGTTGACGGCGGCCGAACGGGCGGAAAGCCTGCGGACCGGCCTTCCGGCGGAGCTGGCGCACCTCACCGCCGGGGAGCCCTGCGGCATGACCCTGTCCATCGGCATCGCCTCCCGCCCCGGCGGCAGCGGGGAAGACCTGGAGTCGCTGATCCAGCGGGCAGACCAGGCGATGTATGAGGTCAAGCGGCTTGGCGGGGGTCAGTGGCGCGTCTCACGCGGGGATGCCGCGCGATGACCGTAGCCGGGACTGATGCAGCAGACACCCTTGAGGCCGTGGAGCCATTGGCACTGGGCTTGACGGCGGACATGCCTTTTGCGGGCGCGTTGGGCGATGCGGCGGCTCGGGTCCGCTTGGCGGCCCATCCCGGCACTTCGCAGCACCTGCTGCAGCACCTTGCCGTGGACGCCGACGTGATGGTGCGCGCGGCCGTTGCGATGAACCGCGCCGCGACTCCGGCCTTGCACGCCATCCTGACCACGGACGGCGACGAACGCGTGCGCGCCCTGCTGGCCGCCAAGATCGCCCACCTGCTGCCCGGCCTTGCCGGGGGGGAACATGCCCAGGCGGCGCAGCACATACGCGCGGCCTTGGCCGTCTTGGTGGAGGACGAGGCGGTGCGCGTCCGCGCCGCCATTGCCGACGCCGTGAAGGCGATGCCCGCCGCCCCGCGCAAGCTGATCCTTCGCCTCGCGGCGGACCCCGCCCTGCGGGTCTGCGACCCGGTGATCCGCTTGTCGCCGCTGCTGACCGACGCGGACCTGCTGGTGCTGCTCGCCTTCCCGCCGCATCCGGAGGCGCCGCAGTCAGTCGCGGCCCGTCCCGGACTGAACGCCCATGTCGCCGACTGGATTGCCGCAAGGGCGGATAGCGCGACGATCCACGCGCTGCTGCAGAACCGCTCCGCCAACATTCAGGAAGTGACGCTTGAC
>CAXTFY010000131.1:0-9962 GCA_964243265.1 uncultured Acetobacteraceae bacterium | reverse complement strand
GGCGGTCGGGCTGGCACGAGCCGCTGGTGCGGCGCCCCACCCTGAGCAAGGCCGCTGCACGTGCACTCTCGGCGATGGTGGCGATCGGGTTGGTGCAGGTGCTGTCCGACCGTGCCGACTTGGCGCCGGCGCTGGCGACGGAGCTGCGGCAACGACTGCTGACCCGCTTGGGCGCTCATGTGGCGCCCGGAGAGGATGTGGACGATCCCCTGTCGGCCTTGCGCAAGCTGCATTCTGCTGGCGGGTTAACGGAAGCCACGTTGCTGGAGGCCGCGCGCGCCGGGGATTTGCGCCGGGTCACCGCGGCGCTCGCCCTGGCAAGCGGCCTGCCGTTGGCCACGGTGGAGCGGGCGACCTATCTCCGCAGCGCCAAGGCCTTGGTCAGCCTTGCCTGGCGTGCAGGCTTCAGCATGAAGGCGGCGTCGGTCGTACAGGCCGTGCTGGGCCAGTTGGAACCAGGCGACGTGCTGACCGCCCTGCATGGCGGCACCTTCCCGCTGACGAATGCCGAAATGACCTACCAGATCGAAGTATTGGTGGCGGCAGGGCGAACCTGAGCGGGGGTCTCCCTCCGGAACACCAGGCCAGAAAACCGGAACGCGCCTCACCGTTCCAGTGCAAGACCAGTTCGGTCGCGGCCGACACCCGTGCTTGCGGCCTCTCTCACCCTGGCCCTCTCTCGGACGAAGGCTAGGCCCGGATCAGCGTGCCTAGGCCGCCTTCCTTGAACAGCTCCAACAGGCAGGCGTGCTGCATCCGACCGTCCAGGATCACGGCGCCCTTGACGCCGCCGCGCACCGCCTTGACGCAGTTCTCCACCTTGGGGATCATCCCGCCGTAGATCATGCCGCCGGCGATGGCCGCCTCCGCTTCCGCCACCGTCATCTCGGCCACAAGCTGCTTGTTGCGGTCCAGCACGCCGGCCACGTCCGTCAGCATCAGCAAACGTTGCGCGCCCAGTGCGCCGGCCACGGCCCCAGCCACGTCGTCGGCGTTGATGTTGTAGGTCTGCCCGTCCTCGCCCACACCCACCGGGGCAATCACCGGGATCAGCCCGGCGCCGGTCAGGGCATGGATCACCCGCACGTCCACGTGCACGGGCTCACCAACGAAGCCCAGGTCCAGCGCACGCTCGATGTGGCTGCCGGGGTCCTTGATGGTGCGGGTCAGCTTGCGGGCGCGGATCATGCCGCCGTCCTTGCCGCAGATGCCGACCGCGAGCGCCCCGGCCTGGTTGATGAGACCGGCAACATGCTTATTGACGGTGCCGGCCAGCACCATCTCCACCACCTCGACCATTGAGGCGTCGGTGACGCGCAGCCCGTCCACGAAAGTGGACTTGATTGCCAGCCGCTCCAGCATGGCATTGATCTGCGGGCCGCCGCCATGGACGACGACAGGATTGACGCCGACCTGCTTGAGCAGGGCGATGTCGCGGCCGAACTTGGCCGCTAGGGCGTCGTCGCCCATGGCGTGGCCGCCATACTTCACCACGACCGTGACCCCGGCGTAGCGCCGCAGGAATGGCAGGGCTTGCACGAGGATGTCCGCCTCCTCGGCGGCCACCTGGATCTGCTCGGGGGTCAGGGTCATGGGCACCTGCCTAGCGGCGGGTCGCGCGCCGGGTCAAGGCCACCTGCTCCCTCTCCCTCCGAGAAAGGGCCGGGGTGAGGGAAGCCGCCAGCGCGCCCCCCGGCCGCGGCAACACGGATCGGCACTGCCGTCGGGATCGCGTGGTTTATGCGGTCTCCCTTACCCCAACCCTTTCCCGGAGGGAGAGGGAGCAGGCAGCCCCAACTCCGCCAGCTCCGCCCGCAACGCCGCCATGCCCAACCCGGTCTCGCTGCTCGTCGTAAGCACCTCGGGAAACGCGGCGGGATGCTTGCGGACCAGGGCCTGGACCTCGCCGTGCTTGCGCGCAATCGTGCCGGGCTTCACCCCATCCGACTTGGTGAGCACGACCTGGTAGGTCACCGCGGCCCGGTCCAGCAGGTCCATCACCGCCAGGTCCGACGCCTTCAACTCAATACGGCTGTCCAGTAACAGCACCACCCGGCGCAGCGTCGGCCGCCCACGCAGGTATTCAAACATCAGCCCCTGCCAGTCCGCCTTCACTTCCTTGGCCGCCTGGGCATAGCCATAGCCCGGCATGTCCACGAGGGTCAGTCGCCCCGCCAAGTCGAAGAAGTTGAGTTGCCGGGTTCGCCCTGGCGTATTGGACGCCCGCGCCAACGCCTTGCGCCCGGTCAGCGCATTCACCAGTGTGGACTTGCCGACATTGGACCGCCCGGCAAACGCCACCTCCGGCAGGCCCGGCTCCGGCAACTGGTCCAGGCGCTGGGCGGCGTAAAAGAACTGGCATTCCCCGGCGAACAGCAGCCGGCCTACTTCCAGCCGTGCCGCCTCCGCCTCGGCGTCCGCCGGCGACGGCCCGGCAGCTAGGCGTTCGCCGCCACCCGCTTCGTTGACAGCCGGGTCCGCCGCATGATCGTCCATTGTTGCACAATCGTCAAAAGGTTGTTCCAGCTCCAGTAGATTACCAGCCCCGCCGGGAAGCTCGACAGCATGAAGGTGAAGATGATCGGCATGAACTGGAATAGCCGCGCCTGCACCGGGTCCGGCGGCGGCGGGTTCAGCTTCTGCTGGAAGAACATCGTGCAGCCCATGATCAGCGGCCACACGCCCAGGTGCAGGAAGTGCGAGTACACCGCCGGGTCGAACGGCAGCAGCCCGAACAGGTTGAACACGTTGGTCGGATCGACCGCCGACAGGTCGTGGATCCAGCCGAAGAACGGCGCGTGCCGCATCTCGATGGTGACGAAGATCACCTTGTACAGCGAGAAGAACACCGGCACCTGCAGCAGCACCGGCAGGCAGCCGCTGACGGGATTCACCGCCTCGGTCTTGTACAGCTTCATCGTGGCCGCCTGCATGGCCATCGGGTCGTCCTTCAGGCGCTCCTTGATCTCGGCGATCTTCGGGCCGAGCAGCTTCATCTTGCTCATGCTGCGATACGAGTAGTTGGCCAGGGGGAAGAACAGCCCCTTGGCGAACACCGTGAAGATCAGGATGGCGACGCCGAAGTTGCCGGTGCGGTGATATAGCCAGTCCAGCGCATAGAAGATCGGCTTGGTGATCCAATAGAACCAGCCGAAGTCCACCGCCTTGTCGAAGTACGGCAGCTTGAACTCGGCCTCGTAGCGGTCCAGCAGGTCCACGACCTTGGCGCCGGCGAACAGCCGGGTCGTGCTCGCCGCCGCGGCGCCGGGCGAGACGGTAACAGGGTCGTTGGCGACGAAGTCCACCTGATAGCGGTCGGCGTTGTTCTCCAGCAGGTGGCGGAACGCCGCCGTCACCGGCACCGCCTGATCGGGGATCAGCGCCGTCAGCCAATACTTGTCGGTGATGCCCGCCCAGCCCCCCGTGGTCGCCATGTCGAGCGAGGCTGCATGGGTCTTGTCGCCCTCAGACTTCGCCTTGTCATACGTCTGCTCCTGCAGCTTGCCGTCCAGCACGCCAAGCAGGCCCTCATGCAGGATGTAGTACCCGGCGGTCTGCGGCTTGTAGTCGCGGCGGATGCGGGACCAGGGGTGCACCACCACGGGCGCCTCCCCGGTGTTGCGGACCCGCTGCTCGGCGGTGAACAGGTAGTCGGAGTCGACCGACAGCACGATCTCGAACACCTGGCCGGCGCCGTTGTCCCAGCTCAGCGTGACCGGCTGCGTGACGGTCAGCTCCGGCGCGGACGCGGTCCAGGTGGCGTCCAGGTCCGGCACCTTCACCCCGGCATCGCCGGTCCAGCCGAACTGCACGTAATACGGCTGCGGGTCGGCGCGCGGCTCCAGCAGGCGGACCAGGGGCGAGGTGGGATCGACCTGCTCGTGGTAGTCGCGCAGCACCAGGTCATCCAGCCGGGCACCCATCAGGTTGATGCTGCCCTGCACGCGCGGCGCGCTGATCCGCAGGCGCGGCACGTCGCGCGGCGGCGGCACTGCGACCGGCTCGGTGCCCGGCGAGGCCAAGTCGCCGGTCGGGCGCGGGGTGGCGGTGGTGGGCGTACTCTGCGTCGCCTGCACAATATCGGCCGGCAGCGGCTGGCGCTTGGGGAACAGGAGCTGGAAGCCCAGCAGGATGGCAACCGAGATGGCGATTGCGGTGAACAGACGCTTCTGGTCCATCAGCGGGCCGTCACTTTCGAGGGGCAGGGCACCGGGTCGGCGCCGCCTGCGGTCCAGGGATTGCAGCGCAGGATGCGCCAGGCAGATAGGAAGGTGCCGCGCAGGGCGCCATGCCGGGTCAGGGCCTCGATGGCGTAGTGGCTGCACGACGGCTCGAACCGGCAGTTTGCGCCGATGTACGGACGCAGGGTCCACTGATAGCCGCGGACCAGGAATACCAAGACGGGGGCGATCATCGGGGCAGGGTCTTGGCCAGCGCGCGGCGCAGGTCGTCGATCAGCGACGGGAATGGCCTGGCGCGGGTAGTGTCGCGGCCGATCAGCACCAGGTCCACGCCCCGCACAGGCTCCTCGCGTAGCAACAGGCGTGCGGCTTCGCGCAGGCGGCGCTTGGTGCGGTTGCGGATGACGGCGTTGCCGACCTTCTTCGTCACGGTGAACCCTACGCGGGCCGGCGCGACGTCCCCACGCACCAGGGTTTGCAGCACCAGGCCATGCACCGGAGCCTTACGGCCTTTGCTGGCGACGTGCAGGAACTCTGCGCGCCGCCTCAGGCGCAGGGGCACGTCCGGCGCCACGCCAGCACCCGACATGCCGCCCGCGGCCGGGTCAGGCCGACAGGCGCTTGCGGCCCTTGGCGCGGCGGTTTGCCAGGACCTTCTGCCCGCCCACGGTGGACATGCGGGCGCGGAAGCCATGGCGGCGCTTGCGGACCAGCTTAGAGGGTTGATACGTGCGCTTCACAAGACAACTCCGATTTCAGGAACGGGGGCGGGCTGGCCGCCCATGCAAGGGCGGTTGCCGGCCCTTCAGCCGTCAGCCCTTTGCAGAGGCGGCTTATAGGGGGCCAGGCTCGCCGCCGTCAACGTACCCTGTACCGCACGGGTGAACCTGCCCCTTGAGGGCGCCCGCGATTGGTGCTGCATACGGGGCATGGCACGCACACTGCTCCTGATTTCCCTGCTTGGCGCCGGGCTGGCCTTCAGTGCGGCGTTCGAGACGCTGGCCCTGCTTGGCCTGGGGGTGCCGATGCTGCTCGGTGCGGTCATTGCGGCGGCCTCGGCCGGGCTGGTCCTGCATGCGGCGCTGGACTGGAAGGTGGAGCGGCCGATCGCGGCCCTGCAAGCGCAGTTGCTGGCCATGCAGGCGTCGGGCGGCAACGCCGATGCCGACGCGCAGGCGCAGATCGCCGAGGTCGAGGCGCGGGCGGCCGCCCTGCGTCACGACCTGCGCGGCGTGCTGTCCCCGGCGCTGATGGTGACGGACCGGTTGCTGTCCCATCCGGACCCGGCGATCCAGCGCGCCGGCCAGGCCATCGTGCGCTCGGTGGACCGGGCGACGGCGCTGATCCAGGCATCCAAGGAGGGGACCGCTACAGCAGCCGCAACCGAGCCGGCTGACCCCGCCGCACGGTGACGATGGCGGCCTGGCGGAACCGCCGGGCTAGCACGGTGGCCCGGCGCGGGTCCATGACGGCGAACCAGTGCTCCTCCCGCCATCCCCTGCCCTGCCCGACGCCGGACAGGTACTGCACGGCGCGCAGGTGGTCTTGCAGGGCGCGGCCGGCGCGGAGGTTGCGTCCGGGTGGCGTTAAGCGTCCCGCCGGGTTCCAGGCGCCGATGAACGCGCCGGCCTGGCGGTGCAGAAGCGGGTCGAGCGCTGGGCAGCGGCGGCCGATCCGGACAACAGCCCCGCCTGCGGTGTAGGCGGTCGCCCGGAAGGCACGGATCAGCCGCAGGTCAGTCATCCCGGCCATCGCTGAACTCCACGTCGCGATGGACGTGCGCCGACATCAGCAGCCCGAAGCCGAACATCACCGTCAGCATCGCCGACCCGCCATGCGACACCAGCGGCAGCGGCACGCCCCCCACGGGAATCGCCCCCATCACCATGGCGATGTTGACGAACACGTACATGAAGAAGTTGACCCCGATGCCCAGCGCCAGCAGCCGCCCGTACTGGTGCCGGCAGCGCAGCGCCATGCCCATCGCGCCCATCACGATGCAGGCCAGCACCCCCAGCACCGCCAGCCCGCCGACCAGGCCGAACTCCTCGGCGATCATGGTGAAGATGAAGTCGGTCTGCTTCTCCGGCAGGAAGTTCAGATGGGCCTGCGTGCCCTGCAGGAACCCCTTGCCCCATAGCCCGCCCGACCCCAGGGCGATCTTGCTCTGGATGATGTTGTAGCCGGCGCCCAGCGGATCGCTCTCAGGATTGAGGAACGTGGTGATGCGCGCGCGCTGGTAATCGTGCATGTGCGCGAAGGCGACCTGCGCCGCGAACGGCATCGGGATTGCCACCAGCAGCAGCTTCCACCAGCGCACCCCGGCCGCCAGGAACACCGCGCCGCCGACGATGGCGGTGATGACCGCGGTGCCCAGGTTCGGCTCCTTCAGGATCAGCGCCACCGGCAGCAGCACCATGGCGATGGGCGGCATCAGGAACAGCGGGTTGCCCATCCGCTCCCACGTCGCCTTGTGGAACCAGGCGGCCAGCGCCATCACCAGGCCGATTTTCGCCAGCTCGCTCGGCTGCGTCTGCAGGCCGCCGATGTCGATCCACCGCTGCGCGCCTTTGCCGACGTGGCCGATCCGCAGCACCAGCACCAGCAGGGCGATGGACGCGGCGTAGATCGAATAGGAGAACCGGGCGATGATGCGGATGTCGATCAGCGCCAGGCACAGCATCATCACCAGGCTGAACGCAAACCGCAGGATGTGCTTGGAGGCATACGGCTCCGGCGATCCCCCGGCCGCCGAGTACAGCGCAACATAGCCCACCCCGGCCAAGGCGCACAGCAGCAGCACGTAGGTCCAGCTAATCCGCCACAGCTTGGTGGTGAGCCCGAACGACGACTCGGCCCGGATCAGCCGGCGTTCGCTGATCATCGCTGGCGATTCATGCTAATCGCCCATGAACCTGACCAATCCAGATGTTCCGTCATTGTGGGCCGCGACGGCACGGTTCGGGACGGCAGCGGTCAAGGGCGAGTGGCATCACAGGGACCGGCTCCCATCCGCCATACGCTGGTCGTCGGTATGCCCGACGGGGTCGTGGGTCAGCACGTCGATCATGATGTCCCGCCCCAGCGGCGCCGCCGCGGCAGCGCCGGCATTGCCGTGCTCCACCACCACCGACACGGCATAGCGCGGGTTGTCATACGGCGCGTAGCACACGAACAGCGCGTGCGGCCGGAACTGCCACGGCAGCTTGTCCGACCGGAAGCCGTGCTCGCGCTGCGCCCGCGACACCCGGCGCACCTGGCTCGATCCGGTCTTGCCGGCCAACTGCATGCCCGGCAGGTTGATGCGGGCGTGCGGCGCCGTGCCGCCGCCCTCGTTCACCACGGCATACATCCCCTCACGCAGGATGTGCAGGCTGCGCTCCGGCAGGCCGAGGCTGGGCCAGTCTTCCGGCTTGCTGCCGGGCTGCAGCACGCCGCCGATGGTGCGGGTCAGGTGCGGCTGCACGGCGCGGCCGGTGGCAACGCGGCTGACGTAGGTGCACAGCGCCAGGGGCGTGGTCTGGATGTAGCCCTGGCCGATGCCGCAACTGATGGTGTCGCCGATGTTCCACGCCTTGCCATGGCCCATGCGCCAGGCGCGGGTGGGCATCAGGCCCTTGCGGGCGCCGGGCAGCTCGACGCCGAGATCGACGCCGATGCCGAAGCGGTTGGCCATCGCCGCCACCCGGTCGATGCCGGTGCGGCGGGCGACCTCATAGAAAAAAACGTCGCAACTGTTCTTCAGCCCGCCGCGCAGGTCCAGCGAGCCGTGGCCGTGCTTGCTCCAGCAGTGGAACCGGGTGTCGCCGATGTCCAGGTGGCCGGGGCAGTGGATGCGGTCGCCGGGGGTGATCGTCTTGGCCTCCAGCCCCGCCATGCCCACGACCATCTTGAACGTGCTGCCCGGCGCATACAGGCCGCTCGCCGCCTTGTTGATCAGCGGCGTCTTGCGGTTGCTGGTCCAGGCGTTCCACTGCGCCTGGCTGACGCCGGAGTCGAACAGGCTGGGGTCGAAGCTCGGGGTGGTGGTCATCGCCAGCACCTCGCCGTTGCGGCAGTCCATCACGACGGCCGACGCGCTCTCGTCGCCCAGGCGCTGCAGGATCGCGTTCTGCAGGGTGGTGTCGATGGTCAGGCCGAGGTCCTGGCCGGGCGTGCCCTCCTGCCGGTCCAGCTCGCGGATCACGCGGCCGACCGAGTTCACCTCCATCTGCACCGCGCCCGCGCGCCCGCGCAGATGGAGGTCCTGCGCCTTCTCCATGCCGTTTCGGCCGATGCGTATGCCGGGCAGGGCGAGCAGGGCGTCGCCGCCCATGTCGGCCTCGCTGGGCGGCGCCACGTAGCCCACCACGTGCGCCAGCGCCGGCCCCTCGGGATAGATGCGCGTGGTGCCGACATCGACGAAGATGCCGGGCAGGTCCGGGGCGTTGACCTCGATGCGCGCCATCTCCTCCCAGGTCAGGAACTCGCGCACGATCAGGGGAATGAAGCGGCGGCGGTGGTGCAGCTCGCGCTCGATCCGCGCGCGCTCGTGGTCGGGCAGCGGCGCCACGCGGCCGAAGGTGTCCAGCGTGGCGTCCACGTCCTCCGCCTCCTCGACCGTCAGCAGCGCCCGCCAGTTCAGCCGGTTGCCGCCGACGACGGTGCCGAAGCGGTCCAGGATGCGCCCGCGCGGCGGGGCGATCAGCCGGGCGCTGAGGCGGTTGCTCTCGGCCAGGGTGGAGTAGCGGTCCCCCTCGGTCACCTGCACCTGGTACAACTTGGCGGCCAGCAGGCCGAACACGCCGACCTGCCCGGCCCCCAGTAGCAGGGCGCGGCGGGTGAACACGCCGGTGCGCCGGTCCTCCTTGACGATCCGGCCCATCAGGCGGCGTCCGGGTTGGCGAGGCCGCGGTACGCCCGGGTGAACAGCATCGCCAGCGCCGGATACAGCCCGGCGGTCAGCAGGAACTGGAACACCCCGGGGCTGCCCGGCAGCAGGCGGAACGTCAGCAGGCTGGTCAGCGCCCACTCCAGCGCCGCCGCCCCGGCGGCTACGGCGACGAAGGCCAGCCACACCACCAGGAAGCCCTGTCCGGCCAGCACCCGCCGCCAGCGCACCGCCAGGCCGTGCGCGATCAACAGGGTGAGCACGTTGATGCCCGGCGGCTCCAGCCCCAGCAGGTCCGACAGCAGGCCCAGCAGGAACACTGCCGGTGGCGGCATGGACGCCGGGCGGAACAGCGACCAGAAGAACACGCAGGCCAGCGCCGCCGCCGGCTGCAACTGCGCCTGGCCCGGCAGCCGCAGCGGGGCCGCCAGCAGCAGCAGCAGCAGCGCGGTGAAGGCCGCCGGGAAGGCGGCGCGCGAGGCTGCATCCAATTGGCGCCACAGCGTCGGGCGCGGCCGGATGCCGGGCAGGCGTTCAGGCGCCACGGGGTTAGCGCCGCCGCTCGGAGGGACGGGCGGCGGACTCGGGCGGCGTCACGCCGTGCAGGCCGTAGTCGAAGATGCGGACGATCTCCAACTGGTCCAGCTTGGCTGCCGGCTCGACCTCGGGCGCGTTGCTGGCGCTGTAGTGCACCACGCCGACCGGCAGGCCCGCGGGGAAGGCGTTGGCCTCGGCGGAGGTGACGACGCGCTCCCCTTCGACCGGCATCACGCCCTCCGGCCAGTGGACCAAGTGGGGGCGGCTGGTGTTGGTGCCCTCCATGATGGCGCGGGAGTGACTGCCCTCCAGGGTCACGGGAATGCGGCTGTTCATGTCGGTGATCAGCAGCACGCGGGCGCTGCGGTTGCCCA
>CAXTFY010000130.1:0-12515 GCA_964243265.1 uncultured Acetobacteraceae bacterium | reverse complement strand
GTCTTGCTGTCCCACAGCCGGCAGTTGTCCGGGCTGATCTCGTCGGCGAGCACGATCCGCATGTCGTCCTCCTCCCACAGCCGGCCGAACTCCAGCTTGAAATCCACCAGGATGATGCCGACCCCCAGGAACAGCCCGGACAGGAAGTCATTTACCCGCAGCGTCAGGCTGACGATGTCGTCCATGTCCTGCGTGCTGGCCCAGCCGAACGCCGTGATGTGCTCCTCGGCCACCATCGGGTCGTTCAGGCCGTCGTTCTTGTAGTAGTACTCGATGATGCTGCGCGGCAGCCGCGTGCCCTCGGGGATGCCCAGGCGCACCGACAGGCTGCCGGCGGCGACGTTGCGCACCACGATCTCCAGGGGGATGATCTCGACCTCGCGGATCAACTGCTCCCGCATGTTCAGCCGGCGGACGAAGTGGGTGGGCACGCCGATATCCGACAGGCGCATCATCAAGTACTCGCTGATGCGGTTGTTCAGCACGCCCTTGCCGGTGATGGTCCCCTTCTTGGTGCCGTTGCCGGCGGTGGCGTCGTCCTTGAAATACTGCACCAGCGTGCCGGGTTCCGGACCCTCGAACAGCACCTTGGCCTTGCCTTCATAGAGTTGTCGGCGGCGTGCCATGCGTGGCCTCCTGATCGCTGCACGGCCCGACAGGGGGCCATGCGCCGCCGGTATAGCAGTCAAGGCGTCCGCCCGCCACGCCTGGTGCGTCAACTTGGGCGTGTCAAGTTGCAAGGGGGACGTGCACGAACCGCGTCCGGTCTGGCGGCCCGGCGGCGAACAGCCACACCGGCGTCCCCTCCGCCGGCAGGCCGACCAGGGAGGCGCAGACCGTCCCGAAACCGTCGCGCGCCGGAACGTTGATCGCCGTCGCCCCGCCCGAGGCGTCTGACAGCAGCCCGATCCAGGCCGTCCAGTCGTCCCGTCCCGGATCAGGCGCCGGCGCGGCCTGGAACCGCGGCCGGTGCGCCATGCCCCTGGCGCTGGCGGGATCGTCCGGGTCATGCGCGGTGACGATGTGCACGCCGGGCGGCAAGGCCCAGCCCTCCGGCCGCCCGGCACCCAGCCCGCGCACGAAGTGGGCCGATGCCCGGTCGGCGAGCACCATGTTGAACGTCCGGTAGGCTCCGGCGTCCAGGGCCTGCATCGCCGCCGCCGCCTGCGCCGCCGAGGCATGGTCCACGGCGAGCAACGGCAGCTCGCCCCGGCTCAGCTTGCCCGGCGCCGGGCCGAGGCTGCCGGGGCGGTTCAGCACGGCCGCGACCAGGCCGCCGCGCATCGCCATCCAGGTGCCGCCGCCGAGGCGGTCCCGCCCGGCCACCACGCCGGTCCGGTCCGGCCAATACGCCCCAGGCGGGTCCCAGGGGCGGCCGATCTGCTCATCCCGGTTAGCGGCGAGCAGCAGCGGCCAGGGATGCCCTGGCCGCAGGTTCAGAACAACGGTGCACACGGCGGCGGGTATGCCACCGGGTGCGGCCGGCTACCAGCGCCCGCTACCAGCGACCATAGCCGTCGTGGAAGCGGTGCCAGCGCACCCACTCCTCATGCCGGCGGACCCGCTCGTACTCCTCGCGCCGCCGCTGCTCGCGGAAGCGCCAGTCCTCATGATACTGCACCGGCTGTAGCAGCGTGCCCTCGGCCACGACGGGTCCGGACACGCCGGGTGGCAACACCGCGACCGCTTGGGCCGCGTTCGCACCGGGCGCCACCGCGGCGGCACCGGCCAGGACTGCCAACGTCATCAGGAACTTGCGCATGTGATGGACCTCCTTGATCCATGCACAGACCTACGCAGCAACGGTGGCGGCTTCAGGCCGCCGCCGTGTCAGAATCTTGGCGGCCGAACACGCGCGCGAATACGTGATCGACATGGGCCAGGTGCATGTCGGCCGCCATGGCGCGGTCCAGATCCGCTGGCGCCACGCGGCCCGCCACGTCCGGGTCCGCCTCCAGGTTTTCCCGGAACGTGCGGCTGCCCGACCGGCCCAGCCCGGACCACGTCGCCATCGCGCTGCGCTGCACGATGCGATAGGCGTCCTCCCGCAAGATCCCCGAGCGGGTCAACGCCAGCAGCACCTCGCCGCTATGCACCACGCCGCCCAGCGCCTCCAGGTTGGCGGCCATCTGCTCCGGGTAGATCGTCAGCTTGTCCATCATCCCGGCCAGCCGCACCAGGGCGAAGTCCAGCGTCACCGTCGCATCCGGCCCGATGGCGCGCTCGACGCTGCTGTGGCTGATGTCGCGCTCGTGCCACAGGGCGACGTTCTCCAGCGCCGGGGTAACGGCGGCGCGGACGATGCGGGCCAGGCCGGTCAGGTTCTCGCTCAGCACCGGGTTGCGCTTGTGCGGCATGGCGCTGCTGCCTTTCTGGCCCGGGTGGAAGAACTCTTCGGCCTCGCGGACCTCGCTGCGCTGCAGGTGGCGGACCTCGGTGGCCAGGCGCTCGACGGCGCAGGCGATGACGCCCAGGGTGCAGAAGAACGCGGCATGGCGGTCCCGGGGGATGACCTGGGTGGACACCGTCTCCGGCTGCAATCCCAGCTTGTCCGCCACGTATTCCTCCACGCGCGGGTCCACGTGCGCGTAGGTGCCGACGGCGCCGCTGATCGCACAGACTGCGATCTCCGCCCGGGCCTGCACCAGCCGGGCGCGGTTGCGGGCGAACTCGGCGTAGTGCCCGGCCAGCTTCAAGCCGAAGCTGGTCGGTTCCGCATGGATGCCGTGGCTGCGGCCGATGGTGGGCGTGTACTTGTGCTCCATCGCCCGGCGCCGCAGCGCCGCCAGCACCAGGTCCAGGTCGGCCAGCAGCAAGTCCGCTGCCTGGGTCATCTGCACCGACAGCGTGGTGTCCAGCACGTCGCTGCTGGTCAGGCCCTGGTGCACGAACCGGCTGTCGGGGCCGATATCCTCCGCAAGCCAGGTCAGGAAGGCGATGACATCGTGCCGGGTCTCCTGCTCGATGGCGTCGATGCGGTCGAGGTCCGCCTGGCCGATCCGGGCCAGCTTGGCGCCGCCGCGGCTGCGGATGGTGCGGGCGGCGTCGGCGGGGATGGCGCCCAGCTCCGCCATCGCCTCGGCGGCCAGGGCCTCGATCTCGAACCAGATGCGATATCGGTTCTCCGGCGCCCAGATCGCGGTCATGGCGGGGCGGGCGTAGCGCGGAACCATGGGTGGCCTCGTGGCTTTGGTCGGGTTACCAGACGAAGCGCGGGGAGTACGCCCGCCATGCCGTGCTGGCAAGCGTTGGGGACATCCGCTGGAACAGTTGCTGCCTCAACTCGCCGCCCTTGGCCAGGTGCTGCTGATCGACCTAGTACTGGCCGGGGACAACGCCGTCGTGGTCGGCCTGGCCGTCGCGGGCCTGCCGGAAGGGCAGAAGTCGCGCGCCATCCTGCTCGGCATCGCCGCCGCCACGGTGCTGCGGATCGGCTTCGCGTTCGTCACCTTGCAGCTGCTGGCCATCGTCGGCCTGCTGTTCGCCGGCGGGCTGCTGCTGCTATGGGTGTGCTGGCGCATGTACCGGGAACTGCGCCGCGCCGAGGCCGCACGGCACCACGCGCCCGGCGCCGCCCCGGCCAAGACCATGCGCCAAGCCATGGTGCAGATCGTGCTGGCCGACCTGTCCATGAGCCTGGACAACGTCCTGGCCGTCGCCGGGGCGTCGCTGCAGCACCCCTGGGTGCTGGTGGCCGGGCTGGCGATCTCCGTGCTGCTGATGGGCGTGGCCGCCCGGCTGATCGCCCGGCTGCTGGAGCGCTACCACTGGATCGCCTGGGTGGGGCTGCTGGTGGTGCTATACGTCGCGCTGAAGCTGATCTGGGACGGCGGGCACGACATCGCGCGGCACCTGGCCTGACGGCCGGCGGCACGGCGCAGAACCCGTCAGGCGATCTGCAGCACTGCGGTCCGCTCGATGTGCGGCAGCGCGATCCGGTGCCGCGCCTTCAGGGTGTCGGCCAGGCGCACGGCCAGGGCGACGATCATCTGCGTCGGGTTGGCATGCCCCCCGGTCGGGAACACCGAGCTGCCCGCGACATACAGCCCGTTGATCCCATGCACCTGACAATCCGCATCGACCACGCCCGAGGACGGGTCGGCGGACATCCGCGTCGTCCCGGTGGGGTGCGCGACATCCCGGTACTCGCTGGGGAAGCCCTCGGCGTTGCGCACCCAATCGTCGAGCACCGGCCGGGCGTTCCCCGCCCCCTCCAGTCCGGCCGCGACCAGCTCCGCCATGCGGCGGACCGTCCGCTGCTCCTGCTCGTTGACCCGCCAGTCAACCCGCAGCATCGGCACGCCGAACCGGTCGAGCCGCTCGGACAGGGTGACTCGGCTGTCCCGGTCGGGGCGCTGCTCGACGATGCAGGACAGCCGCAGGTCCAGGAACTTCCGGGGCAGGCCCTGGCGCCGGATCAGGTGACGATGTATCCCGCGGGTGAACAGGCCGAGGTTGGACATGATGGCCAGGGCGTCCTGCCGCGGCACCGCCCGGTCGCGCAGGACGCGCTTCAACGCGCTCCAGGGGTCGTCGGGCGCCACCATCTCGGTCAGCCAGACGGCGCAGTTCAGCAGCCCCTCCCGCCGCTGTATCGCAGGACCCAGGCGCATGCCTTGGTAGAATAGCTGGTTGCCGGTCGGGCAGCGAACGTTGTGGGCGCCGAAGTGCCGGCGCAACCGGCCATAATCGGCGGCTGCAAAGCTGGCGACGGAGCCGCGGGGATGGTCCATGAGGAACCGCCCCACCAGGTCGTTCTGGTTGCCCAGCCCGGCCGGGGCCGTGCGGTTGGACGCCAGCAGCAGCCGTGCGTTCTCGATCCCGCCGGCGCACAGCACGACGTTCGGCGCGATGACGGTCCAACGGCGGCCATCGGGACTGGCGACCTCGACGGACTGCACGGCGGAGACGGCCGGGTTGGTGTTGATGTGTAGGACCGTCGCGTCGGTCATCAGCCGCACGTTCTGCGGCAGTTGCCGCAGCAGGCGGGGGCCGAAGCGCATCGACTCGAAGCGGTTCCGCTCGTCCCGGCTGTATTGCCAGAAGAACGGCAGCAGGTCGTCACCCTTGACGCCGTGCCGGGGCAGGCGGCGGCGGGCCAGGCGCCAGAAATCCTCCCCGGTGTAACCGCTACCGATGCCGAGGCCGAGATGGGCGACCGTGCGGTCCAAATAGGGCGCCACCACCTCCGGGCCGAGCGGCCAGCCCGAGTGGGGCACCCAGTCCCGCCGCTCGTAATCGATGTCGTCGAGCGGGGCGCACCGGCCCGTCCACAGGTGCGACGCGCCGCCGAGAATGCGCGGGCGCAGCAGCGACTGGTCCACGCACCGTGGCCAGCCGACGTTCTCGACCTCGCTCAGGGCATCGACGGATGGCTGCGTCTCACGGCCGCCGCTCTCCAGCAGCACCGCCCGCAGCCCAGTGCCGGCGAGTTCACGGATGATGGTGGCGCCTGCCGGGCCGCTGCCGATGACGCAGACGTCGGCTTCAAGCAGCTCTTGGGAGGCAATGCCACGCAGGTCGGGAATATGCACTGTAAGCCCTTGATGTGGCTGCGCTGGAGAGGCCAGGCGTCAGGGTGTGACGACGAGAGTCCTTAATTGTCCAACATTTGTCACACAAAAGGCAAGGTCACCATCATTATGGCTTAATTTTTGGCAGAACCCGACCTAATACCGACTCTTTGAACGATATGACGGTTTTCTGCCGCTCTAAAACGCGTTTGACCTTGCAAGAACGTACGTTATCGACCGCTTTTTTGCGACTCAAAAAACTTTTGGAGTGGCTTTCAAGCAACGAAGAAGCCGCTGCGGGCTGCAGCCGCCTGGCGCTACAGCATTCCTTCTTGGCGGAAGCTGTACCACTGGCCGTTGCCGACGATGACGTGGTCGTGGACCGTCACTGACAGGGCTGTCGCAGCAGCGCTGATCTGACGGGTCATCTCTATGTCGTCCCTTGAGGGGCTGGGGTCGCCGCTGGGATGGTTGTGCACCAGGATCAGCGCCGTCGCGTTCAGCTCCAGGGCGCGCTTCGCCACCTCCCGCGGATAGACCGGCGTATGGTTCACCGTGCCGCGCGACTGCGCCTCGTCGGCCAGCAGGCGGTTGCGGTTGTCCAGGAACAGGACGCGGAACTGCTCCACCCGCTCCCGCGACAGCACGGCGGTGAGGTAGGCCATCACCGTCTTCCAGTTGTTCAGCACCGGGCGACTCATCACCTCGGACCGCAGCAGGCGCAGCGCCGCGGCCTGGATGGTCTTCAGCGCGGCGGCGCCGGCGTCGCCCAGGCCCTCGATGCCGCGCAACTCGGGCAGCGGGGCAGTGACGGCGTTGGCGAAGCTGCCGAAGCGGGTCATCAACGCGCGGGCGATCGGCTTCGTGTCGCGCCGGGGCAGGGCCAGGAACAGAACCATCTCCAGCAGTTCATGGTCGGCCACGCTGTCCGGCCCGGCCGTCAGCAGCCGCAGGCGCATGCGGGCGCGGTGGCCCTCGGCCGACATGGGGGACGGCGAAGCCGGCTCGGGCAGGGCCGCGGGCGTTCGTGAAGTGGGGACCGGGCGCTTCTGCCGCTTGAACAGGTCGTCCGGCCCGGTTGCCATCAGGGCGCCGGCGCGTCAGGCACCAGCCAGCGGTCCAGGCTGCCGCGCCAGGCCGGGGTCAGCGGCAGGGCCTTGCGCGTCGCAAGGTCCATCACGACCAGCACGGTTGCTGCCCGGGCACATAGCCCGCCGCCAGAGATCAGGCGTTGGCGCAACTGGATGGACTTGCCGCCCAGCTTGGACACCTCCGTCTCGATCAGCACATCGCCGGGCCAGGCCATCTCCCGCACAAAGTCCAGCTCCAGCCGGACGATCACCAGAGACGCACCCTCCGCTCCACCCGGCGCCTCGATCGGCAGCCCGGCCGCCACGGCAAGTTCCGACCGGCCCTGCTCCAGCATCACCGCGAACACTGCGTTGTTGACGTGGCCCAGCCGGTCGGTGTCGTTGAACCGCAGCCGGTGCGTGGTGGCATGCGCCGTTCCGGTCGCCGTATCAGTCGCCACACTGGGCGCCGTCATACCCCGTAGGGCGGCTTGTGCAGTCCGGCGGGGGAGATGGTGAACACCTCCACGCCTGTCTCCGTCACGCCGACCATGTGCTCGAACTGCGCGGACAGGCTGCGGTCGCGGGTGACGGCGGTCCATCCGTCATCGAGCACCTTCACCTCGGGACGCCCGGCGTTCACCATAGGTTCGACGGTAAAGAACATGCCCGGCCGCAGCACCGGGCCCTCGCCGGCGCGGCCAAAGTGCAGGATGTTCGGCGCCTCGTGGAAGCGCCGGCCGATGCCATGGCCGCAGAAGTCGCGCACGACGCTGAACCGGTTGCCCTCGACGAACGCCTGGATGGCGTGCCCCAGGTCGCCCAGCGTGGCACCGGGCCGGACGGCGGCGACGCCGCGCATCATCGCCTCATACGTCACGTCCATCAGCTTGGCCGCCTTGGTGGAGGGCTGGCCGGCCACGTACATCCGGCTGCTATCGCCGTGCCAGCCGTCCAGGATGGCGGTCACGTCGATGTTCAGCACGTCGCCCTCGACCAGCCGCCGGTCGCCCGGGATACCATGGCAGACGACATGGTTGATGCTGGTGCAACTGGAATGCTGGTAGCCGCGGTAGCCCAGGGTCGCCGGCACGGCGCCGCGGGCCACCATGAAGTCATGGCACACCTGGTCCAGCTCGCCCGTTGTCACCCCGGGGCGGACATGGGCGGTGATCATGTCCAACGTCTCGGCCGCCAGTTGCCCGGCGGCGCGCATCCCCGCGAAGTCCTCGGGCAGGTGGATGGTGATGCGTCTTGAGTCGGCTCCGCCGTCCATGCGTCCTTATTCCCTGCGTTGGCTGGGCCAGCCCGCCCGCCGTCCCCTCAAAATGCGCAGAGGCGGCGCAGGGTGCAAGGGTGGAGGCTGCCCTAGCCCGGATAGTGGCGCGGCAGCGGCCAGGCCGCGGCATGGGCGCCAGCCTGCCGCGTCGTCCGGGCCGCCGCCAACGGATCGTATCCCCGCACCGGCAGGACCTGGCGGGGCACGGACGCCAGGATCGGCCGGACCCGGTAGCGCTCGAACCGGGTGTCCGCCCGGAACTCTGGCCGTCCTTCCGGGATGCGGCGCCCGGCCGGCTCCGCCATGCGTTGCCGGGCTGGCGCGTAGGCCCGGGCGTCCGCAGCCCGTGCCGCATAGTTGCGGGAAGCGGATGCCGTGGCGACAGCGAACGGCGCATCCTGATACGGCGCCGCCTGGTAGGCGCCGGAATACGGCGCAGGAGGCAACGGTGTCGCCTGGGCGGCGCTGACGAGGGACGGCGCCCGGGCCGGCGCCTGCGGCACCTGCCGCGCCATCATGTAAGGCACGCCCATGCGCTCGAACCCGGCGTCGAGCAGCGAGGCCATGTGATCGTCCCGCTCGCCCCCGTTGGCCGCCCCCAGGACCACGCCGATCAGCCGCGTGCTGCCATGCAGCGCCGAGGTGACGAGGTTGTAGCCGGAGTCGTTGATGAACCCGGTCTTGATGCCGTCCGCGCCGGGGTAGGTCTGCAACAGGTGCTGATGGTTCAGGATGGTGCGCCCGTGGAACACGAAGGACGGCGTGCTGAAGTACCGGTACTGCACCGGGTAGTCCTGCACCAGGCGCCGGGCCAGCACTGCCAGGTCGCGCGCCGTCGTCACCTGACCGAAATCAGGCAGGCCGGAGGCATTGCGGAACGTGGTCCGCGACATGCCGAGCGCGCGTGCCCGCAGGGTCATCATCTGCGCGAACCGCTCCTCGTCCCCGCCCATCAGCTCGCCCAGGGCGGCAGCGGCATCGTTGGCGGACTTGGTGACCAGCCCGAGGATCGCCTGCTCGACCGTGATCATGGTGCCGGGCAGCAGGCCCAGCTTGGTCGGCGACATCGACGCCGCCGAGGACGACACCGGCACCAACTGGTCCAGCGACACGCGCCGGTCCTGCAACGCCTCGAACAGCAGGTAAAGCGTCATCATCTTGGTCAGGCTGGCGGGGTAGCGGAACTCGTCGGCGTTGACCGACGACAGCACGTCGCCAGTGCCCGCGTCGATCACGATGGACGCATAGCGGTCGGACCCGACCTGCGCCGCCACGGGCTTGGCCGACAGGAACAGCCCTGCCACCGCCACGGCTGACAGCAGGCGTCGCGCCCACGGCGATGTTGACCAGAAACCGGGCATTCCGACCCATCCTTTTCGTGACAGCCCAATCCTACGTGGCCGTTGTTGCGGCTGTCCAGCACCATGAACACGTACATTCAACAGAGCGTTACCAAGCGAAGGCTACGTATGGTTGCAGCCAGCAGCCAGGAGCCATGTGCGAAAATCATTTCACCCCGTGCAAATATCTGTTGCGCCCCCCGCATCCATGCGCCAAACAGGCGATGTTGCAGTGCAGCATACAACCCTGATCGGGCCGGACGCCGCACCGCCGCCGCCTTGCCGGTGCCCGCCCACAGTGGCCGGGAAGCTTGGCCGGGCGCATCCGACCACACCGGGGCGCCACCTCCGGTCCATCAAAGGGAATGTTAGCATGAACACAGCAAAAGACCTCGTCAGCTTCAGCCAGGGCAACGTCGAGGCCTACGTCCGTTCCAGCCAGATCCTGGCCACGGGCATGCAGGACATGGGCAAGCAGATGGCCGCCACCGCACAGTCCTCCCTGGAGGAGATGATGGCGACGTTCCGCGCCATGGCCGGCGTCCGTTCGATCAAGGACGCCATGGACATGCAGGCCACTCTGGCCCGCATGACCGTCGAGAAGGCGATGGCGCAGACCAGCCAGGTCGCCGAGACCAGCCTCAAGCTCGCCGAGCAGGCCATCGCGCCGATCGCTGGCCGGGTGACGCTGGCGGTCGAGAGCTTCGGCAAGGCCGCGTAAGGCAACCTCTGGCAACCGCCGGCGCAGGCCGGCGGAGGCTGAATGAAGGCTCGGGGCATCTGCTCCGGGCCTTTTTCCGTTCGGCCCTACCCGTCAGATGTCCGGTAAACCCTCTCAACACTCTTTTCCCGTGAGCTTGGCGTCCGATATGCTTATCTCTGTCAGGCGCGACGGCTCTGACCGGACGGCATGAAGCTGGCTGGCCCGTCGCATGCATGGCGTAGTGCGTTGGTCTTAGAGGGACGGCGCGACGAGGGGCGTGGCCGTCAGGATGTCAAGGCAATGAGCGACAACGACAAGCGTGGCGGCAGCGGGGACGGTCCAAACACAGGCGTCGTGGTCAAGACCCGCCCGAAGACGCGCAAGCCGGCGATGTATAAGGTTTTGATGCTCAACGACGACTACACGCCTATGGAGTTCGTCGTCCACGTCCTGGAGCGCTTCTTCCAGAAGACGCGCGAGGAGGCGACGCGCATCATGATGCATGTCCACCGCCGTGGAGTCGGCGTGTGCGGCGCCTTCACCTACGAGGTGGCAGAGACCAAGGTGACGCAGGTGATGGATCTAGCCCGGCAGAATCAGCACCCGCTGCAATGCACAATCGAGAAAGAGTGACACTGACCACCAACGAACGTTTACCTATCTAGACTCTTTATATTGATCACGGGGCGTTAGTCCCTTGCATACTCGGGTAGTCCCGGGTGTGCTGCGACCCAGCCCCCGCGCGAAGGAGCGTCATTGATATGCTGTCACGCAACCTTGAACAGACGCTGCACCGCGCCCTTTCGCTGGCGAGCGAACGCCGGCACGAGTACGCGACCTTGGAACACCTCCTGCTTGGACTGGCCGACGACAGCGATGCTGCCACGGTTCTACGCGCCTGTGGGGTGGATCTCGACAAGCTGCGGCAGGACTTGGGCGAGTTCCTGGACAAGGACCTTTCTGGCCTTGCCACCGACCGTCCGGGTGATCCGAAGCCGACTGCCGGCTTCCAGCGCGTTGTGCAGCGTGCTGCCATCCATGTCCAGAGCAGCGGCCGCGATGAGGTGACCGGCGCCAATGTCCTGGTCGCCCTGTTCAGCGAGCGTGAGAGCCACGCCGTATATTTCCTGCAGTTGCAGGACATGACCCGGTTGGATGCGGTCAACTTCATCAGCCATGGCATTGCCAAGGCGCCGGGCCGTGCGACGCAGCGGCCGGTCACCGGGGCGAAGGACGAGGGTCCGAGCGAGGGCAATGAACGCGAGGAGAAGCCCGGTCGCAAGGCGCAGGACGCCCTCAGCAACTACTGCGTGAACCTGAACAAGAAGGCCGCCACGGGGAAGATTGACCCGCTGATCGGCCGCGACAGCGAGATCGAGCGGACGATCCAAATCCTCTGCCGGCGCACCAAGAACAACCCGCTGTATGTCGGTGATCCCGGCGTTGGTAAGACCGCCATCGCCGAGGGCCTGGCCAAGCGTATCGTCGAAGGCGACGTGCCCGAGGTGCTGCTGAAGTCCACCATCTTTGCGCTGGACATGGGCGCGCTGCTGGCGGGCACCCGCTATCGCGGCGACTTTGAGGAGCGGCTGAAGGCGGTCGTCACCGAGCTGGAGGCGCATGCCGGCAGCATCCTGTTCATCGACGAGATCCACACGGTGATCGGTGCCGGCGCCACTAGCGGCGGTGCGATGGATGCCTCCAACCTGCTGAAGCCCGCCCTGGCGGCTGGCGCGCTGCGCTGCATCGGCAGCACGACCTACAAGGAATACCGCAACTACTTCGAGAAGGACCGCGCCCTGGTCCGGCGGTTCCAGAAGATCGACGTGAATGAGCCGTCGCAGGAAGATGCGATCAAGATCCTGCGCGGCCTCAAGAGCAACTACGAGAAGCACCACAAGGTCACCTACTCCGACGAGGCAATCCGCGGCGCGGTGGAGTTGTCGTCGAAGTACATCAACGACCGCAAGCTGCCGGACAAGGCGATCGACGTGATCGACGAGGTCGGCGCCAGCCGCATGCTGCAGCCCGAGGGCAAGCGGCGGAAGCTGGTGACGTTGAAGGACGTCGAGGAAATCGTGGCCAAGATTGCCCGCATCCCGCCCAAGAGCGTCAGCGCCGACGACAAGGAGACGCTGCGTAACCTAGAGCGCGACCTGAAGGCGATGGTGTTCGGCCAGGATAAGGCCATCGAGGCCCTGTCAGCCGCGATCAAGCTGTCCCGCGCCGGGCTGCGCGAGGCGGAGAAGCCGATCGGCAACTACCTGTTCAGCGGCCCCACCGGCGTCGGCAAGACCGAGGTCGCGCGGCAGTTGGCCAGCACGCTGGGGATCGAGCTGACCCGGTTCGACATGAGCGAGTACATGGAGCGGCACAGCATCAGCCGGCTGATCGGTGCACCACCAGGCTATGTTGGGTTCGACCAGGGCGGCATGCTGACCGACGCCATCGACCAGCACCCGCATTGCGTGCTGCTGCTGGACGAGATCGAGAAGGCGCATCCGGACCTGTTCAACATCCTTTTGCAGGTGATGGACCACGGTAAACTGACCGACCACAACGGCAAGGTTGTGGACTTCCGCAACGTCATCCTGATCATGACGACGAACG